>NZ_CAMZFB010000001.1 GCF_947305955.1 uncultured Brevundimonas sp.
GCCGTATCAGACCGTGAAAGGGACTTATGACACGCTTCCCGATCAGATGATCAGTGCTTGTAGTTCAGGCCGATCGAGAAGCGACGACCGAACGGATCAAGGTTCGAGTAGAAGTTCCCGCCAACCCAGACCGGCGGTTCTGCGTCGAAGATGTTGACCACGCCTGCGCGCAGGGTCAGGTCATCACGCACCTTGTAGCGAACGGTCAGATCGTTCCGCATGAAGTTTTCCAGACGGTGATAACGGGCTTCGCGGTTGTCCCAGTTGGTCACCGTCGCCGTACGACGGTTCAGATCCTGAGCCGACTGCCAGTCAGCCGTCCAGGTAAGGCTGAAGGTGTCGTTCGGACGCCAGGTCAGGTTCGAGGCAAAGCGCACCCGCGGGTAATACACACTACCTTCCGATGCGGTGTAATCTGCCGGATTATCGATATTGTTGAAGTTCTTCTGTTCGATCAGCCACGAACCGTTCAAGGAATGGTCGAGGCGGCCAAAATCACGACCCAGGAAGTTGCTCAGGTCCCAGTGGTAGCGGGTCGAGAAATCAAGGCCACGAACTTCGCGTTTCGCATAGTTGAGCGAGTCCTGGACGAAGCTGGTGATGACCATACGGTCATCACGCGGGGTGGCGGGATCATCAATCGGCGAACGGGTGACACGATCGCAGTTCTGCTTAACCAGGGTGCCTTCCGGGCCCGAGACACACAGCCCAACATTGGTACCAACAGCCACCGAAGCGATCACCTGATCAATGGTGATCTCATAGTAGTCCAGCACCAGTTGGAAGTTCGGGACGAAGCGAGGCTGCATCACGACCGAGAAGGTGAAGGACTCGGATTCTTCCGGTTGCAGGTCGATATTGCCTTGGTTGAAGCCCGCCACACTGGACGGATACTCCGGACGGAAGGCATTCGGTGCATTGGGATTGGTAAAGCTGAAGGTGCCCGGCGCGAAACCAAGCTCCGCGGCCAGCAGCTCGCAGTTGGCCGCACGGCGGGCCTTCACCTCTTCGTCGATGATATTGTTGATCTGGCGGGAGTCACAGACATCCGTCGGCTGAGCGAAAGTCTGGGTCGCCGGCGCATAGTTTTCACTGAGCGTCGGGGCGCGAACCGAGGTGTTAAAGCTGGTCTTGAAGGCCAGATCCTGAATCGGGCGATAGACGAGGTTCACACCGTAAACATCGCTCTTACCGAAGTGCGAGAAGTCCGATGCACGGTACGAGGCCGTGAACTCGGCATAGTCACCCAGGAAGTTGTCGCGGAACAGCGGAATGCTGATTTCTGCGAAGCCTTCTTTCACGGAATAGTCGTGATAGAGGAAATCCGGACCGGTGTTGGACAGCAGCCAACGACCAGCCGTCGTCTTGTCGCGGCCCGTACCTTCGGTGGCTTCCTTACGCCATTCTCCGCCTAAGGCGAACCCGATGGGGCCCGCACCCCAGAAGTCCCAGAGCTGGCCGGAGACCGTACCCATCACGTCATGCTGTTCGTTCATCTGATCGATGACGATTTCCGAACGCACATAGGCCAGAGCTTCAGGCGACTGATTGCCTTCACCGAAGATGTTCAGCGGCTGACAGGCTTTGATATCGGGATCGTCTGCGCCGATCTGGGCCGGACCGACACCTTGTCCCGTCGTCGGATCATAAGGGTTGCGGTTGGTGACCAGGCCACCATTAGCCGTGGCCAGTTGCACGCGGCAGACAATAGCACCCGGCGTCCCGAGCACGCCCAAGGTGTCGACGACTGAATCCAGAGCATAGCTGAACCGTTCGCCATCGACCGAGCGCTCGTAGTTCTTGTTGTCCACGCGACCGTAGGTATAGCCGATGTCCCAATTCAGGTTCTTGATGAACCCGACCTGTTCCAGTTCGCCATCAAGCGAGATGACGTAGCGCTGCAGTTGCTTTTCATTGAGCTGCGGACGGGTCAGGGTCCAGGCCGAATAACGGGCAAACGGCATGGCTTGAGCCGGATTGGTGACACCGCCGTAGGGGACGCCGCCCGCGCAGCCTGCCACAGTCAGACAATACACCGGCTGCACATTGTTCATGATAGCCGTCCGCAGGTTTGCTGGCAGGAAGGCATTGTCCAAACGGGTCAGGAAGGCCGACGGACCACTGGTACGGGCGCTCAGGATCTGGGCGGAGTTGGTCGCAGATCCGACATTGCCGATATACACATCGGCAAAGGCATAACCGGTCGCCAGTTCAGTCGTTTCGTCCTGATACTTGGCTTCAAGGTGAAGGTTGACGTTTTCGGTCAGTTTAATGTTGGCTCCGACCTGGAACAGGGCGCGCTCGCTGGCCGGATAGATTGCGTCGACGTTGAATGTCGTGTTCGGGTTCAAACCATCACCGCCCACATTGGTGACCCGGTTGGTACCACCTTTCTGGACCCAGTCGCCGAAGTTCGCGAGACGCGCGTTCAGACCATCAAAAACCCAGGTGCGTCCCGGCTCCACGCCATAGCACATGGACTGCGTAATGCTGGTCGTACATTGGGCCGACGGAGAAATAAGCGGATTGTTCAAGGGGCTAGGCTGATAGTTGCCCGCCAAGGTCACCTGCCCCCATTTCATCAACTGCAGGGTACGGACGTCGCGATACAGCATCGCGTCCCACACTCCGTCAGCAGGCACGGCCGTAGGGTCAGCATCATTGGTCGTAAACGACCAGCCGTCACGGAGCCAGTCGATGTCCTCGGCAGACATCGCATCGCCCTTTTCATACTCGCCATAGCCATACAGGTTCAGACGGTCGTCAAAGAAGTTGCGCCCGACCAGACCGGCGATGCGATACTGCATCTGCCCATCCTGGTTGATCTGGGCGGCGCGGGCATCGATCTCAATGCCATCAAAGTCTTCGCGCAGAACATAGTTCAGCACGCCGGATACCGCGTCGGCACCATACACCGACGAGGCACCGCCCGTCACAATCTCAATATTGCGGATCAGAAGACGCGGAATAACGTCGGAGTCCACAGACAGCGAACCTGCCGCCGAGCCGACATGGCGACGGCCGTTCACCAGAGAAAGGGTACGCCCCGCACCGAGAGAACCCAGGTTAGGCAGAGACAGACCACCAGCATTCAACACACCTGCTGTGGTGTCGGACGGAACCTGCGAGTTCATCAGCGCCGGGATCGTCGCCAGATATTCAATGACCGAACTCTGCCCGGTTTCCAGGATCTCGTCCTTGGTGATCTGGATTAGCGGCGTCGGCGCGGTCGCCGGGTCACGGCGGATGCGCGAGCCCGTCACGACAACTTCCTGTACGCGAGTGACCTCGTCTTCGGATTGTGCGGTCGAGCTTTGGGCAAATGCCGGAGCGGCCAGTGCCGCGAAGCTGACGATCATAGTCGTGCCGAGAAGCGCGTTTCTCATAGTGATCATAGGTCTCTCCGAACGGTTTGACACCGGTATGTCTGATTACAGACACATGTTAGACACATTCTTGATCTGCCCGTCACCGATCGAAATTCGTCGTTACTTACGTATTTTCGCTTAATACGGCAAAGCTTATAGCAAAGCTTAAAACCTTAATTCACATTTTTTGAATATGAGATGCTCGTTTCAATTGATTGTAATTTCGAGGCAAAAATGAATATTTTCTATACATTAAAGTTTAACTGCAAAGCTTGAAATCCATCGTATCTCAATATTTCTGGGCTATACTAAAGGTTGCATATTGTTGGATTGAGTTGCCTAAAAACATCACAGGATTCAGACCATGACACTCGATAACGACATTAGAGATAATGATAAGCTTAGCCGTTACGAGATCGAAGTAGATGGAAAACTGGCTTACGTCGAGTACAACAACGTGGCCGGCGGGCGTCTGGTATCCAAGACACTGGTTCCGCCGGAACTCGAAGGGCGCGGGATTGCTTCGCGGTTGGCGAAGCATGTGCTTCAGGACATTCGCGACAAGGGTTTGAAGATCCTCCCGACTTGCACCTTCTTCGCGGCCTATATCCAAAAGCATCCGGATGAATATGCCGATCTGGTTCAGGATGGGTACAAGGCGGTTCTGGGGCTTTAAGCGCCACGGGACGAAGGGCGGGTTCGCTTTCCCGCCCTTGGCCTGCTAGGGCAGGCCCATGAAGACCAACACCCTTGATGTCCTGATTGTCGGAGCCGGCGCTGCCGGCATGATGTGCGCGATCGAAGCGGGCAAGCGCGGTCGCCGCGTGCGCGTGATCGACCATGCCAAGGCTCCCGGCGAGAAGATCCGCATCTCGGGCGGCGGTCGCTGCAACTTTACCAATACGGGCATCCATCCCGCCGCCTATCTGGGCGAGAACCCGCGTTTCGCCCTGTCGGCGCTGAAACGGTTTTCGCAGCACGACTTCATCAAGATGGTCGAGCGGCACCGCATTCCCTATCACGAGAAAACCCTCGGCCAGCTGTTCTGCGACGACAGCGCCAAGGACATCATCAAGATGCTGACCGACGAGATGAAGGCGGCCGGCGTGATCCTGTCGCTGAACCTCGGGGTCAAGGCCATCAACAAAACGGGCACGCTCTTCAGCGTCGATCTGGATGACGGGTCGCGCGTGGAGGCGCAGTCGGTCGTCATCGCTACCGGTGCCAAGTCAATCCCCAAGATGGGGGCCACGGGCTGGGCCTATGATGTGGCGCGCCAGTTCGGCCTGCGCGTGACCGATACCCGCCCGGGGCTGGTGCCCCTGACCTTCGAGCCGACGCTGCTAGAGAGCCTGAAGCCACTGGCCGGCGTCTCGTTGGATGCCGTCGTCCAGCACAAGGCCCCGAAGGATGCGGCAGCGGGCCGCCCGAGCAAACCGACGCAGTTCCGCGAGGGCCTGCTGTTCACCCACCGTGGCCTGTCGGGACCGTCGATCCTGCAGATCAGCTCCTATTGGCGCGAGGGCGAGGCCATCACCGTCAACTTGGCCCCTGATATCGACGTGGCCGCCGCCCTGCTGGCCGCCAAGAACGAAAACGGCAAGCAGATGGTCCATACCGCCATGGGCCACATCGTCCCGCGCCGTCTGGCCGAGGTGCTGTGCGAACGCGCGGGCCTGAAGGGCAAGCTGGCCGAACAGGGCGACAAGAAGCTGCGCGCCCTGGCCGAAAGCGCCAATGCATGGACGGTGAAGCCCGTCGGCTCCGAAGGCTATCGTACGGCGGAGGTGACGCTGGGCGGCGTCGATACCACCCAACTGGACCAGCAGACGATGGAGGCCAAGGACGTGAAAGGCCTCTATTTCATCGGCGAGGCGGTGGATATCACCGGCTGGCTGGGCGGCTATAATTTCCAGTGGGCGTGGTCGTCCGGCTGGGCGGCGGGTCAGGCCGCCTGACGCCACGTCTTGATAGATATCAGGCGGCGGCTTCGGCGGACTTCATCAAGGGCGCGAGGCTTCTGAGCAGCTCCGGCGAGGTCTTGAGTAGTTCGCGTCCCTCGGTGGAGCGGATCACCTTGATGACCTCGGCGCGGGCCTGATCGGTCAGCTTGCCGAACGGGGCCGCCTCGCCCGTGGCGATCTTCAAGAGGACAGACAGACGCTGGGCCAGCGGCTTTGGCGCATTGACGATCTGGGGCAGGAGGCGGGCTTCGTCCGCGATCCGTGCGCCGAGATTGCCCAAGGTGATGACGGCGTTTTCGGCATCCTTGCCCGTCAGGCCCGCGCCCTCGATGGCCTGTTGCAGGCGGCGCAGAGATGCCAGCTTGTGCGTGGGCGGTGAGACTTGGCCCCTGATCTCCGTCTCGAACCGCAGAGATGAAATACAGGCCTCCAGCCAACGTGCCGCTGCGCGCTTGCTGCTGCCGCCGGTGACGTTGTCGCTGAGACGCGCCAGTCGCTCGGCCTCGGCTAAGACATTAGGGCAGTCCTTCACATAGGCCGCCACAAAGTCCGCATTCACCAACAGGCGCGACCGCTCGATAAAGGCGTTCTGGACCTCTTCGAGCGTCAGCAGACGCCCTGCCGCCGCCGTCAGCGACATCGCCAGCGCCCGCAGGATGTTGATCTCGCCCTCGGCATCGCCGGAATGGAGCCGCCGCTGGCTGGTCAATTCGCGCAGCACCATCTTGGCCAGAGCGGCAGCGACCATGGGAAAATCCCCTGCCGCCAGACGTTCACCCAGCCTTGCGGCCGGACCATCGACCGGTGGCACCATGACGGCCAGCTTGGGGTCCTGGGCGACAATGGTGGCGACCTCGACAGGAGCGACCATGCGCACCACGGCGGCCAAGGTAGCCCCCTGATCCAGAGACGGGCCGAACAGTTCCGGCAGATTATAGCGGGCCGCCAGCATCTCGCAGAGGATCTGTTCGACCGGCACCATGATCATGGCCCGAACAGGACCTGCAGCCGGTGCGCGGTCGCACATCTCCAGCAAGGTCGCCAGACGCGCCCGTGCGCCGACCTTGCCTTCCAGACCGCGCGCTACAGCGCCACCCATGCGGAAAGCGCGATCGGGGTGACCCTGAAGCTTCTCGGCGATCTGTTCGATCGGGATGCGGGCCGGATCGTCGAACTCGCCCTTGCGACCGGCGCGGGCGATACGCTCGACGGTGTCGTCGGCCAGTTTTTGATAGATGCGGATCAGGGCATGGACGTCCTGTCCGGTGGCCTGGGATTCCGGCACGGCGACCTTTTGGATCGCGTGCTGGACCTCGGCGCCGGATGCATCCAGTCGCTCGGCCAGAAGGGGCGAATGCAGAAGCTCGAACGCCGTCGCGCCCTGACGACGCAGCCAGTCCTCCAGCACCTGTCCGAGGGATTCGCGCGCATGGAGCGTATAAAGCTCTGCGGGCGTGCGGCAGGCAGGGCCGGTCGGGCCCTCGATCTTGGATTTCTTGCGAACAGGATCGGGTGTGCCCAGACGCAAGACATTGACGGTCGAGAACTCCATCGTCGCCGGATTGAGGGTTTCCTTGGTCACCTTGACCGCGGCGGCGATGCGGTCGCGGATCACCTCTTCGGCGGTGGTGATGCTGAAGCGGCGGTCCTCATTGGCCATAAGCAAGGTCCAGTCCGCATTGGCGGTCTTGCGTATGTAAATTTCGTAGTGGACCGGTCCGGCCATCTTCAACCCGCGTCGATATTTTGCGAGCCAATTTGTAAATCAGAGAGATTAACGTTCAGCTTCACCATACAAAAGATGAAGGGGGTTGAACCTAAAGTTGGCTCCCCCCATTTCCTGTGGCCGTAATCTGCCTTAATCATAACGCACGGTACCGTTTGCCGTGCGTATATTACGGCCCAATCGTCCGCGTTCGTTCGCAAGGAGAAGCCCTTGGCTAACATCACCCTGGTCGATGACGACGAAAACATCGTCGCGTCCGTATCCCTGGCGCTGGAAAGCCATGGCCACAAAATCACGGCCTATCACGACGGTGCCTCGGGCCTCGAGGCGCTCGAGACCACGCCGCCGGATCTGGCTATTCTGGATGTGAAGATGCCGCGCATGGACGGCATGGAAGTGCTGCGCCGTCTGCGCCAGACCTCCAACATCCCCGTCATCATGCTGACGTCCAAGGACGAGGAAATCGACGAGATCCTCGGCTTCAACCTTGGTGCCGACGACTATATGCACAAGCCGTTCAGCCAGCGTCTGCTGCTGGAACGCGTCAAGGCCCTGCTGCGCCGTGCGGGCGTTGAAGGCACCGATATGGCCGACACCTCCGGTGCAAGCGATGCCAACAAGGCCATCAAGCGTGGCCCGCTGGCCATGGATCCGGCCCGTCACGAATGCACCTGGGACGGCAAGCCGGTGAAGCTGACCGTCACCGAATTCCTGCTGCTGCAAGCTCTGGCCCAACGCCCGGGCTTCGTGAAGAGCCGCGACAACCTGATGGACGCGGCCTACGACGATCAGGTCTATGTCGACGACCGCACCATCGACAGCCACGTGAAGCGCATGCGTAAGAAGTTCCGCATGGTTGACCCTGAATTCGACGCGATCGAGACCCTGTATGGCGTCGGCTACCGCTACCGCGAAGCCTAAGACTGACAAGCCGCGCAGACGGTTCCGTTTCGGCGGATCGCGTCTGGGCGGCTTTATGCTGGCCCTCAATCTTCTCAGCCTGCTGATCATGATCGGCGGGGCACTGGCTCTGAACGAATGGAGCCGGGGGTTGATCAATGCCCGACAGGAATCGCTGTCGGTGCAGGCCGAACTTCTGTCCAACGTGCTGGGCGAGTTGGGGATCACCCAAGGCGATCCCTATCCGGTACTGGACGACCGCGCCGCCGCCTTCTGGCTACGCGACAACTTCATTCCTACCGGCCAGCGCGCCCGCCTGTTCGACATGGACGGGATTCAGGTTTCGGATTCCTACAACGTCTCGGACAATATTCCCGGTCAGCCGCTGCCGCCCGCCCGTCCCGCGGGCTCGCCCCTGCCGGAAGAGCCGTCGCCGCAACTGATCGAACAGGCTCGCAGCGAAGCCGACGCGGCACTGGCCGCCGAGGTGGAACTGGCCCTGCAAGGCGAACCCCAAGCCACCATCCGCCGCAATGAAGAGGGCGAACGGGTGGTTTCGGTGTCCCTGCCCGTGCGTCACGTCCAGCAGGTGCTCGGCGTGCTGACGCTGGAAGCGGGCGATGTGAATGCCACACTGGCGGCCCAGCGCCGCGCCCTGATGCCGTTCGCCTTTGTGGCCTTGGCGGTGAACCTTCTGGCCTCGCTGATCCTGCATCTGTTTGTAGCTCGTCCGGTGCTGCGTCTGTCGGCAGCAGCGGATCAGGTCCGTCTGCAACGCGCCCGCGCCATCTCCCTGCCCGACCTGACCATCCGTAAGGACGAGGTCGGCGGTCTGGCCCGCGCGCTGGAACAGATGACCGACACATTGTCGATGCGGATGGACGCCATCGAGCGTTTTGCCGCCGACGTGTCGCACGAGATCAAGAACCCGCTGACCTCGATCCGCTCGGCGCTCGAAACCCTGCCGCTGGTCAAGACGGACGAGCAACGCGCCCGCCTGACCAATCTGCTGCAAAACGATGTGCGTCGTCTGGATCGCCTGATTACCGACATCTCCAACGCCTCGCGTCTGGATGCCGAGCTGTCGCGTGACCGTCCACGCCAGATCGATCTGGGCGAGCTGTTGAGCGACATCATCGGCGTCTATGAGAATAGCCTGCGCGAGGGGGATATCCCCGTGCGTCTGGTCAATACGGCTGGCCAGGATGTGTCGGTCATTGGCCGTGACACGCCGCTGGGTCAGGTGTTCCGCAACCTGATCGACAATGCCCGCTCGTTCAGCCCCACGGGTGGCGAGGTGCGCGTCTTCCTTGAAAAGGACAGCACCCCGAACTTCTGGCGCATCCGCGTCGAGGACGACGGCCCCGGTATCCCGCCCGACAACCTCGAGACCGTGTTCGAGCGTTTCTATACCTCGCGTCCCAAGGGCACGGCCTTTGGCAACAACTCGGGCCTTGGCCTGTCGATTGTGCGCCAGATCGTGACCGCGCACGAAGGCACTGTGGTGGCCGAGAACCGCACCGAGGGCGATGCAGTGAAGGGCGCGACCTTTACGGTGCGCCTGCCTGTCGCCAACCGCCGGCTGTGAACGACCAGCCGATCCACGCCACCACCGTCGCCATCCGCTGTGACAACAGCGGCAACAGCGAGTGGCGCGGCGTCGTGCTGCGCGGCCCATCCGGCATCGGCAAAAGCGATCTGGCGCTGCACCTGATCGCCATGGGCGGGCGTCTGGTCGCCGATGACCGGACCTTGATCTGGGCCAGTGGTGACGGCGTGTTTGCCCGCTGTCCCAACCCTATTCGCGGACTGATCGAGGCGCGGTCGGTGGGTATTATGACCCTGCCTGCGATGGAGCTGGTCCGTGTGCGGCTGGTCGTGGACCTGTATGATCACGCGCCCGAACGCTGTCCCGATCCGCAAGTGATACAGTGGCTTGGTCTCACCCTGCCGCTCATTTCCATCGACGCGCGATCCGCAGGGGCTGCCAGCCTGATCCACCGCGTCACAGAAGCCCTTTGAACCTTTGTGGGTTTGCCTCTAAGACTATCGGTTTGCAGCGGCATTGGCGGACAATGATCTGCCCCGCTTCATAATGTTCGACGGGTTAGGACCATACTGGTGTTGGCTTTATGATCGGTCTTGTGATCGTCACCCACGGGGGCCTGGCTTCCGAATTCATTTCGGCGATGGAACACGTCGTCGGACCGCAGAGCGGCGTGGCCGCCATCTGCATCGGGCCGGAAGACGATATGGAACGTCGCCGTCAGGACATCCTTGATGCCTCGGCGGCGGTGGATGATGGCGATGGCGTTATCCTGCTGACCGACATGTTCGGTGGCACGCCGTCCAATCTGGCTATTTCCGTTATGGAACAGACCAAGGCCGAGGTGATCGCCGGACTGAACCTGCCCATGCTGATCAAGCTGGCCAGCGTGCGTAACCGCGAGACGCTGGAAGCCTGTGTCGCCCATGCCCAGGATGCGGGGCGTAAATATATCTCGGTCGCGTCGTGGGTTCTGGCGGGGGACAAATGAGCCAGACCGCCAAGGTGACCCTGTCGATCTGCAACCAGCGCGGCCTGCACGCGCGGGCCTCTGCCAAATTCGTCAAAACGGCTTCGGAGTTTGAATCCGAAATCCGCGTCAGCAAGGACGGCACCACCGTCGATGCCCGCTCGATCATGGGCCTGTTGATGCTGGGTGCCGGTATCGGCTCGACCATCGACGTCGAGGCCGAAGGCCCCGATGCCGAGGGCGCCATGGCGGCGCTGACCGATCTGGTCGAGCGCCGCTTTGACGAGGACCAATAGGGCCGCGCTTACAGCCCTTGGATCCAGTTCTCGATTTCGGCCTGATCGGCATCGGTCATCCAGTGCCCCAGCCCCAGAACCTTGTGGCTGACCTCATGTCCCGCCGCCGACAGATCCGCCGTCAGGGCGGTGGCACGATCAACCGACACCAGATGGTCGCTATCGCCTGACACCAACAGGATACGGCCCTGCCCCTGCACGGGCTCGACCTCGCCTTCCAGAACCTTCATCCCGCGCAACAGGACAGCCTGCCGGACGGTATCGGGATAGAGCTGGGCCATGGCGGCGATCATGTTCGCGCCGTTTGAATAGCCCAGCAGCATCAGCTTATCCGGATCGAGCGCATAGCCACGGATGGCACCGGCCATAAAGGCGTTGAAGGCTGCAGCCTCGGAGCGAATGTCGTCCTGATCGAACTCGCCCGGTCCAAAGCGGCGGAACCAACGCAGCTTGCCCTCTTCGGTCGCGCGCCCGCGCACGGCAAGGATGGCGGCCTTCGGGTTAATCCGGTGCGCCAGCGGCATCAGATCGCCCTCATCCCCGCCCGTCCCGTGCAGGACGACGATGGTGCTGCCATCCATCTCCTCTGGCCAATAGAAGCGGTGCACGAAGGGCAGGTCGCGCTTGGGGCAACGCATCTCGCCCGGCCGTGCGAACTGCGGCAGGCGGATACGAAGCTCCTCGGCCACATGGGGCATGATTTCGGGCGGGAATTTCAGCGTCTGGCCCAGTTGGTCGGCGGGTTCGTCAGCGCTCATACCGGGGGCATCGGTCGCATATTCGATCAGCAGGCCCGAGGTATCGCGCACATAGAGCGACACGAAATACTGGCGATCATGCACATTGGTCGGGCCGTGATTGATCAGGTCCAGCCGCATCTGGCGTACAGCCTCGATATCCGGCGCGCGGAAGGCGACATGGTCCGGCACCCCTGCCCCCTTCACCGAAGGCGGGAAGCCGGTGACAGCATGGATGTCCACAATATCGGTATCGGATTTCAGGCGGGTGATCGCGCCCTCGGTCCTGTCGTGCTGATAGCCGAAGCGACCGATGAAGGCAGAGGTTGCCTCGGCCACGTCGCTCAGCACCGTAATGCCGCGAATATGACAGGGTGCCGTCACCGATCCCGATCCGGTCGCCGCCTCGCTGGCCACCAGCTTGATAATCAGACCGTCGGGGTCCTTCAGCCGCAGGACGGATTCGCCGAACTCTTTCAGCGGCCCCTCCACAGGGATGTTGGCCGAGATGGCCCGCATCATCCATTCGCCCAGACTGTCCGCCGGAACCGCAAAGGCGATTTCGGACACCTGTCCCAGACCGGTGCGGCCCCGCCCCGTAGCCTCCCACACAAGGAAGCTAACCAGCGTGCCGGGGCGACCTTGGGGATCACCATAGAAGAGGTGCAGCTGCTGGGCGTCCTCATAGCCACCCGTCTGTTTGACGAGGCTGAGCCCCAGAAAGCCCATGTAGAAGTCCACATTGGCCTGAACATCGGCGGTAATGCTGGTGACGTGGTGAATGCCCGTGGTCACGATATCTCTTTCAATGAAAATGGACCCCGTGCCATGCGGACGCGGGGCCAATAGTATTCGGTTTTACTTGCCCGCTTCGCGGTCCAGAACCTTTTGCACCGCAGGGTCAGCCGCCAGACGGTCATGCAGGGCCAGCACATTCGGATACTGCGACAGATGGCCCTCCAACAGCTTCTTGCCCCAGCGGATCATGGGGAAGGCATAGGCGTCCATCACCGACTTGGTGCCAAGAATCCACTCGCGGCCCTCAAGGTGTTTATTCAAGGCGGCAAACTGTTTGTGGGCCAGGGCGTGACCGGCCTTCACCACCTTTTGGCGCGCTTCGTCGCTGTCGTCGGTGGTGTAGCGGGCGGGCATGAAGATCGGCCAGAAGGAGGCGTGCATGTCGCTGGTGAAGAAGGACGACCAGCGATGGGCCTCGGCCCGCTCGCGCAGGCTGTCGCCACCGGTCAGGCCCGCTTCGGGATGTTTGTGCGCCAGATAGTCAAGGATCGCCCCCGCCTGCGTCAGCAGCCATCCGTCGTCTTCACGAAGGGTCGGCACCGCACCCGCAGGATTGACTGCCAATAGCTCCGGCGAGCCATAGCCAACCTTGACCGCCTCATACGGTGCACCAATCCACTCCAGCACAATATGCGGTGCCAGCGAGCAAGCCCCAACGGCGTAATAAAGCGTCGGCATCAATGTCGTCCTTTGCGTTTCCAATCAGGCATCAGCCCGGTTGCAGTTCACATGGTCACTCGCTCCGCGCGCCGAAAGCCATCGGCGGCCCACCTCAATGTGACACCATGTAAAACGGCAAATCAAACGGTCGGTTGCCGCGGCAAACGCCGCAATGGCAGGTCAAATCACCGCCAGAATATCCATTGTGCAGGAAGATGGTGGAGCCGAGGGGAATCGAACCCCTGACCTCGTCATTGCGAACGACGCGCTCTACCAACTGAGCTACGGCCCCGTGCGGTGGAGATAAGGACGACAGGTCCGGCCTGTCAACGGGTCGTTGGCCTGCTTGGCTATTGTCGTACGGATCGCTAGAAGGGACGGCTTGAAACAGGGATAGACACCGATGGCCGCCGGCTTTGTGAACTTCTTCTTTCTGGTGCTGAACTGGTCGCTGGACCTTGTGGTCATTGCCATCATCGCCAACGCCATCCTCAGCTGGCTGCTGGCGTTTGACGTCATCAACTATCGCAACCGTTTCGTCTATCAGATCGCCACCGGGCTGGACCGCTTCACCTCGCCGCTGTTGGCACCGCTGCGCCGTTTCATCCCGTCGCTGGGCGGCATCGACATCACGCCGATCATTCTGTTGTTGGTGATCCGCGCCCTTCAGTCGACCGTCATCGTGGCCCTGCATAACCTTTGCCTTGGCATGGTGGGCTATTGAGCTAGGGCTTGCAGGTCACGCCCCTATGCATTTCCGACATCGCGTCGCCATTCGTGACTTGCACCCAGCGTAGCGGCCTCTAATGCTGTTCAGCCTAACTGTTCAGTTCTGTCGGAAGCCCTAGTTGACCATGAGCGGATTCAAAACTGTCGCCATCATTGGCGCCGGTCAGATGGGGGCAGGTATTGCCCAGACCGTCGCCACCGGTGGCTATGACGTCAAAATCTATGACGCGGCAGAAGGACGCTCCACGCTGGCACTGGGTGAAGTCGCCGCCAGTCTTGCCCGCCGCAGTGCGCGTGGACTGATTGGCGAGGCCGAAGCCCACGCGTCGCTGGGCCGCATCCAGCAAGCGGGCTCCATTGTCGAACTGGTGACCGGCGCCGATCTGGTGATCGAGGCGGCCAGCGAGGACGAGGCCGTCAAAAAAGCCGTTCTGGCCGATGCCGTGCCGCATCTGTCGGCCCATACGGTCATTGCCAGCAACACTTCGTCGATTTCCATCACCCGTCTGGCCTCGGTGACCGACCGTCCGGACCGCTTTATCGGCCTTCATTTCATGAAGCCGGCACCGGTGATGCGACTGGTCGAGATCGTGCGCGGCATCGCCACCTCGGCCGAGACCTATGACCAGGCGGTCGCCTTTGCCGAGAGCCTTGGCAAGGAGACCACCGTCTCCGAAGACTTCCCCGCCTTCATCGTCAACCGCATCCTTGTGCCGATGATGAACGAGGCGATTTACACCCTTTATGAGGGCGTCGGCACGGTCACCTCGATCGACCGCGCCCTCAAGCTTGGCGCAAATCATCCTATGGGCCCGCTTGAACTTGCGGACTTTATGGGGCTGGATGTGGCTCTGGCCATCATGAACGTGCTTCATGAGGGTCTGGCAGACAGCAAATACCGCCCGTGCCCGCTGCTGGTGAAATATGTCGAGGCCGGCTGGCTTGGGCGAAAGACCGGCCGCGGTTTCTATGACTATTCGGGCGAAACTCCGGTACCCACACGCTGATGATTGAACACGCCGCCCCCACCCCGCCCCGCACGGATCGCGAAAGCGCCACGAGCATCATCGACCGTTTTCCGGGGGGCGAACGTGTTGCACCGCGTAATAGCCCGCAGTCCAAGATTCTGGCCGTCCTGCTGGCCGCCGCATGGCCGCCGCTGCTGGTGACCCTGCCGATCTGGCCGCCGCATCACTATTGGGCGGGGCTGGATACCGACTGGCGGCTGGTGCTGCTGGCGGTGGGGCTAATCGCCACGCCGATCTTCATGGCCCGTCTGGCCAAGGCCAAGCGCCCGAACAATGCACCGTGGACGCGCCGTGCGGTTGTGGCCCGCTATGTCATCTATGGGGGCCTTCTGACGGCTGTCCTTCAGATCCTGATGACCCTTGTTCTGGCCATCGTCGCCGGTTTCTCGGGCGAGAGCTTTGTTCAGGCTCTGGGCGCGATCGAGACGGTCGTGCTGGTGTTCGGGGTTCTGGGCGTTCCCCTCGCTCTGATGGTGGGTGTCAGCTACGCCCTGTGGGGCGGGCTGTGTGTGGCCTATATCGGCTATAAGAAGGTGAACGTTTCACGCTTCTAAAGCCCAGATGACCATCGGGAGGGGTGGCCATGACGGTAGCGGATAATCGACTGATATCGCTGGACAGCCTTCGTGGTCTGGCTGTACTCGGCATTCTTGTCGTGAACATCATGGCCTTTGCCTGGCCGATGACTGTGGCCATGGATGCCACAGCCGGTCCGTTTGCGATCGATGGCATGCTGTCGGGCAACGACCGCCTGTTCTACTGGGTCGAGCAGACCTTCTTCGTCGATCGTTTCCGCAACCTGTTCACCCTGTTGTTCGGGGTCAGCCTGTTTCTGGTGGGCGGAGAGCGCACCGACAAGGATCGCGGGCGCCTGTTGCGACGGCGCCTTGGCTGGCTGGCCGTGTTTGGCCTCGTCCACGGGTTGCTGATCTGGTTTGGCGATATTCTACTGTTCTATGCGTTTTGCGGCCTGTTCGCCATGCTGGCGCGCTCGCTGTCGGGGCGTATCCTGATCATCATCGGCGGGGGGATCACCGCGGCCCTTGGTTTTTGCCAGCTCGGGTTTGGCCTGCTGCTGCCCATGCTGCCGCCGGAGTTTTCCGCGTCCATGTCGGGCGAGCAGACCGCGGATGTATTCGGCTCGGTCACCGATATCATCGCGGCCTATCAGTCCGGCCTAGTCGGGGCTTTGATCGAGAACCTGAAGGCGTGGCTGATCGTCCAGCTCAGCAGCCTGATGATCATGCCATTCTCGTCCATCCCGATCATGCTGCTGGGCATGGGGCTGTTCAAGGTAGGCTTCTTCCACGGGCGGGTCAGGGCGTGGATCTATTGGGCGCTGATCGCCGTCACGGCGGTGGCACTGGCCGCTCGCGGCTGGGCCGTGCATGTCGAAAGTTTGGTCCCTCCCGTCGAAATGCCGTCGCGGGGGCTGGATGAAGCCACAGCAGGGCTTTCTGTGCTGATCACCATCGGATACGCCGCCCTGGTCATCATGGTGCCGGTGATGTTCCGCTGGCTTGCCCCTGTGGGCCAGATGGCCTTTACGACCTACCTCTGCCAGTCGCTGATCATGGCCTTTGCCTTCTATGCGCCATTTGGGCCAAAGCTGTTTGGCACCGTGCCACCCGGCCAGATGTGGACATGGATTATCGGGTGCTGGATCGCCCAGATTGTCTTTGCGCATGTATGGATGCGGTTCTTTAGATGGGGTCCGCTGGAGTGGGTGTGGCGCTGCCTGACCTACGGTCGCAAGCTCGAGATCCGCAAATCCCTCCCCTAGTCGCATTGCAGCGGGACGTGTGATGGCTTAATCGCCACCGCATGACCGATACTGCACGCCCAGACACCCGCCCCGAAGCACGCTCACCCCGCGGTTTTCAGGACCGTCGCGGCCATGATTTGAGCGTCGAGCGTCAACTGATCGCGCGCGTGTCGGAAGTTTACGAGCGCTGGGGCTTTGAGGCCCTTGAGACGCCCGCCTTTGAATATGTCGATGCGCTGGGCAAATTCCTGCCGGACACCGACCGCCCGAACGAAGGCGTTCTGGCGCTGGAGGACGACGACGACCAGTGGATGGCCCTGCGCTATGACCACACGGCGCCGCTGGCCCGCTTTGCGGCGCAGAACTGGGAAACCCTGCCCAAGCCGTTCCGCCGCTATGCCTATGGTCCGGTCTGGCGCAATGAGAAGCCGGGTCCAGGCCGCTTCCGCGAGTTCTGGCAGTGCGATGCCGATACCGTAGGTTCCGACCGCCCCGAGGCCGACGCCGAAATCATCGCTATGGGCGTTGAGGGTCTGGGGGCCGCTGGCCTCGAGGCCGGTCAGGCCGTTATCCGCGTCTCCAACCGCAAACTGTTCGACGGTCTGTTCGACGCCGCCGGTATCACCGACACCAACCAGCGCCTGACCGCCCTGCGCGCCGTCGATAAATACGACCGTCTGGGTATCGAAGGCGTACGCCTTCTGCTGGGCGAAGGCCGTCTGGATGAGTCCGGTGACTACACCAAGGGGGCCAATGTTCCGGCCAGCCTGATCACCAGCATCGAGGCCTTCCTCGCTTCGGCCGAACAGCCGGGCCTGTCGCGCGCCGAGGTTCTGGACGCCATTGCCAATGTCGGTGCCGGTCTGGGCGCTGCGGGCGAAGCGGCTCTGAAGGAACTGTCGGCCATCGACCGCGCCCTGAACGCCATGGGCGTGGCGCAGGATGCGGTGAAGTTCGACCCGACCATCGTGCGTGGTCTGGAATACTACACTGCCACCGTGTTCGAGGCCGAGCTGCTGCTGGAGACCAAGGACGAGAAGGGCCGCCCGATGCGCTTCGGCTCGATCGGCGGCGGTGGCCGGTATGACGATCTGGTCGCCCGCTTCACCGGCCAGCAGGTTCCGGCCACCGGCTTCTCCTTCGGTGTGTCGCGTCTGGCCTCGGCCCTGAAGGCTGCAGGCAAGACGGGCGAAGGCCGCACCCGCGGACCGGTCGTCGTCATCGTCTTCTCGGACGACGACATGCAGCACTATCTGGATGCCGTGGCCGAGCTGCGCAACGCAGGCATTCCGGCAGAGCTGTATCTGGGTCGCGCCGGCATGAAGGCCCAGTTCAAATATGCCGACCGTCGCAACGCCCCCGCCGCCGTCATCCTCGGCGGTGACGAGATCGCAGCGGGCGAAGTCACCATCAAGGATCTGGACGCCGGTCGCGCCCAAGCCGCCAACATCGCCGACAACGAAGCATGGAAGGCTGCCCGCCCCGGTCAGGTCAAGGTCGCCCGTTCGGAGCTGGTTGCCACCATCAAGGGCATTATCGAATAAGTTTCGAGAAATTACCTGCAACCCCATCAGGTTATCATCGATAACTCATAAATCCTTCGATTCCTTGCTTTCATTCGATTGACGCAAGGGCATCGATTGGGCCAATTGGGGTCACTCGAGGGACGCAGCGCGGTGGCGCAGCAGTCACTTGGAGGCGTTTCGGGGAGGAAACGTCCGCTCCATCAGAGAGCGAGAAGGCCCGCTGCGATGTATCCCCCGCAGCGGGCTTTTTCATGCCTGCATCCCAAGCTTCAGCTTAATCGCGCACGTTCATGCTTAACGCCGATACTCCGTGCGGCAGCGTCGCGCATGAAAAAGGCCGGTGGGAAACCACCGGCCTTCTCACTATCGAAACATTTTCGATAATCGCTTACCAGAGACGGACGCGGTCTTCCGGAGCGAGGTAGTATTTGTCGGTCGGCTGTACGTCGAAGGCCGAGTACCACTCGTCAACGTTACGCAGCGGGCCGATGACGCGGAACTGGGCGGCCGAGTGCGGGTCGGTGGCGACCTGCTGGATCAGTGCCTGCTCGCGATACTTCGACTGCCACACCTGGGCCCAGCCATAGAAGAAGCGCTGCTCGCCCGTCAGGCCGTCGATGACCGGAGCCTCTTGGCCCTTCAGCGACAGACGATAGGCATGCAGGCCCACGGCCACGCCCGAAGCGTCACCGATGTTCTCGCCCATGGTCAGGTTCGGGTTGATCTTATAACCGGCGACCGGCTCGAACTGGGCGTACTGCTCACCCAGACGGGTGGTCAGGGCCACGAAGTTGGCGCGGTCTTCCGGCGTCCACCAGTCGCGCAGGACGCCATCGCCGTCCGACTTGGAGCCCTGGTCGTCGAAGCCGTGGCCGATTTCGTGACCGATCACGCCGCCGATGCCGCCATAGTTCACAGCCGCATCGCCATTCGGATCGAAGAACGGCGGCTGCAGGATGGCAGCCGGGAAGACGATCTCGTTATTGACCGAGTTGTAGTAGGCGTTGACGGTTTGCGGAGTCATGCCCCACTCGGTCTTGTCGACCGGCTTGTCCAGACGCGAAACGCGGTCGGCATAGGACCACTGGCGCATACGGATGGCGTTGCCGACCAGATCGTCGCCACGGATTTCCAGAGCCGAATAATCACGCCACTTGTCCGGATAGCCGATCTTGACGGTGAATTTGTTCAGCTTGTCGAGGGCGGCGGCCTTGGTCTCATCGCCCATCCAGGTCAGGTTCTGGATACGCTCGGCTTGGGCCAGACGCAGGTTGGCGACCAGTTCTTCCATTTGGGCCTTGTATTCCGGCGGGAAGTACTGGGCGACGTACAGACGGCCTGCGGCTTCACCCAGAGCGCCCTCGGCGAAGGAGATGGCGCGCTTCTCGCGGGTGCGCTGCTCGGGCTGGCCCTGCAGGTCGCGATCGCGGAAGGCCCAGCGCAGGTCGGCAAAACGCTGCGACAGCAGCGGAGCCATTTGATCGGCGGTGTGGAACGCCTGCCAGGCCTTCAGCACATCCAGATCGGCTTCGGCATAGATGGCCGCCATCTTCGGCATGGCCGTGTCTTGGCGCACGATGATGCGGTCGGCATGGCCAAGACCCGCAGCATTGTAGAAGCCCTGCCAGTCAAAGCCCGGTGCCTCGGCCGCCAGCGACTGGATGGTGTATTCATTATAGGTGCGGTCGCGGTTGCGGTTTTCCGCAGGCGTCCAGTGAGCCTGAGCGATACGGTTTTCCAGATCGACGATCTGGGCCGCGGTTTCGACCGGATTGTCCCAGCCGATCTGGGTCAGCATGTCGGCCACATAGGCCTGATACTTTTCTTTCTTCTCGGTGAAGCGCTCGTCCAGATAGTAGTCGCGGTTCGGCAGACCGATGCCCGAGTGGCCGGTCGAGACGACGTGGCGGGTCGGGTTCTTGGCGTCTGCGCTGACAAAGGCACCAAAGAAGGCCGCACCGAAGTCACCATTGTGCGCGCCCATATAGGTGGCCATGGCTTCATGGCTGTCGATGGCGCGGATATTGGCGAGGTACGGAGCCAGCGGCTGGGCGTCCAGCGCCTCGATGCGGGCTTCGTCGATATAGGAGCGGTAGGCGTCGGCGATCTTCTGCTCGTCAGAGCCGGCAACCAGATCGGTACGGGCGGCCAGACCCAGCACCAGCTCCTTCATGCGGTTGTCCGACAGTTCGCGCAGCAGCGGGAACGAGCCGTAAGACGTGCGGTCCGATGGAATGACCAGTTGTTCGAAGGCGGCGCCATTGGCGTGGAAGAAGAAGTTCTCGCCCGGGCGCACCGAGGTGTCACGGCCGGAGAGGTCGAAACCCCAGGTGCCGTAGCGGGGGCTTTCGGTGCCCTGCCAGCCACCATTGGCCGCCTTGGCCATCGGCGTTTCGAACAGGCTGACCATCTCGCATTCGCTGTCGATGCAGGCGTGATCGTGCGCTGCCGTTTGCGCCATGGCTGCTGCAGGCATCACCAGAGCTGCAACGGCGGCACTTACCAGGAGTCTTTTCATATCTGTCCCTCGAATAGAGTCATCTTTAGCAATGCCCTTGGGCGTTGAATGCGGCAGACGACTTGTTCGCAGATTGATTAGGCTACCCACCGATGCCCGACAATAGTGGCAGAGGCTTCCAACCAAGACATTGGTCGAAAACAGGAATCTGCGAAATTTCTTGAGGCAGGAGTTTTCTGTATATCCGAGCCCGAGAAAACATTGTTGCGCCACCCGTTGAAATGGCCACAAAAACGCAAGTTTTTTTCTCGGGGCTAGTAAAAATACTTACTTAAATCGCAATTCAGAGGGCTTTGGGCATGCATTTGGACGGATTTTCGACCCATTTTGGTCACTGTTCGATGATGTTAGTTCGCTCCAGCAAATCGCCCCGTACCGCTGTTCGCCCGTCATTGTTACCGCAGCGACCTTGGTCCGGGACCGATCCAGTTTCGGCGGCTCTCCCCGCCTGTTTTAAGTTTTAGTGATAGAGTATTTAAGTCGATGACCGAGACCGTCGTTGTCGCTTCTGCGACCGCCGAATCCGAAGCCAAGCCGCGCGTAAACCGTCGCCAGGTGGCCAAGGCCCGTACCCGCCTGAAAGTTCTGGAAGCTGCCCGCAACCTGTTTGCGGAACGTGGCTATGACGCCGCCACCATCCGTGACATCGCCAAGGGCGCTGGCATGTCGACCGGTGCGGTTTTCGCCAACTTCCAAGACAAGGCCGAACTGTTCGAAGCCGTCTTCGCTGAAGAAATGGCTGCCCTCGCCGAAGACTTTGCCGCTGGCATCGCCATCGACGACACCACCGCCGCCCGTCTGGCCGGTGGCCTGACCGCCGGTTACCACCGCGCTCTCGATCACCTGCCGCTGATGCAGGCTATGGTCGCCCGTTCGTGGTTCCAGCCGGAAGACGCCGACAAGCGCGTCCGTGAATTTCTCGCCCCGATCATGTCGGCCCTGAGCGAAGTCCTGCAAGCCGGTATCGCCAAGGGCGAGCTGCGTCAGGACATCGACGTGGCCATGATCGCCCGCATGGTGTGGGACATCTATCTGTCGAACTTCCGCCGCGCAGCTTTCGACAACTGGGGCATCGAAGAGCTGACGCCGCTGGTCCGCAAGCAAATGGACGCCCTGCTGGGCGGCCAGCTGGCCAAGTAAGTCCGGGACATCCGTTCCAAAAGAAAGGCCGGAAGGGAAACCTTCCGGCCTTTTTTCTTGGACGTCAGCTGCGCCAGCGCAGGACGGTCTCCTTGACCGGATTGACGAAGGCCCTGCCTTCGGCACGGCTGAGCAGCCATTCCTTCTTGGTCTGCTGGTACCATTTGGCCTGTTGGTCGGCGTCATCGATCCAGATGAAGGTCGGATCGTATTTCAGACCCTCGTTCTGAAGATTGACCATGCCGCCATCCTGCTGGAGGAAGGCCACGACACCTGCGCGAAGGAAGGGCTTCATCAGCCCGAAAATCCAGTGGTCGGACCAGAAGACCTGCGTCACGCGCGTGCGCTTGTCGGTAATCGGGGTCAGCAGGGTCAGCGCCAGCACATAGCGGCTGCCAACCTGAATATGCTCCCACCGATAACCCGGCAGGCGGAAGCTGATCTCGGTCTCGGGGGTGCCGCCCAGTATCTTATAAAGGCGGCTGTTGGACGAAGGCTTGTGCCGCATCATGGTCCAGCCAAAGGGCGAGGGCGCAAAGGCCTTGGCCTTTTCGTGCATGGACTTGGCCGAGCGCCACCACCACTGTCGATGCACATAGGGGCCATGGGCCGGATCCATCAGGCCGATGGACGCATGGTCGATATGGCTTTCAAAATCCATCCATTCAAACAGGCGGATATCGCCGTCGGCACCGGGAAAGACGGGCGGCTCGTGATCCGGCTCTGACGGATGGCGCGGATCGGCGGCCATCCAGACGAAGATCAGGCCCTGGCTTTCCCGAACCGGATAGTTGCGGACCTTGAACCGCTGCGGATCAACATTCTGCCCGTCACACAGCGAAGGAATGGCGGCGCACACACCATCGGTGCGGAAACGCCAGCCGTGATAGGGACATTCGACCGTCTCGCCCTCGCCGTCGCGCTCGACCAGACGGCCTGCGGACAGGGGGGCGGCGCGGTGCGGACAGACATCGCGCAGGGCATAGACCTCGCCCGCGCGGGTACGGCCCAGCAGGACAGGCTCGCCCATCACCTCATAGCGTTTGAGCGAGGCGGCCCCGACCTG
Source organism: uncultured Brevundimonas sp. (assembly GCF_947305955.1). Classification (GTDB taxonomy): domain Bacteria; phylum Pseudomonadota; class Alphaproteobacteria; order Caulobacterales; family Caulobacteraceae; genus Brevundimonas. Next base: position 22,738 of record NZ_CAMZFB010000001.1, read on the forward strand.
TCGAGACAGCGCTACAAAATACCAGGCATCGGTGACATAACCCTTGCCGAACGCTGTCGACGGCTTGGGGACGACGGACGGCACAACCTGTGATGCGTCACTCTTCATCCGGTTGTCATATCAAGTCGGCGCTGACATGTCCTGCTGGACATTATAGAGAACTTTGTTTTATAAAGTCGCGTAAGAAAACATATCCATCGGAGAGAACGCCCTTGTCCCGCAAAGCACTTATGGCGGCCATGCTCGCCCTGCCCCTTTCGCTGACACTGCCGACGGTCAGCGCAATGGCCCAAACCCAAGCTCACGGCTCGGATCATGGCCACCAGCATGCCGACTTCCAGTCCGACCGCATCCACGTTCGCGTTGATGGTTTGGAAGGTGGGCCGGACGTGGTCCTTATTCCGGGCCTGACCTCGTCGCCGCGCATCTGGCAGGACACGGTGGACCAGCTTTCGGCGACCCACCGCATCCACCGCATCCACGTCAACGGCTTTGCTGGAGCCCCTGCGGGCGGCAATGCCCAGTCGGGTGAAGAGCCTTCGCCGTTCGTCGTGCCGGTGGCCGAAGAGATCGCCCGCTATATCGAAGCGAACGGCCTTCAGAAGCCCGCCGTCATCGGCCACTCGCTGGGCGGCACCCTCGCCATGACGCTGGCCTCGCGCCATCCCGATGCTGTCAGCAAGGTGATGGTCGTGGACATGCTGCCCTTCGTTGGCGCGATGTTCGGCCCTCCCGGTGCCACGACGGCTGAAAGCGTCCAGCCGGTGGCGCTGAATATGTGGCGTCAGCAGGCCTCGATCTCGCGCGAAGACTACAACACCGCAGGTGTCGCGACCGTCACGGGCATGGTCAATAATGAGGCCCGCCGTCCCATGGCGATCGAGGATGTCGAGCGTTCGGACCAAGCCGTCGCGGCGGCAGCCTATTATGATCTGGTCATCAGCGACCTGCGGGCTGATCTGCCCAAGATCACCGTCCCGATGACGGTGCTCTATGTGAAGTTCAACGATGCGCGCATGACCAATGAGATCACCGACATGATCTACCGCGCCAGCTTCTCGACCCGGCCGGAGACCACGCTGAAACGCATCGACGACAGCGCCCACTTCATCATGTTCGACCAGCCCGAAGTGTTTGCGGCAGAAGTCGATAGCTTCCTGAAATCCAATTAAGTCGCCATCAAACGGTCGACAGTTTATGGATGGTGTCGAGTACCCCCGAGCCGCTAGGTTCGGGGGTGGCTGACCACGAGGACTTCCATGGCGCGTAACGACCGTAACCCTAATGCCGAGCCCAAGCCTCGCCGTTCATTCTTCGGACGGCTGTTCTATTGGGGTTCGGTTCTGGCCGTTTGGGGCCTGATTTTTGCGGTCGTCTTCTTTGCGATTTTCGCGCGCGACCTGCCTGATACCTCCAGCCTCTATAATGTCGACCGCCAGCCGTCGGTGACCTATCTGGACCGCAGCGGCGCGCTGATTGCCGTGCGCGGGTCGCAGATGGCCCCGCCGGTCGATCTGGACTCCCTGCCCGACTATGTCCCCGCCGCCTTTGTGGCCATCGAGGACCGTCGCTTCTGGAGCCACCCGGGCTTTGACCCCATCGGCATGAGCCGCGCCATGGCGTCCAACCTCAAGGCCAAGCGCGTGGTTCAGGGTGGCTCGACCATCACCCAGCAGCTGGCCAAGAACCTGTTCCTGACGCCGGACCAGAACCTGAAGCGCAAGGTTCAGGAGCTGATGCTGGCTGTCTGGCTGGAAGTGAAATTCTCCAAGAAAGAGATCCTCGCCCTCTATCTGAACCGCGTCTATTTCGGTGCCGGTGCCTACGGTATCGAGGCCGCCTCGCAGCGCTATTTCGACAAGCCGGCCCAGCAACTCACCGTAGGCGAAGCCGCCCTTCTGGCAGGCCTTCTGAAGGCCCCTTCGCGCTATTCTCCGGTGAGCGAAAGCGAGCGCGCGGCGGGCCGTGCCACCGTCGTTCTGAACTCCATGGTCGAGACGGGCATCATCACCGAGGCCCAGCGTCAGGCCGCCGTGGCCGAGCCGGTGCGCGTGTCGCGCACGCTGGCCAGCCAGCACGCCCAGTATTTCATCGACTGGCTCGACAAACAGGTCCGCAGCATGGTCGGCGAACAGACCGAGGACCTGATCGTCGAGACCACGCTGGACCTGTCGATCCAGACCGATGCCGAACGCGCTGTCCGCCGCATCATCGACCGCGACAAGGACAAGGGCGTCGAACAGGCCGCTCTGGTGGCCATGGACGGCGATGGCCGCGTGCGCGCCATGATCGGCGGGGCCTCCTATCCTGACAGCCAGTTCAACCGCGCCACCGAAGCGCGCCGTCAGGCGGGTTCCGCATGGAAGCCGTTCGTTTATCTAGCCGCGCTGGAAGCGGGCTATACGCCGGATACCGTGGTGGTGGATGAGCCTGTCACCATCGGTGGCTGGTCGCCGCGCAACTATTCGGGCGGCTTTGCCGGTCAGATGACGCTGGCACAGGCCGTCGCCCAGTCCACCAATACGGTCGCCGCTGCCGTGGCCGATCAGGTGGGCCGCAGCAATGTCGCCAATGTCGCGCGCCGTCTGGGCATTACCGGCAATATCAGCACCTCGCCGTCGATGGCGCTGGGTGCGGTCGAGGTGTCGCCGCTGGAAATGGCACAGGCCTATGACGCCTTTGCCAATGGCGGACGCCGCGTGAAAGCCTATGGCATCAGCCGTATCCGTACCAAGTCGGGCCGCATCGTCTATCAACACGGCGGAGCCGAGGCCAATCAGGCCATCCATAACCCGTCACTCTATTATCTGAACCAGATGTTGCGCGGTGTGGTCACCGGCGGCACCGGCCGCGCGGCAGCCGTGGGTGGTCGCGATATCGCGGGCAAGACCGGCACGACCTCCGATTACAAGGATGCCTGGTTCGTCGGCTATACCGGCGGCTTTACCGCTGCGGTGTGGGTCGGCAAGGACGACAACACCCCGATGCGCCGCATCTCCGGCGGCGGAGCACCGGCAGCGATCTGGGCCACCTTTATGCAGGCCGCCCTGCCCAAACTGGCGGTTCAGGCCATTCCCAACGGTCCAGCCCTGCCGGACGGCTGGGTCCCGCCGGATCCGGTGGGTGACCTGATGCGCGACATCGAAGAGCCGCTGGTCGACGATACCAATGTGCCGATCGAGGACCCGATCTATGACGGCCCTGTCGATCCCAAACGCCCCGTAGAGACCGCGCCTCCGGCACAGGCTCCGAACCCGAAGCCCGCGCCCAAGCCGTCCAACGAGGCGCTCTTCTACTAGGCCCCGCCCTAGCCGCCGATGGCGTGAAGCTCTACGCCGTGCTGTTTCAGCCAGCGGCGCATGGGCTTGTGATCTCCGATCAGGCTTTCGACCACGGCCCAGTATTCAGGGCTGTGGTCGGCCCTGACCAGATGGGCCACCTCATGGGCAGCCAGATAGTCGGCCACCTTTTCAGGGGCCATCACCACCCTCCAGCTATAGCGGATCGAGCGGTTGTGCGGGCTGCATGAGCCCCAGCGCGAACGGGTATCGACAATGGATATCCGTACCGGCTTCTGGCCGAGTTGGGCGAGGTAGTGCTCGGTCCGCTCCACCAGAAACAGCCGCGCCTGTTTGCGGAACCAGTTCTCGATACGTCGGGCATAGGCCTCGCCCTCGCCACCGGCCCGCAGGACAGGGCCATCGGGCAGATCGATCAGCCGTGCCGCACCTACACCCTCGATGCCCTCAAGGCGGATTGGACGCCCCAGCAGGGGGATGGTCATACCGGGGGCGAACGGGCGGATTTCAGACGCCCCGTCCAGCTTTTCAGCGATCCATTCGGCTTTGGTCTGGGCAAAGGCGACGCCCTGCGCCAACGCTGATGCCGATGGCACCACCACCACCGCTTCACGCGACGCGGCGTCGATGCGGATGGAGAGCCTGCGCGCCCGTCTGTTGACCGACAGCCTCAGGGTATGACCGCTGGCGAGGGCCAGTCGGTCACCGTCCCTGTATCTAGGCTGAAAAAGCTTCATTGGCGGCGATGAAATCCCGAAGTCGCGGATAGATCTGCTCGCGGAAGCGGCGACCGTTGAAGACGCCATAGTGGCCGACATCGGCCTGTACGTGAAGCAGGCGACGCCTGTCGGGAATGTTCGGGGTCAGAACGTGGGCCGCCTGTGTCTGGCCGACACCGGAGATGTCGTCGTTCTCGCCCTCGATGGTGGCCAGACCGATATCGGTTATGGCGGCCAGATCGACCTTGCGCTCGCGATGGGTCAGCAGACCGCGCGGCAACAAATACTGCTGGAACACATAGTCGATGGTCTGGAGATAAAACTCTTCGGTCAGGTCCAGCACCGAGAGGTATTCGTCATAGAATTCCTCGTGCTTTTCGACGCCGTCGCCATCACCCACGACCAGACTGTCGAAATAGCGCCTGTGGGCGTCGAGGTGTTTCTCCTCGTTCATCGACATGAAGCTGTAGAGCTGGACAAAGCCCGGATAGACACGGCGGCCCGCACCCGCATAGGGCAGCGGCACGGTATGGATCATGTTCGAGCGGAACCAGGTAAACGGCTTTTCCTCGGCCAACTGGTTGGTCACCGTCGGCGACAGTCGCGCATCAATGGGCGAGCCGAGGAAGCTCATAGAGGCGGGACGGTTGGGGTGGTTGTCCTCGGCCATAAGGGCACAGGCCGCCAGCACGGGCGGCCCCGGCTGGCACACGGCCACAACATGGGCGCGACCGCCGATGGCCGTCAGCATGTCGCGCACATGGTCGATATAGTCGTGGAAGTCGAACCGCCCCTCCAGCAGGGGAACTTCGCGGGCATTGGTCCAGTCAGTGATGTGGACGTCAAAGTCCTGAAGGAAGCCTTCGACCGTCCCGCGCAACAAGGTGGCGTAGTGGCCCGACAGCGGTGCCACGATCACAAGATTGGGGCGCTCGCCCTTTTGGCCCGCAGCCGCCAGATCGGCGGGGTCGCGGGTGAATTTCAGCAGTCGGCACCATGCCGTTGACCACACCACCGACTGCGACACGGCCACCGGCCTGTCATTGATGGTGACGCTGTCCAGCTTCCACTCGGGCTTGCCATAGCGACGGGTCAGGCTCTCGATCAGCTCTGCGGCGGCAAAGGCGGTGCGCCCCATGGCGGTGTCGGACGCCAGATTGAACGGCGAAGTCCAGAACTCGCGCGCCATCTGCGCCCCGAGGCGCAGCGGCATGGCGGAATGATAGGCAAGCTCGTGCCAAGCGTAGAGCATAGTGAACCGATACATCGCGCCCGTCAGGACAGGCAGGGGTCAGACAGTCTCATACTGCAACGCACAATGAACCACGGTCGATCCACTATGGAAAGCGTAACCTTGGTTGCGTATGGCGGGTTTGACCGCCCGTTCAGCCTCTGGCCATCGCATTGCGGATCAGGGACACCGTGCGGTCCGGTCCCAGATCCGAGGCCAGCGGGCTGCGGAACTTGCCGTCCGGTCCCATCAGATAGACGGTCAGGCTGTGGTTCATCGTATAGCCTTCGCCCTCTCCGACCTTTTCATAGAAGACGCGATAGGCCTTGGCCGCATCGGCGACCTGTTGGTCCGAGCCGGTCAGGCCGATCACACCCTTGGGGAAGCCGTCCGAGGACAGATAGTCCTTGAGCGCCTGCGGGGTATCGCGGGCCGGATCGATGCTGATGAAGACCATCTGCAGCTTGTCTGCGTCGTCGCCCATCTGTTCCTGCACCGCGTTCAGGACGCCCAGAGTGGTCGGGCAATAGTCGGGGCAGTAGGTAAAGCCAAAGAAGACCAGCGACCATTTGCCGTTCAGGATGGACTGATCAACGGTCTGGCCATCCTGATTGACCAAGGTGAAGTCACCACCGACCAGCGGCTGGCCAGTCGCGACCTCATGGGCGCGCGGGGCGTCCGATCCATTGCGCTCGTTCCACACCAGAACGGTCGTGAAGAACAGGCCGATCGCCAAGGCTGTGATCACGGCGGCAAAGATGACAATCGAACGACGGGGCATGACCAAACCTAGATGCAGGATATCTGTGCGCCATTCAGACCCATGGGCGGGCGCAGATATAGGGGTATAAGAGCAAGGTGAACCATACAGAAGCCCCCTCCCTGTCGCAGGCCGTGGCCGATGCCGCCCGCAGCGGCACGCGCGATCTTCTGGATCTGTCGCGCCAGTCCAGCCGTGGGCGGGGCCTCAGCATCCGCACCCTGATCGTTCTGCGCTGGCTGACGATTGCCGGACAGCTGGCGGCGGTTCTGCTGGCCTATTGGGCGCTGAGCTTCCCCCTGCCCCTGATTTCGTGTCTGGCGGTGATCGGGGCCAGTGTGGCGGTCAACCTTGCAACCATGGCCCGCACGCGCAAGCAGCAGGTCAATCTGCGTCAGGAAAGCCGCACAACCTTCCAGCTGGGTTTTGACGTCCTGCAGCTGTCGGCTCTGCTGTTTTTGACGGGCGGCCTGACCAATCCCTTCTGCCTGCTGTTAGTAGCGCCCGTGACCGTGGCCGCGGCAAGCCTGCCGTCCCGTCAGGCGCTGGGTCTGGCGACGCTGGCGCTCATCTGTGTGGCGGGGATGTTCTGGTGGTCCCTGCCCCTGCCGTGGCGCACGGACGAGGCGCTGGAACTGCCGGGCCTTTACCGGATGGAGCTGGGTATCGCCCTGATCACCGGCGTGCTGTTCACATCCGGCTATGCATGGAAGGTCGCCAGCGATGCCGAACGGCTGGAACTGGCACTGGCCACGACGCAGGATGTCTTGCAACGTGAGCAGAGGCTGGCGGCGATTGGCGGTCTGGCCGCCGCTGCCGCACACGAACTGGGCACGCCCTTGGCGACCATTCAGATCGTGGCGCGCGAAATGCTGCGTCATGCCGACAGCGACGGGGCCTTGGCCGAAGAGGCCAATCTGATCCTGCAACAGGCCGCGCGGTGCCGCGAAATCCTGAACCAGCTTTCGGACGCGCACCACAATGACGATGGCCCCTTTGCCGAGGCCGAACTCAAGGCCGTGCTGCAGGAGGTCGCCGCCCCGCATCAGGGCTTTGATCTGGATTTTGACCTCAAGGTGGTCGCGCCCGAGGGTCAGCCCCTGCCACGCATCTATCGCCAGCCGGAGGTCATCCATGGCCTGTCGGCACTGGTCGAGAACGCCGCCGATTTCGCCAACCAGACCGTCAGCATGGTCGCCACGGTCGATGCGGGCTGGATCACCGTCGACATCAGCGATGACGGCCCGGGCTTTGCGCCCGATGTCGTGCCGCGCCTTGGCGATCCCTATGTGACGACGCGCCCGCAGAACAAGGCCCGCCGCGCGCTGGCCAAGCAGCTGGCCACGGCTGGACAGGACCACTCCACCCCCATCGCCCCCAGTCAGGGCGGCATGGGGCTGGGTTTCTTTATCGCCCGCACCCTGCTGGAGCGCAGCGGGGCGCGTGTCTCTATCGGTTCCGGCCTTGCCCGCCCCGAGGGTCACGGGCATGGCGCACGCGTATCTGTCCGCTGGCCTCGCCAAAGACTTGAAGCCCACCAACCCGATCAGGATGACATCTCCGCGGGCTAGGGCCGCGTGGAACCATATGTCGCACCTGCTCCCTTGGTTCTTGACCTGAGGGGTGCGAGGCCCGACCTGAAGGCGCAGGAGAAGTTGATGTCCGAACTCGAAAACCTGATTGCCGACCTTGCCGACAAGTCCGTGCTTTTGCTGGACGATGATCAGGCCCTTCGCACCCGTCTGGGCCGCGCACTGGAATCGCGGGGCTTTGTGGTCACGCTTGCGGCATCCGTCGCCGAGGCTCAGGGCATTATCCGCGAAGCGCCGCCGGCCTTTGCTGTGCTGGACATGCGCCTTGAGGACGGCAATGGGCTGAAGGTAGTCGAGGCTCTGCGCGATGCGCGCGAGGATGCCCGCATTGTCATGCTGACCGGCTATGGGGCCATCGCCACGGCGGTCGCCGCTGTGAAGGCCGGTGCCGTAGACTATCTGCAAAAGCCGGCCGATGCCGATGATGTGGTCAAGGCCCTGCTGTCCGCTGGCGAAGCGCCCGAGCCCCCCGAGAACCCCATGAGCGCCGACCGCGTCCGCTGGGAACATATCCAGCGCGTGTTCGAACTGTGCGACCAGAACGTTTCCGAGACGGCACGCCGCCTTGGCATGCACCGCCGCACCCTCCAGCGCATCCTCGCCAAGCGCGCGCCGCGCTAACTGCTTTATAGTGCCCTACGCCAGCGCCGCGGGCGCTGACTACTTGAGGGCGCTCTTGCCCTAACGCCAGCACCACGGGTGCTGGCTACTTGAGGGCGTTTCTGCTCTATCGCCTGCGCCGCGGGCGCTGGCTACTTGAGGGCGTTTTTGCCCTACTCCAGCGTCGCGGTCGCTGGCTGCTTTAAGGTTAGGATCCAACCTCGCTGCGGGCCAATCGGAAGGCGCTGAGCCGTCCGAATGCGATCAGCATGGCCTTGCGACGTGCCGCCGCCAATGGCTCTGGCGGGGCGTCGCGCACCACCGCCCCCCCGAAACCGTCGGCTATGATCAGGCCCGGTTCATCCGGCAGGACGCCTTCGGGAAAGTCCGGCGAGACGGCAAAATAGAAGGCATCGCAATAGGGCGCATATTCATGCCATTTACGATCGACGCGAAAATCGTCAATGCCGGATTTGACCTCGACAATGATGATGTCGCCCTTCTTGCCCAAGGCCAGAACATCGGCGCGGCGACCGTTTGGCAGGCACACCTCCATCAAGGGTGCATAGCCCATATCCGCCAACAGGCGGGCGGCTCCGCGCGTCACCGCATGGGTGGTTTCGGTGCGCGAAAAGCGTAGCTCGATATCGGCAGGGGCTAGGGCCATGCCAATATTATGTTCTTCTTACGTTCCGTCCACAAGGCGTTGGCGGTTGATCTGCCATTCGTCTTTTGTCTGACCCCAGATATTGCAGGTTGCCGTATCGAACGGGACAGGCAGCGGACGCGGGCCACGGTTTTTGGACCCCAGCTTTTCGGCCACCTTTTCCGAGGGTTTGTTCCGCGGATCGATGCAGTGGATCACGTCATGCCAGCCCAGCACATCGAAGGCATAGTCCATGGTCGCAATGGCCGCTTCCATCGCATAGCCCTTGCCGTGGGCATCGGGGTGCAGGCTCCAGCCCACTTCCCTGCCAGGCCAGTCATAGGGGTGAAGCGGGCCGATCCGGCCCAGCCATAGCCCCGTCTGTTTGTCGATGACCGAGAACATGCCCTCGCCGTGCAGGGCCCACATGCCGACCACCATGGCCATGGTGCGCCAGACCTGATGCTTGGACTGGGTGCCGCCTATGAACTGGCTGGCCTCTTCGTCCGCCAGCAGCTCGCACCAGCGCGGGAAGTCCTCCAGCGTCGGTGGACGCAGGATCAGCCGCTCGGTCTCCAGCGTGGGGCCGACACGGGTTTCAGTGGTTCCGGTCCAAGGCGTCACAGATGATACTCCCTCTCCAGCGTATAGACGCTGCCCTCCCGCGTCAGGACGCTGGAATAGAGGCCGAACGTCGTAAAGCGGATCGGGGGGGACTGGAGCAGGTTGTGCCCTGTAATCCAAGCGCCAACGCGGTCCGGGTTCGTTTCGGGCTTCAGATAGGCCAGGGTGACGTGGGGGCGATATTCGCGCCGTTCGGGCGGCAGGCCCGCACGGTCGCCCGCCGATTTGCAGCGGGCGGCCAGTTGGCTCAGCGCCTCATTGGGTTTTACCCCTGCCCAGATGGTGTGGCTCTGGTGATTGTCGCCAAAAGCCCCGACACCGTTCAGCTCCAGATCAAAGGCTCCGCGCCCTTCGGCCCGCACCAGTTCGGAGGCCAGATCATCGGCCTGTCGCTCGGTCGCGTCACCATAGAAGGCCAGCGTAATGTGCAGCTGGTCCAGCGGTCGCCACTTGGCCCCCGGCAAACCGGTCTGGCGGCGTTGCAGGGTTTCAGCGATGTGTTCGGGCACGTGCAGGGCGGTGAAGAGTCTGAGCATGCGACCGTTGGTAGCGGCTGGAACGGACGACTTAAAGGCGGGTTTTCCTTGCATAGGAGACTGCGCGACCCGATATTTCCATCAAGGTCGGCATACTCCGACCATTTGGGAGACGAATTTCGCGATGAGCGACTTCAACAACGGCTATGCGCGCCCGCTTCCGCAGTCGGCGGACATGTCCGTCGACGCCGGTCTGCGCGCCTTCATGCTGGGCGTTTACAACAAGCTGGCCCTCGGCCTCGCTGTTGCAGGCGTGCTGGCCTACATCACCGGCAACGTTCCGGCTGTTCAACAGCTGCTGTTCGCACGCATGCCGGATGGCCGCATCGGCCTGACCCTGCTGGGTATGATCGTTCAGTTCTCGCCGCTGGTCATGCTGTTCGGTTCGATGTTCTTCATGAAGAACCCGACCGCCCGTGGCGTGAACCTGCTGTACTGGGCCGTGGTGGCCACCATCGGTGCGGGTCTGGGCGTTCTGTTCCTGACCTATACGGGCGGTTCTCTGGCTTCGACCTTCTTCGTGACGGCGGCAGCCTTCGCCGGTCTGAGCCTCGTCGGCTACACGACCAAGAAGGACCTGTCGGGCATGGGCACCTTCCTGATCATGGGTGTGATCGGTCTGGTCATCGCTACGCTCGTGAACGCCTTCATCGTGAAGTCGGGCATGTTTGGTCTGGTCATCTCGGGCCTTGGCGTCCTGATCTTCGCGGGCCTCATCGCCTATGACACCCAGCGTCTGAAGATGACCTACTACGCTCTGGGCGGCGACCAGCAGGCTCTGGGCGTGGCCACCGGCTTCGGTGCGCTCAGCCTGTTCATCAACTTCATCAACCTGTTCCAGTTCCTGCTCGCCTTCCTCGGCCAGCGTGAATAGGGCTTTTTAAGTGCGCTATGGCAGCGACGCGGTCGCTGCCGACTTGAGCGCGTTAAGTGCGCTATGGCAGCGACACGGTCGCTGCCGACTTGAGCGCGATGAAGTTCAAGCCCCTGCCATACGGCGGGGGCTTTTTTCATTCCACCACCGTAAAGCGGCGGCTGTCGAAGACCTTGAGCACCTGAGCCAGTTCGCGGCCGCGTTTCAGGATGATGCCGCCCTCGCCGATCACGGCGTACTGACCCTGTTTCAGGCGCAGCGCGGGGCGTTTTTCGATGCGGTAGGCAGGGGCGTCGCCATGACGGCGAAAGACCGCGAACTCGGCCACGTCCTTGAGCCCCGCCATTGAATAGTCGCGCCACTCGCCCTGCGCGACCATCCGTCCATAAACGCGAAGCAGTTGGTCCAACTCGCGACGGTCCCAGAATACGGGTCCGGCCAGCGGGGTTTCAGGCGTCGGATCAAAGTTCATAACCTCAATCTAGTCCCCCCGCGCCCGAAAGCCAGCCTCGCCAATCTTGACCCTGCGTCTTGTCAGTGGCGGCGGGGGCGTCCAAAAGACGGGCAACAGATTTGATTTCCAGGAGACACACCATGGCTGACGGCTGGGATATGCCTAAGGGCGAGCTGATGAAGGGCAAGAAGGGCCTGATCATGGGCGTTGCCAACTCCAACTCGATCGCTTGGGGCATTGCCTCGCAGCTGGCGGCTCAGGGTGCGGAACTGGCCTTTACCTACCTCGGCGAAAGCCTCGAGCGCCGCGTGCGCCCGCTGGCCGAAAGCGTCGGCGCCAAGGCCATCATCCCGTGCGACGTCTCTGACGACGCCTCGATGGATGCCGCCTTTGCCCAGCTTAAGGAAACCTTCGGCGAGATCGACTTCGTGGTCCACTCGGTCGCCTTCGCCAACAAGAACGAGCTGCAAGGCTCGTTCGTCGACAACACCACCCGCGACAGCTTCCTGCTGGCCATGAACATCTCGGTGTACAGCTTCGTGGACGTGGCCCGTCGCTCGGCCGAGTTGATGCCGAACGGTGGCTCGATGATCACCCTGACCTATCTGGGTTCGGAACGCGTGATCCCGAACTACAACACCATGGGCGTGGCCAAGGCCGGTCTTGAGGCCGCCACCCGCTACATCGCCCGTGACCTCGGCCCGAAGAACATCCGCGTCAACGCCATCTCGGCCGGTGCCATGCGTACCCTGTCGCTGGCCGGTATCTCGGGCGGCCGTGGCCTGCACTCCAAGTCGGCGCAGTTCTCGCTGATCAAGGAAGAGACCTCGATGGAAGGCGTCGCTGGCGCCGCCCTGTGGCTGACCTCGGATCTGGGCCGCTCCACCACCGGTGAAGTGGTTCACGTCGACGCCGGTTTCCACGCCGTCGGCCTGCCGGACGATCTCGAAGTCTAATCAGCAGTTTCCAGATGAGGCGGTGCTTTCCAAGGCACCGCCTTTTTTGTGCATGAACGCCAGCGACGCAAAATCCCTACCCCCTGCCAGCTTTGCTGCCGCCACGGTGGCGACGGTGATCGGCTTTGGCGGGACCGTGGCACTGGTCGTGCAGGCCGGACAGGCGCTGGGGGCCAATACAGCCCAGATCATCTCCATGCTGGCTGCGCTGGCGCTGGGGATCGGACTGACAGGCGCGGTACTCAGCTGGCGTCTCAAGATGCCGGTGGTCATGGCGTGGTCGACGCCGGGTGCTGCGCTTTTGGCGACCAGTGCCGGATATGACTGGCCCACCGCCGTCGGGGCCTTTTTGCTGGCCGCCCTGATGATGGTGGTCACAGGGATGATCCCCGCCTTGGGTCGGCTGGCGGCGCGTATTCCCTCCGGCGTGGCCTCGGGGATGCTGGCCGGTGTCTTGCTACCCTTCTGTTTGAAGCTGTTTCAGGCGGTGTCGGTCGATGCGGCCTTTGTTATCGGCCTGATCGTTCTGTTTCTGGTGGCGAAGCGGTTCGCAGCCACATGGGCGGTGCCTGTGGTGTTGGTGGCGGCATTTGTGGTGCTGGGCCTGCGCGGGCAGCTGGCGCTGTCGTTCGATACCGGCTGGATGACGCGTCTTGCGCCAACCGTGCCCCAGTTCGACTGGAAGGCCGCCATTGGGCTGGCTCTACCGCTCTATCTGGTGACGCTGGCGTCCCAAAACCTGCCGGGCCTCGTCGTGCTGCGGGCCGCAGGCTATGAGCCACCTGCCAACCGTCTGATCTTCTGGGGCGGGCTGGCCAGTACTCTGGCCGCGCCCTTCGGGGCCCATGGTGTAAACCTTGCCGCGATCACGGCGGCGCTTTGCACCAATCCCGAAGCCCATCCCGATACCGCGCAGCGGTGGAAGGTGGGTGTAATCTATGGTGGGCTTTATCTGGTGGTGGCCCTGTTCATTCCGCCGCTGGTGCAGTTGTTTGTGGCCATGCCCGCCCATGTGCTGGCCAGCGTCACCGGCATCGCCCTGCTCGCCCCGCTGGCGGGCGCTCTGGGCGGTGTGTTCAAGGACGAGGCGTACCGCGAGCCTGCCCTGCTGACCTTTGCCTGTACGGCGTCCGGACTGGCGCTTTGGGGTATTGGATCAGCCTTCTGGGGGCTGATGGTCGGCTTTGCGGCTCTGGCTATCCTCAAGCGTCCATAGCCACGCTTTACATTCCGGCCCTTTACAGTCCGCAGCGACGTGGCACCTTGAGTGACGACCGATAACGGCGCAATCCAAGGAGGGATCCATGGCCCACAAGTTCGAAGTCTATCAGGACAAGGCCGGCGAGTACCGCGTTCGCTTCAAATACAACTCCGAGATCATCTTCTCGACCGAAGGCTATTCGGACAAGTCGGGAGCCAAGCGCGCCATCGAGTCGATCAAGAAATACGTCGCCGACGCACCGGTCGAAGACGCATAGGTCTTTAGCCACACGGCACAAAAAAAGGGGCAGCGGATCGAACTCCGCTGCCCCTTTCTTTTGATCAGTCTGGATCGCGTTCGCTGATCTCGGCGGGGCGGATGATCCGCAGCCAGCCGTCCGCAATATGCAGTTCCGGCACCGCCGCCTTGGTGAACGGCAGGTACCACGTCGGACCACCTTCGGCCGGTGCGATTTCCAGCATGTCGTCGGCACCGAAATTTTGGACGGCCTTCACCTTGCCGATGACCTTGTCGTCGGCATCACGGCCCTCAAGGCCGATCAGGTCGGCGAGATAGAACTCGTCCTCGTCCGGTTCCGGCAGTTGGTCGCGGTGGACATAGAGCTTGCGGCCACGGGCGGCGTCGGCCTCTTCCTTGGTGGTCAGCTCTTTGACCTTGGCCACCAGACCATGCTTGTCCGGACGGGCCGACAGGATGGTCAGCACCGGCTGGCCCTTGGCGTCCAACAGGGGCGAATAGGTCTTCAGCGACTGGGCATCGGCGGTATAGGCGGTGATCTTCACCTCGCCTTTCACACCGAAGGCACCACCGATCTGGGCCACCAGAATATATTTATCGTCGCCGCTCAACTCGGGCTCCTTGGGTTCAACTCACGTCCAGATAGCAGAAAAGCAGCGCCCTTGCGGGCGCTGCCTTCCTTAAATCATCGAAGTTACCGATGAAGCCGTAATCAGGCTTCGGTGGTTTCTTCAGCAGCCGGGGCTTCTTCAGCGGCCGGAGCAGCAGCAGCGGCTTCAGCTTCAGCCTTGGCAGCAGCTTCGGCTTCCAGACGGTCGGCTTCGCGTTGAGCACGTTCTTCAGCGCGCTCTTGAGCCTTCTTGCCCGGGGTACCCTTCTTCGGGTTGTTGCCTTGCACCCACTTGACCTTTTGGCCCAGAACTTCGTCTTGCGACAGGAAGCGAGCAACGCGGTCGGTCGGCTGAGCGCCCTTGACCAGCCATTCGTTGATGCGCTCGACCTTCAGGGTCACGCGCGGGGTCGCGCCGTCCTTCGGCAGCATCGGGTTGTACGAGCCAACCTTCTCGAGGAACTTACCGTCGCGCGGAGCGCGGGCGTCGGCAACGACGATGTGGTAGTAAGGACGCTTCTTGGAGCCACCACGGGCCAGACGGATCTTCAGCATTTTAGTCTCTTTCTAGGAAAGTCAGTTTTTCTTGGGGAAGCCCGGAAGACCCGGAAGCCCCCCCGGAAGTTGTCCGCCACCCAGGCCGGCCATGCGGTCCTGAAGGGCTTTCAATTCGTCGGCGCTGGGTTCCGGCATCTTGCCGCCGCCCAGTGCTTTCAGGCGGGCCATGTCGGGACCGCCGCCGCCCATGCCGGGCAGTCCGCCCATCATGGCCGCCATCTTTTGCAGGTTCTTGCCGCCGCCCTTGGACAGCGACTTGACCATGTCGGACATCTGACGGTGCTGTTTCAGCAGACGGTTGATGTCCTGAACCTCTACGCCCGAACCGGCCGCGATACGCTTCTTGCGGCTGGCGTTCAGCAGATCGGGCTTCTTGCGCTCGGCCTTGGTCATCGAGGAGATCACGGCCAACTGGCGGTCGATCATCTTATCGGTGACATTGTTGTCGGCCATCTGGTTCTTCAGCTTGGCCACGCCCGGCAGAAGACCCATGATGCCCTGAAGGCCGCCCATCTTCTTCATCTGGTTCAGCTGGGCCGCCAGATCATCGAGGTCGAACTGGCCCTTGGCCAGCTTGCGGGCCATCTTCTCGGCCTTGGCTTGGTCGAGATCGGCAGCGGCCTTTTCGACCAGGGCCACGATGTCGCCCTGACCGAGGATACGGCCAGCGACACGGCGGGCGTCGAAGACGTCGAGTTGATCGACCTTTTCACCGGCACCCAGATATTTGATCGGCAGGCCGGTGACGGCGCGCATCGACAGCATGGCACCGCCACGACCGTCACCATCGGCGCGGGTCAGGATCAGGCCCGTCAGCGGCAGACGCTCGTTGAAGGCGGCGGCCGTGCGAACGGCGTCCTGACCGGTCAGGCTGTCGGCGACCAGCAGGGTCTCGATCGGCTTGGCGATGTCGGCCACTTCGGCGACTTCGTTCATCAGCGCTTCGTCGAGCGTGATGCGGCCCGCGGTGTCGAGGATCAGGACGTCAAAGCCCTGAAGTTTCGCCGATTGCAGAGCGCGGCGGGTGATCTGGACAGCGCTTTCGCCGGCCACGATCGGCAGGGTGGCGACCTCGATCTGCTGACCCAGGGTGGCCAGCTGTTCCATGGCGGCCGGACGACGGATGTCCAGCGAGGCCATCATCACCTTCTTGCGGTCGAACTTCGACAGACGCAGGGCCAGCTTGGCCGAGGTGGTGGTCTTACCCGAGCCCTGCAGACCGGCCATCAGGATGACGGCGGGCGGGGCGGCATTGGTATTCAGCGGGACCGGCTCTTCGCCGCCCAGCATGTCGACGAGGCCGTCATAGACGATCTTGATGACCTGATCCGCCGGCTTGACCGAGCGGATGACTTCCTCGCCCGTCGCCTGTTCCTTGGCGCGGTTGATGAAGTCCTTGACGACCGGAAGAGCGACGTCGGCTTCGAGCAGGGCGACGCGGACCTCGCGCAGCGCCTCTTCGACATCCTTAGCGGACAGCGCGCCGCGACCGGTAATCCGGTCGAATACGCCAGTCAGCCGCTCGTTCAGAGCATCAAACATTCAAAACCTCAAATCCGTGGCGGGTCCGTTGGCTCGGCTCCATACGACAACGGCCTCTGTGGACGATACTCGTCGACAGAGGGTTCTCGCCTGCCTCGTTCTTTATTGAGGGGCTATCGGCCGGTCGGCCTACTTGAGCCCCGTGGGGTCAAGCGGTGCCTGCGTTCCTGAGCGCCCGAAGGGCCGTGCTCAAGTAGCGCAAAGCGCGGTAGCACACTCGACAAAGCTGTCGTGCAGGTGGAGACGCGAGTTTCACTTGCGCCGGAAGTGGCGGCTTATGCCCCATTTTCAAGCCTGTGTCGACTCAGGAGTCGCCGCACCGACAAGGGCTAGATTGCGCGGCTCTGCGGGCTTCCTTGTGAAGAATAAAATTCCTGTAATGTTAAACTTGAGTCATTTCTTTCAAGTAATCATTTCAAACAATTATAAATTTGTCCGATTTATACCGCATAGGCGTCATTCTGTATTCAATATCGGCGTTCATACAGGCAGCCAGTGAAGATGAATATCTCGAAGACAAACCTCTCAAACTGGAAACGCCCCAATGATCAAAACTGCTTTTATCGCCGCCACCGCCCTGTTTGCTGCAACCTCGGCCTATGCCGATCCGATCAGCATCAGCACGGACCAGATTGACACCGTCGCCGGTGCCGCCCGCTTTGAGCGTGACGTGAACCGCGCCGCCCGCTCGCTCTGCGTCGACATCCGCGGTGTCCGTAACGTGGCCTGCAAACAGGCCGTCCGTGACGAGGCCATGGCCCAGCTGCCGGCCGCCCAGCGTCAGGCCTATGCCCAGATGCGCGGTGCCCGCGAAACCCAATACGCCGCCAACCGCGCCAACCAAGGCTAAGTCGCGGCCCTGACTGTCAGTATGCGTTGTTGAGTTGGTTGTAGAGTTGTCCGGACCCACGCCTCCATAACGGTCCGGACGCAAAGGCACCGGCCTCGGGGGAGGTCGGTGCCTTTTCCCCGTCTGTGGGCAGGGCAGTGCCCATAAGAAAACGGCCGGTGGATCGCTCCACCGGCCGCCTTCATTTCCGGTATCCGACTTAGTGGGTCGGGAAACCGCGCACCTTCAGCAGGGCTGCCACATCCGGGTTACGGCCACGGAACTGGCGATAGGCCTCGCCGCGATCCGTGGTGTTGCCCGGGGCCAGCATCAGGGCCTTGAAGCGGGTTGCGATGTCCGGATTGAAGACATCGCCCGACTCCTCGAAATAGGCCCAGGTGTCCGCGTCCATGGTTTCCGACCACAGGTAGGAATAGTAGCCCGCCGAATAGGCGTCGGACGTGAACAGGTGGTTGAACTGCGGCAGACGGTGCCGCATCACGATTTCCTTCGGCATGCCGATGCGGTCCAGCGACGCCTTTTCAAAGGCGGCGATGTCGGTCGGCGGCGTGGCCTGGGTGTGCATGTCCATGTCGACGATGGCCGACGACAGATAGGACACGGTGGCGTAGCCCTGGTTGAAGGTCGAGGAAGCCTCGATCTTGTCCACCAGCGACTGCGGCATCGGCTGGCCGGTTTCAACGTGCTTCATATAGCCGTCGAGGATCGGACGGGTCAGCACCCAGTGCTCGTGCACCTGCGACGGGTATTCCACGAAGTCGCGCGGGGTTTCGCCGAACGACGGATAGTCCACCACCGACGAGTAGTAGTGCAGGGTGTGGCCGAATTCGTGGAACAGGGTCTCGGCGTCATCCAGGGAGATGAGCAGAGGCTGGCCTTCCTCGGCCTTGACGAAGTTGTTGTTGTTCGAGGCCAGGATCGGCTTGGAGCCTGTCAGGTTCGAGAACGAACGATAGGTCGTCATCCATGCACCCGAACGCTTGCCTGGACGGGCGAAGTCGTCGGCATAATACAGGCCGATCAGGCGGTCGGTTGCCTTGTCGCGGACCTCATAGGTGGTGACGTCAGGCTCGAAGGTCGAGACCGAACCCTTGGGCAGTTTGACGAATTTGAAGCCGTACAGACGCTCGGCCATGTAGAAGGAGGCTTCGCGCACGGCGTGCAGTTCGAAGTAGGGTTTGATCTCGTTCTGGTCGAGGTCGTACTTCGCCTTACGGACCTTCTCTGCGTAGTACAGATAGTCCCACGGCTCGATGTCGTGGCCGGCGATCGCCTTCATGTCGGCGACTTCCTCGGCCACGCGAGCCTTGGCCGGAGCCCAGACGCGTTCCATCAGTTCCATAGCCGCCGCAGGGGTCTTGGCCATGGTGTCCTGCATGCGCCATTCGGCGTGGTTGGTGAAGCCCAGCAGGCGGGCGCGCTGGTGACGCAGGGCCACGATACGGGCGATGGTCGACTTGGTGTCGTTGGCATCGCCGTTGTCGCCACGGTTCACAAATTTGCGCCAGACCTTTTCACGCAGGGCGCGGTCGTCGGCAAAGGTCAGGAAGGGATCGACGCTGGAGCGGGTGTTCAGGATGGCCCAGCCCTGGATGTTGCGGGCCCGTGCGGCGGCCGCAGCTGCAGCCTTGCTCGAGGCATCGAGGCCGCGCAGACCCTCTTCGGTTTCGATCACCGTCCAGGTGTTCTCGTCGGCGACGACCTTTTGACCGAAGGCGGTGAAGGCATTCGACAGCTCGGCATTGATACGGCCCAGTTCGGCCTTGCCGGCGGCGTCCAGTGCCGCGCCATTGCGGATGAAGGCGTCGCGGCGACGCTCGGCCAGACGCTTTTGCTGGGCATTGAGGCCAGCTGCGTCGGCGTTGTCAGCCACGGCCTTCACGCGCTGGAACAGCTTTTCATTGAAGGTGATTTCATCGAACGCCGCAGTCAGTACCGACGAAATCTCGGCTTCCAGACGATCCCATTCGTCGCCGCCGATGTTCGAGGTCATCACGCTGAAGATGTTGAAGGCGCGATCGATCGGCTCGCCGGCCAGTTCCATCGCCACGATGGTGTTGGCAAAGGTCGGGGCGTCAGCGTTGTTGGCGATGGCGTTGATGTCGGCGCGTTGCAGCTCGATACCTTCCAGAAGGGCCTCGCGCATCTTGGCCGGCGTGACCTTGTCCCACGGGGGTACGCCACCATAGGGACCGGTCCACGGCTGCAGCAGTTCGGCGCGCGGCGCGGCCGACGGCATGACGGCGCGGGCGATGGCCTCTTCTTCTCTCAGGTTCATCGGGTTCGTGGTGCCTCCGGTGCCGGTTCCCGCCGTTGCGCAGGCCGATAGTGCAAGGAGGCTACCGCCTCCGATAAGAAGGTGACGTCTGTGCATTCGGTCTCTCCCAACCCAGATTTCGTGCGCCGGGGTGTTGCAACCCTAGCGTTTCCACATGTGGGTGTAGTGCGAAGTGATGGACGGCGAAACCCTTGAGGTCTAAAGGCCGCAGTATGGCGATAGGCGTTTTTGACTCCGGTGTGGGTGGACTGACGGTTCACCGTGAACTCGTTTCGCGATTTGCGGAGCGTGATTTCATCTATTTGGGCGATCAGGCCCATGCCCCCTATGGCGGTCGCGGCGGCGAGGAAATCGTCGAGCTGACCCGCAAGGGCTGCGAGACCCTGTTCCGCGCGGGCGCGTCTGTCGTGGTGCTGGCGTGCAATACCGCCTCCGCCATTGCGCTGCGCCGCCTGCAACAGACGTGGATCCCGGGCCTGCACAAGGAGCTGGGCCGTCCGGTCAATGTGCTGGGCATCATCGTGCCGACCATCGAGGCCGCCACCGGCCTGCCGTGGTCCTATGAGGCCGAGCGCGACGGGCGTCTGGAAGGCGAAAAGAAAGAAGCCATCGACATCACGGGCATCTTCTGCACCGCCGCCACGGCCATGAGCCGCGTCTATGAGATCGAGATCGACAAGCGCCGCACCGACCTTGCCGTCTTTACCGAGCCTTGCCCCGGCCTTGCCGGCCTGATCGAGCTGGGCGCGCCGGAAGACGAGCTGCGCGTGGTGGTGCGCGACCACGTGGATTCCCTGCGCCGCCGTATCGGGCGCCATCCGGACAAGGCCATTTTGGGCTGCACCCACTATGAGATCGTCGCCGACCTGTTCGCCGAGGCCCTCCCTGAAGGCGTCGAAGTCATCAGCCAGCCGACGGCGGTTGCCGACAGTCTGGAACGCTATTTCGAGCGCCATCCGGAATATGATCTGGGGAACAGCGGACGCCGCACCTTCCTGACCACGGGCCAGCCCGGCCCGCAGTCAGACCTGATCGCGCGTTTCTGGGGCGCGCCCCTGACGTTCGACGCCGCCGAATAGGCGACTAGCGGCCAAAGCTGGCTGCGGTTGCCTTTTGGCGCTCCCAATATTCGGCACCGTTCGAGGGTTTGAACATGGTGCGGACCACGCCGCGTCTGTCGACGACGGCGAAGGTGTTGGTGCGCGCCTGATAGATCAGAACATCGCCATTGGGGCGGCTGACCTTTTCAGCATCAGCAGGCGGGGTTTTGGTGAAGGCCTTGGCCTTTTCCAGATAGTCCTCGGCACTGGTCGCCCCGAAATCGGCACCATTGCGCTCATAGAGGCGAACAGCCTTGGCCCCAGCCGTTTCGCGCCGGTTGGAGGTCAGGACCACCGCCGCCTGAGCCGGAGCCTCCGGCGGGGTTTGGACTTGCGCGATCTGGGGCGCGGCCTGTTCGCTCAAGGCCAGAGGGGCGGCTGCGGGTGCCCCTTCCCTGTCCCGCGTTTCGACGGCTGAACCGCCGTTACCGCACGCCGCCAGCAATAGCGCAGCCGCCAGCGCGCCCCCCGAAATCTGCCTCATCACCCACCCCCTTTAGATATCAACGTTATTATTAATAGGGGCGTTCGGCTGCTTATGGCAACGCTTGTGCGACGCGGCTTTGTCTCGACGCCGTCATCATCCAAGTCTACACACAGGGCATGAGCCATACGTCCCTCACCGGTCGCCGCGTCCTGCTAATCATTGGCGGGGGTATTGCTGCCTATAAGGCGCTGGAACTGGTTCGCCTGATCCGCAAGGCGGGCGGCGATGTCACGACCGTCCTGACCAAGGCGGGGGCCGAGTTCGTTACCCCCATGTCGCTGGCGGCACTGAGCGGGCATCCCGTCCGGCAGGACCTGTTCATGCCCGAAGACGAGACGGCCATGGGCCATATCGAACTGTCGCGCTGGGCCGATCTGGTGGTTGTGGCTCCGGCCACCGCCGGGCTGATCGCCAAGGCGGCCAATGGCATGGCTGACGATCTGGCCTCCACCACCCTGCTCGCCACGGACAAGAAGACCCTTTGGGCACCCGCCATGAATGTACGGATGTGGGAGCATCCGGCGGTTCAGGCCAATGTCGCCAAGCTGAAAGCCTTTGACGGCTTCCATCGCGGTGTCTTTGTCGGTCCCGATCAGGGCGAAATGGCCTGTGGCGAGTTCGGATTTGGCCGCATGGCCGAGCCCGCTGTCATTCTGGATGCCATTGCCGCGCAACTGTCGGGCGACAAGCCGCTGGCGGGGCGCAAGGCCGTCATCACCGCCGGCCCGACGTTCGAAGCGATCGACCCCGTGCGCGGCCTGACCAACAGGTCCAGCGGCAAGCAGGGCTATGCCGTCGCGGCGGCTCTCGCGGAACTGGGGGCCGAGGTGACGCTGGTTTCCGGCCCCGTATTCCTCAATCCCCCTGCGGGCGTGCGCCGCATTCCGGTCGAGGCTGCCACCGAGATGCTGGCCGCCGTCGAGGCCGAGCTGAAAGCTGCGCCCGTGGACATCGCCGTGATGAGCGCAGCCGTGGCCGACTGGCGCGTGGACGGCATCGCCACCGGCAAGATCAAGAAGGTGCCGGGTGGCGGCCCCCCTGCCCTGCAACTGATCGAAAATCCCGACATTCTGGCTGCGGTATCCAAATCCGGTCCGTCGCGACCCAAGCTGGTCGTTGGCTTTGCCGCAGAGACGTCCGACCTCGAAGCCAATGCCAAGGCCAAACTGTCGCGCAAGGGCTGTGACTGGATCGTCGGCAATGACGTCAGCGAGAACGTCTTTGGCTCGGACGGCAATGCCGCCACCCTGTTTACCCGTGACGGCAGCGAAAGCTGGGCGCGTCAGTCCAAGACCGACATCGCCAACCGTCTGGCCCAACGCATCGTCGAACACTTCAAGGCTAATCCTCAATGAGCACCCTGCGTATCCTGCCCCTGCCCCACGCCGAAGGCTTGGCACTTCCGGCCTATGAGACGCCGGGGTCCGCAGGCATGGACCTTCGCGCGGCCATCGGCGCGGACGAGGTGCTGACCCTGCAACCGGGGGCTCGGGCGCTGGTCCCGACGGGGCTGAAGATCGCGCTGGAGCCGGGCTTTGAGGCGCAGGTGCGTCCGCGTTCGGGTCTGGCGCTGAAGCACGGCATCACCACCCTGAATTCGCCCGGCACCATCGACAGCGACTATCGCGGCGAGCTGGGCGTCATCCTGATCAACCATGGTCAGGAAGCCTTCGAAATCCGCCGTGGCGAGCGCATCGCCCAGATGGTCATCGCCCGCCACGAGCAATGCATTATTGAGATCACCGATACTCTTGACGAGACCCAGCGCGGTGAAGGAGGCTTTGGCTCCACGGGGAAATAAGCACCGCAAACGGTGCGAGGGGGAGGCGAGATGAACGAACTGGATTGTCTGGTGTACGTCAGTCGCAGCACGCTGGACGACGACGCCCTGCCCGCCGCGCTGGCCGATATCGTCAAGGTCGCGTCCTACCTGAACCGCGAAGCCGGTATTACCGGCATACTCACCTATCACAGCGGCCAGTTCGTCCAGTTGCTGGAGGGTCCACCGGCCGCCATCGATCGGCTGATGATCCATCTGCATTTCGATGAACGGCATCAAGACATCCGCATTGTGGCCCGCGGCCGTATCCAGACCAAGGAGGCGCTCTCCTGGGCCATGATTGCCCCGGAGCAAGACCATCCTTTGCGGAAGAGTCTCGGCGAGTTGCTGAGCGCGCCGCCGCAGACCATCCAACCGTGGCGGCAGCTATTGTTGCAAATGATGCTTGAGCCCAGCGCCTAAACGCTGGCGTTGGCGCTGGGCGGCGTGATCTCGCGCTGGCGGACGCGCTCGCGCCACGCCGTATAGACACCGCTGGCGGCAATCAGGGCCGCACCGCAAAGCGTGGCGGGTGTGGGCACATCCGACATCAAAGCCCACCCCAGAAGCACCGCGCCCACCATCTGTAGATAGTCCAGCGGGGCCAGCGTCGACACAGGCGCATGGCGCAGGGAGGTGGTCATCAGCATCTGGGCAAAGCCGCCCGCCAGCCCGCCTGCCGACAGCACGCCGATGACCGCAAGGCTGTGCACATGGCCGTTGAACAGCGAGACCGTGCCGCCCACGAGGGCGCAGGCGATGAAGAACCAGAAGACGATGGATGTGGCGCTTTCCGTCTTGCCCAACTGGCGAAGGGTGACGGTGACAGAAGCGGCCACGAACGCCCCCGCCAGCGAGAACAGCAGACCCACCAGCGGTGGTGCCCCCTCTGCCCCCGGACGCACCACCACGATCACGCCTAAAAAGCCGATCAGGATGGCAATCCAGCGATGGATGCCGACGCTTTCCTTCAACAGGACAATGGACAGCAGGGTCGCAAAGATAGGCGCGGTAAAGCCAATGGTCGTGGCATCGGCCAAGGGAAGGTGTTTGATGCCCTCGAAGATCAGGAAGATGCCCGACACCCCCAACGCGCAGCGCCACAGGTGGACGAAAGGCCGCTTGGTCTTGATAGCCTCCAGCCCCTGTTTCTGGCTGGCGACCCACAGCATCACCACCGGAAGCCCGAACAGGGCGCGGTAGAAGACCATTTCACTGGCCGCGACCGGCTCCAGTGTCGCGGCCCATTTCATCAGGCCAAAGCTCAGCGAGAAACACAGGGCCGAGACGGCCCGTAGGGTGACGCCGTAGCTGGAACCGGATCTGATCATGACGCGTGGCCTCAGGCCTGACGGAAGCCGAGAACGTCCTGCATGTCGTAAAGGCCCGGCTGGCGGTTACGCACCCATGCCGCGGCGGCCACAGCGCCCTTGGCAAATAGGCTGCGGTCGATGGCCGAGTGCGACAGGCTGAGCACCTCGTCCTCGGACGCGAACATGACGGTGTGCTCGCCAATGATGCCGCCGCCACGGATGGTGGAGAAGCCGATCTTGCCGCTTTCGCGCGGGCCCTGCACGCCGTCGTAAGGCGCGGTGCGAAGGTCCGACAGGTCGGCACGGCGACCATCGGCAGCCGCCTCGCCCAGCATCAGGGCCGTGCCCGAGGGGCTGTCGACCTTGCGTCGATGGTGGGCCTCGGTGATCTCGATATCCCAGTCGGTGCCGTCCAGACGCTGGGCCGCGTTGCGGACCAGACCGATCAGCATGTTCACGCCCAGCGAGAAGTTGCCGCTTTTGACGATGGCGATCTTTTCGGATGCAGCCTCGATGGCGGCTTCCTGCTCCTCGTTCAGCCCCGTAGAGCCGATAACCAGCGCGGGGCCGCCAGCCTCGGCGCAGGCCTTGGCCAATGCCACCGAGGCCTCGGGCGTCGAGAAGTCGATGATGACGTCACAGAGCTTCAGATCGACCGTGTCGCCACGATCGAAACGGGCCGCGACCACAACATCCGAACGAGCGTCCAGAACGTTGGAGACAGCGCGGCCCATGCGTCCGCGATAGCCGGAGATTCCGGCGTGGAAAATATCACTCACGCAGCGTCTTCTTTCGAGCCGTCGGTTTCACCACCCATAATATCGGCCCAGAAACGTTTGGCCTTGCCCGCGAAGCTGGTGTTACGGGGGGTTTGTTTTTCGCCGAGCGATGCGGCCAGCTCTTGCAGAAGTTCCTTCTGGCGAGCGGTCAGATCGGTCGGGGTTTCCACGAACAGCTCGACCACCAGATCGCCGCGCGAACGGCCGTTCAGGTGCGGCATGCCCTTGCCCTTGATGCGGACGGTACGGCCCGTTTGCGAGCCGGCGGGCACATCGACCGCCTGCCTGCACGCGCCATCACAGGCCGTCGAGACAAGGCAGGGCGCATCCACAACGCCGCCGAGAGCCGCGACCGTCATCGGGACCGGCACCGTTACCAGCAGGTCGAGATTGTCGCGCTCAAACAGTTCGTGCGGCTTCACCGACAGGAAGACGTAAAGGTCACCGCGCGGACCACCGCGCTGTCCGGCCTCGCCCTCACCCGTCAGGCGGATGCGCGAGCCGTCATCGACACCTGCCGGAATCTTGAGAGACAGGCGACGGGTCTTGCGGACCTGACCCTGACCACGGCACTCGGGGCACGGGTCGGAAATGGTCTCGCCCGAGCCACCGCAACGCGGGCACGTACGCTCGACTTGGAAAAAGCCGTTGGCCTGACGCACGCGGCCAGCGCCGCCGCAGGTCGAGCAGATGTCGGGCTTGCTGCCCGCCTTGGCCCCCGAGCCTTCGCACGGCTCGCAGGTCATCATGGTGGGGATGGAGATTTCGACCTCGGCACCCTGATAGGCCTGCTCGAGGGTGATCGCCATGTCATAGCGCAGGTCCGAACCGCGACGCGGGCCATGGTTGGCGCGGCCGCCACGGCCACCGCCCATGCCGAAGGCATCGCCAAAGGCGTCGCCGAAGACCTGACTGAAGATGTCGTTGATATCGTGGAAGCCCGCGCCGCCCTGACCGAACGGATTGCCGCCGCCACCGGCACCGCCGTTCACGCCAGCGTGGCCAAAGCGGTCGTAAGCGGCACGCTTCTGCTCGTCGGACAGGACCGAATAGGCTTCCGAAATCTCTTTGAACTTGGCGACAGACTCCTCAGAGCCGCCATTGCGGTCAGGGTGGTGCTGCATCGCCAGCTTGCGATAGGCACTCTTGAGGCCAGGGGCATCGATCGTGCGCTCGACCCCGAGGATTTCGTAATAGTCACGTTGCGCCATCAGGCGTTCGTCCTCTTACCTTCCCGCCGCCTCGCGAACCTGTTGTCGGCCGTCGAAAGCGGATGATCCAGCAGACATTGGTGGCCGGATCGTATGATGCAAGTTCCTAAGCTGTCCTCAACCCACTCCGCGGGCAATGGGACGACCTCACCAAGCCGTCCTCAAGTAGCCCAAAGGGCGGTAGGACAACTTAACAAACCCGTCCTCAACTAGCCCAAAGGGCGATAGGACAACTTAACCAAGCCGTCCTCAA
Organism: uncultured Brevundimonas sp.; assembly: GCF_947305955.1. Classification (GTDB taxonomy): domain Bacteria; phylum Pseudomonadota; class Alphaproteobacteria; order Caulobacterales; family Caulobacteraceae; genus Brevundimonas. The sequence continues at coordinate 49,288 of NZ_CAMZFB010000001.1, forward strand.
GTAGCCCGAACGGGCGATAGGACAACCTATGAAAGACCCCGCCTACCAGCCGGCAAGCGGGGCCTTCAGTTTACTCAAGCCCCGAGCGATCAGGACTTCTTGTCGGCGTCGTCCGAGACTTCCTCGAACTCGGCATCGACCACGCCGTCGTCAGCCGGTTGTTCGGCTGCACCGGCGTCGCCCTGTTGGGCGGCGTACATGGCTTCACCCAGCTTCATCGAGGCTTGGGCCAGTGCGTTGGTCTTTTCACGGATGGCTTCCGGATCGGTGCCGTCCTTGGCCGACTTCAGCTCGTCGATGGCGGTCTGGATGGCGGTCTTTTCAGCTTCGCCAACCTTGTCGCCGTGCTCCGACAGAGCCTTTTCGGTCGAGTGGATCAGGGCGTCAGCCGAGTTCACGGCTTCGACCAGTTCCTTGCGGGCCTTGTCCGCCGCAGCATTGGCTTCGGCTTCCTTGACCATCTTCTCGATGTCGTCATCCGACAGGCCACCGTTGGCCTGAATGCGGATCGAGTGTTCCTTGTTCGTTGCCTTGTCCTTGGCCGTGACGTGCACGATGCCGTTGGCGTCGATGTCGAAGGCGACCTCGATCTGCGGCATGCCGCGCGGTGCCGGCGGAATGCCCATCAGGTCGAACTGACCCAGCAGCTTGTTGTCCGCAGCCATCGGGCGCTCGCCCTGGAACACGCGGATGGTCACAGCCGACTGGTTGTCCTCGGCGGTCGAGAAGACCTGGGCCTTCTTGGTCGGGATGGTGGTGTTGCGCTCGATCAGCGGGGTGAACACACCGCCCAGGGTCTCGATGCCGAGGGTCAGCGGGGTCACATCCAGCAGCAGCACGTCCTTGACGTCGCCTTGCAGAACGCCAGCTTGAACAGCAGCGCCCAGAGCCACGACTTCGTCAGGGTTCACGCCCTTGTGCGGTTCCTTGCCGAAGTATTTCTTCACGGCTTCCTGAACGGCGGGCATGCGGGTCATACCACCGACCAGAACCACTTCGTCGATGTCCGAAGCCTTCAGGCCGGCGTCGGCCAGAGCCTTCTTGCACGGCTCGATGGTGCGGGCGATCAGGTCTTCGACCAGAGCTTCCAGCTTGGCGCGCGACAGCTTGATGTTCAGGTGCAGCGGGCCCGAAGCGTTCATGGTGATGAACGGCAGGTTGACCTCGTACTGCGTGGTCGAGGACAGTTCCTTCTTGGCCTTTTCGGCCTCTTCCTTCAGGCGCTGCAGAGCGAGCTTGTCCTGACGCAGGTCGACGCCCTGCTCCTTCTTGAACTCGTCGGCGAGGTAGTCGACCAGACGCAGGTCGAAGTCTTCACCGCCGAGGAAGGTGTCGCCGTTGGTCGACTTCACTTCGAACACGCCGTCGCCGATCTCGAGGATCGAGACGTCGAAGGTACCACCGCCGAGGTCGTAAACGGCGATCTTCTGACCGTCGTTCTTGTCGAGGCCATAGGCCAGAGCGGCAGCGGTCGGCTCGTTGATGATACGCAGGACTTCGAGGCCAGCGATCTTGCCGGCGTCCTTGGTGGCCTGACGCTGGGCGTCGTTGAAGTAGGCCGGAACCGTGATGACGGCCTGGGTGACGGTTTCACCCAGATAAGCCTCGGCGGCCTCCTTCATCTTGGTCAGGGTGTAGGCCGAAACCTGTTGCGGCGAGTAGTCCTTGCCGTGGGCCTTGACCCAGGCGTCGCCGTTCGGGCCCTTGGTGATTTCAAAGGGCACCATGCCCTTGTCCTTGGCCACCACCGGATCGTCGAAATTGCGGCCGATCAGGCGCTTGATCGCGAAGAAGGTGTTGGCCGGGTTGGTCACAGCCTGACGCTTGGCAGGCTGACCCACCAGAACTTCACCGCCGTCCTGGATCGCGACCACCGACGGGGTGGTGCGAGCGCCTTCGGCGTTTTCGATGACCTTGGGGTTGGTGCCGTCCATGACGGCGACGCACGAGTTGGTGGTGCCGAGGTCGATGCCGATAATCTTGGCCATGGCCTTGTCTATTTCACTCCTTGCGGCGGGCGATGCGGCGGCCTTTAAAAGCGCCGCGCTTGACCGCCCCCAGTTGGGCTTGAGACGCCTCACCGGCAAGGCCGGATCAGCAGGTTAATTCCGATTGGCCGTCTGCGTCGTGAACCCACGACCGCAACGTAACCGTTCGCAGTCGGATATGGGAAAGTCCCTAGCGGCTGCAAGGGCTTCTGGTGCAATGAATCCGATTTATGTGGCCACAGGGGCCAAACCCATGGACCGATGGCCTGAGGATCGCCAATCTGGGGCGGAAATGCCCCCCGACCATGACGAGATATTACGCCTGCCCGCCCCTGTTCCGACAGGGCTGGATGGCTTTGTCCTGTGGCCACAGGCGATAACGATTGATCAACAAAATCAGATTGTTGATCAGTTACGCGAGATTGTGAGAGTTGCGCCGCTCTATCAGCCCGTCACGCCGGGCGGGCGGCCTTTTTCTGTCCGGATGACCAACTGTGGCCCCCTAGGGTGGGTATCGGATCGAAACGGCTATCGATATCAGCCCCACCATCCCGTCACGGGCCAGCCATGGCCGGACATCCCGCCCCTATTGCTGGCGCTTTGGGCACAGGCGACGAACCACGGCCCGCCGCCGGATGCCTGTCTTATCAACTTTTATGATGCGGATGCCCGTATGGGTTTGCATCAGGACAAGGACGAGCAGGATTTCGCGGCCCCCGTCCTGTCCGTCTCACTGGGCGACACAGCCGTTTTCCGGTTTGGGCACGCAGACGGTGGATCAACGCGCTCGGTCAAGCTAGCGTCGGGCGATGTCTGTATGCTGTCCGGTCCGGCGCGACTGGCGCGCCATGGCGTCGACAGGATTTTATCGGGAACGTCCCGCCTGCTTCCATCCGGTGGGCGGATCAATCTGACTTTACGACGCGCCGTCAAATGATCTGGCGGCACAAGCACTTAATGTTTCACATGAAACGATAGACGAGGAAGTCGCCGAATGCCCAGCATCACCACGCCCGACGGCCTTTCGCCCGATCAGAGCGCCCCGACCCGCCGCACCCTTGGCAAGCTGGCCGCCGGAGGCGCGGCCTTTGCCGCCTATGCCCCCGCCGCACTGGGACAGGATGCGGTTCCGGTTCACACATCGGATGAAGGGCTGGTAACGGGCGATATCTCCTATCCGTCGGCGGACGGGTTCGACCTCCCCGCCTATATCGCCCGCCCGGTAGGCGACGGCCCCTTCCCCGTCATCGTGGTGGTGTCGGAAATCTTCGGCCTGCACGAATACATCCGCGATGTCTGCCGCCGCGTGGCCCGTGCGGGCTATGTCGCCATCGCGCCCGCCTTCTTCGTGCGCGTGGCCGATCCGGCTCCGCTGAGCGACTTTCAGGAGATCATCGCCATCGTCAATCAGGCCAGCTATCCGCAGGTCATGGGCGATCTGAAAGCGACCCTGAACTGGGCCAAGGACCAAGCCTTTGCCGACAACGCCCGTGCGGGCATCACCGGCTTCTGCTGGGGCGGAAAGGTGGTGTGGCAGGCCTGCGCCCACCCTGATCTGAACTTCCGCGCCGGTGTGGCGTGGTACGGGCGCGTGGCCCCTGCCGCCAACGCCACCCCCGAACAAATCGAGGCGGGTAAGCCGTGGCCCATCGAACTGGCCGCCGCCCTGCCCGTGCCGGTCATCGGCCTTTATGGCGATCAGGACAGCGGCATCCCCAATGACAGTGTGGCCGCCATGAACGAGGCCCTGTCCGCTGCCGACCGCACCGACAGCCGCATCACCCTGTTCGAAGGGGCGCAGCACGGTTTCCACGCCGATTACCGCCCCATGTTCCATCCGCAGCATGCCGCCGAGGGCGAGCGCCGGATGTTCGAGCATTTCGCGAACTTCGTGAAAGCCTGACAAAGAAAAACCCGCCGTCCATCAGGGCGGCGGGTTTTTGCTTTTATACAGCTTCGGCCAATCAGGCCTTTTCGTCCAGATTGTCGCCGGTACGCGGCGCATCGGCATAGGCACCGCCCGCCGCCGGACCCGAGCCCTTGGCCGCCACGACGACCATGGCCGCGCGGACCGTACGGTCGAACAGCGAATAACCCGGCTGCAGGGTCTGGATGACCTGACCGCCCTGAACCGTATCGGACGGCTGTTCCATCATGGCCTGATGGAAGTTGGGGTCGAACGGCTCACCCGCTTCGGGCGCGACCTTCTTCAGGCCGTTAGCTTCAAAGGCCGACAGCAGCGACTTCTGAACCAGTTCCAGACCGGTCACGAGGCTGGCGGTCGCACCTTCGGCATCCTTGGGCGCGGCCTGCAGAGCGCGCTCGAGGCTGTCGGCAACACCCAGCAGATCCTTGGAGAAGCGCTGGATCGCATAGGCGCGCGCATCGTTCAGCTGGGTCTCGGCACGGCGCTTGGTGTTCTCGGCCTCGGCGGCGGCACGCAGGGCGCGGTCGCGCCACTGGTCACGTTCCTCGATCAGGGCGTCGAGCGCGGCCATGCCCGCATCCTCGGTGCCCTCGGCGTCGATACCGTCGTGGATGTCCTGCTCGAGTTGGTCCCGGGTCTCTTCGTTATTGTCCGTCACGTTCCTGTCCGTCCAGAATACGGCCCAGCACCCGGGCGGTATAATCCACCAGCGGGATGACACGGGCATAGTTCAGTCTTGCGGGTCCTATCACGCCGATGGCGCCAAGGACACGTTGTCTGCCTGACATATAGGGTGCCGCGATGACTGCGGAACCCGATAATGAAAATAGTCTTGTTTCCGCGCCGATATAGATGCGCACACCCTGCGCGGCCCCGACGTCGTCCAGAAGGCCGATCAGCTGTTCCTTCTGTTCCATGTCGTCGAACAGCACGCGCACGCGGTCCAGATCCTCGGCGGCGCTGGCATCCTGCAACAGGTTGCCGCGCCCGCGCACGATCAGGCTGCGATCACGCTCGCCCTGCCCTGTCCATGCGGCCAGTCCCTGTTCGACCAGACGGGCGGCGGCCTCGTCCAGCTCGCGCTTGGCGACCTCCAGTTCGGCCTGCATTTCCTGACGGGCATCCGACAGGGCACGGCCCCGCAGCCGCTGGCTGAGGAAGTTGGACGCTTCCTGAAGCGTGGCGGGGGTGACACCCGCGCTCAGGTTCATGATGCGGTTCTCGACCGTGCCATCATCGGCCACCAGCACGGCCAGCGCCTGATCCGGGCCCAGTTTGACGAACTCGACATGGCGCACGCCCGCATCGCTGACGGGGCTGGCGACAATGCCCGCCCCGCCCGCAAGGCCGGACAACAGGGCCGAGGCCGCCTCCAGCGCCTCTTCTACGTTGGCCCCGCGCCCGCCCGCGCCCATACCGCCCAGACGAGCGTCGATCTCGCGGCGCTCCTCCTGTCCGAGGTCCCCGACCTCCAGCAGGCCGTCCACGAACAGGCGCAGGCCCGCATGGGTCGGAGCCCTGCCCGCCGAGGTGTGCGGCGACAGGAGCAGACCCGCTGCCGTCAGTTGCTGCATGGTGTTGCGGATGGAGGCCGAGGACAGCTGCACCCCGCCCTTCTGGATGGTGTGCGAGCCGACCGGCTCTCCGGTTTCAAGATAGGTCTCGACCACACGGCGGAAAATATCGCGTGCGCGGCTGTCCAGTGTCGCGAGACCCGGCGAGGGATGAAGCAGGCTCATCGTCTGGTGACCTTGAAAACTCTCGCCGCACGCATGGACGCGCGGCGTCTTATTCAGGATAAGCAGTCAACTGCGCCGTGCAAGTCACGGCGACCCCACTTTCCCGAGGTATTGCCATGCGTCCATCCGAGCGCACCCCCGATCAAATGCGCGCCGTCACCATCGAGACGGGCGTCACCCGCTATGCCGAAGGCTCGTGCATGGTCAGCTTTGGCCACACCAAGGTGCTGGTCACCGCCTCGGTCGAGGAAAAGGTGCCGGGCTGGATGCGTAACACCGGCAAGGGCTGGGTGACGGCTGAATACGGCATGCTGCCGCGCGCCACCCACACCCGTGGCCGCCGTGAAGCCGCCGCAGGCAAGCAATCGGGCCGCACGCAGGAAATCCAGCGCCTGATCGGCCGCTCGCTGCGCGCCGTGGTCGATCTGGAAGCTCTGGGCGAGCGTCAGGTGGTCGTGGACTGCGACGTCATCCAGGCCGACGGCGGCACCCGCACCGCCTCCATCACCGGCGCATGGGTGGCCATGGCCATCGCCTTGAAGAAGATGGTCGAGGCCGGTGCCCTGACCAAGAGCCCGATCCTTGATCAGGTCGCCGCTGTCTCGTGCGGCATCTTTAACGACGTGGCCGTTCTGGACCTCGACTACGACGAGGATTCCACCGCCGAGGCCGACAGCAACTATGTCCTGACCGGCGACGGCAACATCGTCGAAATCCAGGCCACCGGCGAAAAGCGCGGCTTCAGCCGTGCCGAGTTCGACCAACTGTTCGCTCTGGCCGAAAAGGGCTGCACCGAACTGTTCGCCATCCAGAAGGCCGCCGTCGACGCGGCCTAAGGCGGAACTGGCGATATGGCTGGGGCTTATCTTTCTGAACAAGGAAGGAAGCCCCATGCCCCGTCAAGCCATCGCCCTTGTGTCGACGAGCCTGTTCGCGCTGATACTCAGTGCCTGCGACGCCCGCCCGTCTGACCCCGTCCCTACCCCTACAGTCCCACCGACAACGCCCGCCGCCGCCGCCGCCGAAACGACAGCCGCCATCCAGTCCGGCAGTTTGTCACCGCAGGGCCAGCCACTCGAAAAACCGGTCACCTGTCGCGAAGAGATCGGAGACGCCGCTGCACAGGCGCTGGTGCGTCGCTGCATTGCCGTAAGCCCCGCGACACGACCGCCGTGCAACGTCGCCAATCCCTGCCAGATGATCGAGGACGAGATTAAACGCGGCTGCGACTTCTTCGGCCCCAACGAAAAACCCGCCGAGTGCACGAGCTGAAATGCGCTCAAGTCGTGAGGGACCGCGCCACGAACGTAGCGCACTAATAACGCGCTCAAGTCGTGAGTGACCGTGTCACGAACGTAGCGCACTAATAACGCGCTCAAGTCGTGAGTGACCGTGTCACGAACGTAGCGCACTAATAACGCGCTCAAGAGTGAGTGACCGCGTCGCGAACGTAGCACCCGACAGAAGGCAAAGCCTTTTGTCGCTCGATCAAAAAACCCCGCCGGACGAAGTCCGACGGGGTTCTTTTTGATCAAAAGATCAACTCTTAGTCGCGGCGCGGACGACGACCGCCACGGTCGCCACCTTCACGCTTCGAACGACCACCGGTGTCTTCCGAAAGCGGCGGCTCGCCACGTTCGGCACGCTCGGCGTTGATCTTGTCGGTGATGTCCTCGCCGGTGGCTTGGTCAACAACCTTCATCGACAGCTTGGTCTTGCCGCGATCGTCGAAGCCCAGGAATTTGACCTTGACCTCTTGGCCTTCCGAAACGACGTCCGCCGGATTGGCGACGCGTTCCAGAGCCATCTGCGACACGTGGACCAGACCGTCACGGGCACCGAAGAAGTTCACGAAGGCACCGAAGTCGACAACCTTCACAACCTTACCGGTGTAGATGGTGCCCACTTCCGGCTCGGCAGCGATGGAGTTGATCCAGTCGCGGGCCGCGTCGATCTTTTCCTGCTCGTTGGCAGCGATCTTGATCGTGCCGTCGTCAGCGATGTCGATCTTGGCGCCGGTCTTTTCCACGATTTCGCGGATGACCTTGCCGCCCGAACCGATGACTTCGCGGATCTTGTCGACAGCGATCTTGATCGACTCGATCTTCGGAGCGAACTCGCCCAGCTCGGTGCGCGGAGCGTCCATGGCCTTCGACATTTCGCCGAGGATGTGGCTGCGGCCGGCGTGAGCCTGAGCCAGAGCCTGCTTCATGATCTCCTCGGTGATGCCCGGGACCTTGATGTCCATCTGCAGCGAGGTGATGCCTTCCGAGGTACCGGCGACCTTGAAGTCCATGTCGCCCAGGTGGTCTTCGTCACCCAGGATGTCCGACAGGATGGCGAACTCGCCCGACGGCTCCAGGATCAGACCCATGGCGATACCCGACACCGGACGGATCAGCGGAACGCCAGCGTCCATCAGGGCCAGCGACGAACCGCAGACGGTAGCCATCGAGGACGAGCCGTTCGACTCGGTGATCTCCGACACCAGGCGTATGGTGTACGGGAAGTCTTCCTTCGACGGCAGCATCGGACGGATGGCGCGCCATGCCAGCTTGCCGTGACCGATTTCGCGGCGACCCGGCGAGCCCATGCGGCCAGCTTCACCGACCGAGTACGGCGGGAAGTTGTAGTGCAGCAGGAAGTTTTCTTTGTAGGTGCCGGTCAGGCTGTCGATGTACTGCTCGTCTTCGCCGGTGCCCAGGGTCGCAACGACCAGAGCCTGGGTTTCACCGCGGGTGAACAGGGCCGAACCGTGAGTGCGCGGCAGGACGCCGACTTCCGAAACGATCGGACGGACCTTGTCGAGGGCACGGCCGTCAACGCGGTGGCCGTTCTCGATGATGTCGCGGCGCAGGACTTCGGCTTCGCATTCCTTGAAGGCGGCCGAGAATTTCGACGAGTCAACGCCGTCCGGATTCTCGTCGGTCTTCACCAGAGCTTCGGCAGCCTTTTGCTTGGCAGCATCGACGCCCGAACGGCGGTCGTACTTGCCCGGCAGCTTGTAGGCAGCCTTGATCTCTTCGCCGACCAGCTTCTTGATCGAAGCGACGACGTCCGAGTGGTCTTCAGCCTGGAAGTCGAACGGCTCCTTGGCGGCGTGCTCGGCCAGATCGATGATGGCGTCGATGACCGGCTGCATGCCCTTGTGGGCAAACATCAGGGCTTCGAGCATCTTCTCTTCCGAAAGCTCCTTGGCTTCGGATTCGACCATCATCAGGGCGTCAGCCGTACCGGCGACGACCAGATCCAGAGCCGACTCTTCCATCTGGGCGATGGTCGGGTTCAGCACCAGCTCGCCGTCGATCATGCCGACGCGGGCGCCACCGATCGGGCCCATGAACGGAACGCCCGACAGGGTCAGGGCAGCCGAAGCGGCAACCATCGACAGGATGTCCGGATCGTTTTCCAGATCGTGCTGCAGGACGGTAACGATGACTTGCGTCTCGTTCTTGAAGCCCTTGACGAACAGCGGGCGGATCGGACGGTCGATCAGACGCGAAACCAGCGTCTCCTTCTCGGTCGGACGGCCTTCACGCTTGAAGTAGCCACCCGGGATCTTGCCGGCTGCGAAAGTCTTTTCCTGGTAGTTCACGGTCAGCGGGAAGAAGTCCATTCCCGGCTTCGGTGCACGACCGTAGACGACGGTGGCCAGAACAACGGTTTCACCGTAGGTGGCCAGCACAGCGCCGTCAGCCTGACGGGCGATGCGACCGGTTTCCAGCGTCAGCGGGCGACCCGCCCACTCGATCGTCTTGCGTTTGATATCGAACATTTTTCTTCTTTCGTCTCCCGCGGGCGTATTCCCGTCGGGGGTGTGCGGAGCGTCAGGTCGTTCAGTCCTTCAGTCCCCGATAACCTGACAGCCCTCTGCCGTCAGATCGGTGAAGAGGACCATTTCTCGCGGCCCTCGCGTCGGTTGCGCCGTTGCATCCCACGGCGCCGGGAAACGTGCATACTAGGTGCGGAACGAGGCGCGGACGTGACCGCCCGCGCCTCGTGGAAATTCATCCGATCCGCAACCGGGGCGCCTTAGCGACGCAGGCCCAGCTTGGCGATCAGCGCTTGGTAACGAGCGCTGTCCACCTTGTTCAGGTGGTCAAGAAGACGACGACGTTGCGAAACCAGCTTCAGCAGGCCGCGACGCGAGTGGTTGTCTTTCTTGTGGGTCTTGAAGTGCTCGGTCAGGTTGGCAATGCGCTCCGAGAGGATTGCAACTTGAACTTCAGCCGAACCGGTGTCGCCTTGCGAGCGAGCGTTTTCAGCAATGACTTCAGCTTTACGGGCAGCCGTAATCGACATCGTATGTCCTTTCTTGCCCTATCGCTCGCCTCGCGGAGGCTCGCTGTATGAGGGCGCTAGACAACCTGAAAACGAGACAGGGTCTGTTCTCAGGTGAGGTTAAATACGCGGTCCGGCGCTAGCCGTCCGGCCTTGAGATTGCAGAGGCAAACCAGCGTCCCGTCGGAGTAGATTGCGACAGTCCCCTCGTCCGAACCTAGCCGGCTTTGGAGCTGTTCAACCTGCTTCGGCAGAAGAACGATGGGTCGTCCCTGTCTCAGAGAGAGGGCTTCCTGTTCCGTCACGGCCAGATCCGGGATGTCGTCCAGAGCGGTCGCCACAGGCAGAAGGCCTTCAGAGGCGGTGCCCTTATGCGCCAAATCCTCGAGAAAATCCAGTGTGACGGCGTTCTGTACGTTAAACGGCCCCACCATCTCGCGTCTAAGGACAGAAACATGCCCTTCGGCACCGAGAACGGCGGCAAGATCTCGCGCCAGCGACCGGACATAGACGCCCTTGCCCGTACGCATGGTGATTTCGACGTGGTCGGCATCGGGCGCGTCGGTCACGGCGGCCTCGTGGATCGTCACGCGACGGGATTTCAGTTCCACTTCAACGCCTTCGCGCGCCAGATCATAAGCGCGCTCGCCATTGACACGGATGGCCGAAAAGGCAGGCGGAACCTGATCGATCGTACCAACGAACTGCGGCAGGGCGGCTTTGACCTGTTCCACCGTCGGGCGCACATCCGAGCGTCCGATGATCGTACCCTCGCGGTCGATACTATCGGTGGAGATGCCCCAGTGGATGACGAAGCGGTAGATTTTCTGCGCGTCCATCATGAACGGCACGGTCTTGGTCGCCTCGCCCAGCGCGATAGGCAGGATGCCGGAGGCCAGCGGATCGAGCGTACCCGCATGGCCTGCCTTCTGGGCGTTGAACAGACGGCGAACCTTGGTCACAGCCTCGGTCGAGCCCATCTCATAAGGCTTGTCGAGGCAGATCCAGCCGTTGACGATCTCGCCCTTCTTGCGACGGGCCATCAGTCTTCCTGCGGCTCGTCTTTGGCCTTCAGGTCGGCCTGAATGCGCGGATCATTGAACAGGGCGTCCATATAACCGGCGGCATTGAAGCTCTTGTCGTGCAGGAAACGCAGTTCCGGCGTGTATTTCATGTCGATGCGACGACCCAGCAGGCCGCGCACAAACTTGGAATGCTCGTTCAGAGCCTTCTCGACGTCTTCTTCCAGACCGTTGGTGTCGGCGGTCGTAACGCCCGCGCCCAGCGGCTCGACAAAGACGGTCGCGTGACGCAGGTCCGGGCTCATGCGGACTTCGGTCACGGTCAGCGAGACGCCCATCAGGGCCTCGTCGTGGATTTCGTTTTCACGCAGCACATCGACCAGAGCGTGACGGATCAGCTCGCCCGCGCGCAGCTGGCGCTGGCTGGGACCTTGCGGGCCGGTGGCGTTGCGGGTGTGTTGTTTGCGGGCCATTTGACCTGCCTCCTTCTTCTCGCGCCGCCGGGGATCGGACGCCGGCTGATGAACGCGAAGGGCGGGGTCTAGTCATTGTGGACGCTCAAGTCCAGTTCGACCCTCGTTATAGCGCTCGATCGCATCGGTCAGAGACTGCGAGCGCAAGGCGCGGCCAACGGGGACGCTAATGCCGCCCGCATAAAGCACCTGCGCCATCCAGTGGTTACAGACATGGGCGACCGAGAACCGCTCACCCGAGGCCCAGAAGGTCGCTTCATAGGGCACATCATCAGCCAGTCCGTCAGCGGCGATCGGATCACCTGAGGCCGTACTGGAAAGGGTCTGCAACAGTCGCTGACGGACGCCCTCTATGCCCGCCTGATCAAGGGTGAAGGCCACGCCCTCATAGGGAAAGGGTTTATCCGGCTGCGTTCTGACCGGAATAAGCCTGACCACGGCGGGTGATCCGCCCGGCGTAAACAGGGCGCGAAGTCCGTCGGGGATGCGGTCCCGCACCGGTCCCTGTTCGCGATAGAAGCGGCTGTCGCCCCACCCGACCAGAAACCAGTCGCCTTCACCGCTTTGGGCCACGGCCTCTGACAGGGCGTCGTCATAGGCCATCAGCACATGGCGCGGCACGGCCAGATCGGTGTGAAAACCGTTGTCCAAGAGATAAAGGGTCGCTACTGGCGCGCCCCGTTCGGGCGCGGCTTTCCAGTCAGCGCTCCACCAACCCGCCAATGCGGCCATCACCATCACGCCAATCAGGATCAGGCCGCGCCACATGTCCTAGCGGTCCGAAGGCATCTCGCCCGAGGCATTGGGCAGGCTGGCCCACTCGCCCCGATAGCGATAGTTCAACGCCACGCAGTGGCGATATTTGCCGTCAGGCCAGATGCCGACAGCGTGCATGGTGACCGGACGCCCCGAGCGGACACGGCCCACCACAAACCACGCCTCGGTCGATCCCGGACACAGGGCGCGCGACAGGGCAGGCCCGTCACCCTCGGGCAGGATGGCATAGATGTCGCCGCCCCTCGCCTCGGACGGCAATGCCTCGGCGATCCCTGACGGGGATGCGGTGCGGAAACTGGCCGAGCCACGGGCCGAGGTGGAGAACAGGCCGCGCACGCGCGTGGCACCGAACAGGCCCCGCTCGACCTCAAGCGTAATGCCGCGCGTCAGGGACTGGGTCGTACGATCCGCAGCGTCAAAGGCGTAGAAACGCGTGTCGGCCAGGGCGGGCGTCGACAGGCCCGAAATCATCAAAACCACAGCGCCAAGGCCGTATCGAAAACGCATCCAGGACTTCCCCATGATCTGGCCCCCCGCTGCAATCTGGGGGAGCGATCTTTGTCATGCAACCCAAAGAAAAAGGCGCGGTACCTTTCGATACCGCGCCCTTTGATCCTGTTCACTGTGGAACAACCGCACCCTAGTCGAGGGTGCGCTTGATCTCTTCCACGGTGAAGCATTCGATGAAGTCGCCTTCCTTGATGTCCTGGAAGCCGGCGAACTGCATGCCGCATTCCTGACCCGACGGGACTTCGTTGACTTCGTCCTTGAAGCGCTTGAGCGTGTTGAGCACGCCCAGTTCCAGCACCACCACGTCGTCGCGGATGATACGGACGCGAGCGCCCTTGCGGACCACGCCTTCGGTGACACGGCAGCCGGCGATGCGGCCGACCTTGGTGATGTCGAAGGCTTGCAGCACCTTGGCGTTACCCAGGAAGGTTTCGCGTTGGATCGGTGCCAGCATGCCCGACAGCACGCCCTTAATGTCATCCAGCAGGTCGTAGATGATCGAGTAGTAGCGGATCTCGACGCCTTCACGCTCGGCCAGATCGCGGGCCTGCTTGGAGGCACGGACGTTGAAGCCGAGGATCGGAGCGCCAGCCGACTTGGCCAGGTTGACGTCGCTTTCGGTGATACCACCGGCAGCGTGGGCCACGATGCGCGCACGAACTTCGTCGTTGCCCATCTTCTCCAGCGAAGCGGCGATGGCTTCGGCGGTACCCTGCACGTCCGACTTGATGAGGACCGGCAGTTCGCTGATCTTCTTCGAGCCGAGCTTGGCCATCATATCGGCCAGCGACAGAGCGCCACCCGACACTTGCGACTTCTCGCGCTTCTTGCGCTGACGGTATTCCACCAGCTCGCGGGCGCGGGCTTCGGATTCCACCACGGCGAACGCATCACCCGGCGTCGGAGCTTCCGACAGGCCGAGGATTTCGACCGGCAGCGACGGACCGGCTTCGGTCAGTTGCTCGTTGCGTTCGTTCAGCAGGGCACGGACCTTACCCCATGCCGAGCCGGCCACGACGATCTCGCCGCGCTTCAGCGTACCGCGCTTGACCAGAACGGTCGCCACGGCACCACGGCCCTTGTCGAGCTGGGCTTCGATGACGACGCCTTCGGCCGAACGGTCCGGATTGGCGCGCAGTTCGAGAACTTCGGCTTGCAGCAGGATGGCGTCGGTCAGACCCTTGAGGTTGGTCTTTTCCTTGGCCGACAGTTCCACCACCATGGTGTCACCGCCGTAGGCTTCGGCCACGATCTCGTGTTGCAGCAGCTCGTTGATGACCTTCTGCGGATCAGCGCCCGGCTTGTCGATCTTGTTGACAGCCACGATGATCGGCGAGTTGGCGGCCTTGGCGTGCTGGATGGCTTCGACGGTCTGCGGCATGACGCCGTCGTCGGCAGCCACCACCAGAACCACGATGTCCGTGACGTTCGCACCGCGAGCACGCATGGCCGAGAAGGCGGCGTGGCCCGGGGTGTCGAGGAAGGTGATGCGCTGACCATCTTCCAGACGAACCTGATAGGCACCGATGTGCTGGGTGATGCCACCGGCTTCGCCAGCGGCGACGTCGGTCGTACGCAGGGCGTCCAGCAGCGAGGTCTTGCCGTGGTCGACGTGACCCATGATGGCGACGACCGGAGCACGGGCTTCGGTAGCATCGCTGTCATCGGCTTGCGACAGGAAGCCCTCTTCAACGTCGGAGTCAGACACGCGCTTGACGGTCATGCCGTATTCCGAGGCCACCAGTTCGGCGGTATCGGAATCGATGACGTCGTTGATCTTCATCATCAGGCCCTGACGCATCAGGAATTTGATGATGTCGACACCACGGACAGCCATACGGTTCGACAGTTCACCCACGGTGATGACGTCAGGAATGACGACTTCGCGCGGACGGTTCGGTGCGTCGGTCGACGAACCTTTACGCTTTTCTTTTTCACGTTCGCGGGCACGGCGGACCGAGGCCAGCGAGCGCATGCGTTCGGCACCGGCATCATCACCAGCGACTGAGTGAATGGTCAGACGGCCTTCGCGACGCTTGGGCTCGCCACGGGTACGGCTGACAGCCTTGCCCGGAGCGTTTTCACCGAAGCGCTTCTCGCGGTCGTCCCCACGGTCCGGACGGCTGAAGCCACCGCCAGCGGAACGGGCCGGACGGGCGACTTCCGGCTGTGCCGGCGGTTGGTTCGGAGCCGGACGGGCACCCGGACCGGTACGCGGGCCCTTGGCCGCACCCGGAGCCGGACGCGGGTTCAGAGCCGAATAACGAACGGTTTGAGCCGGACGGGCCGGACGATCACCACCCTCGGTACGGCCCTGACCTTGCGGACGGCCACCTTGCGGGCGGTTGCCTTGCGGGCGATCGCCTTGCGGACGGTCATTGCCGCCCAGAGCCTGTTCACGAGCCGAGCGGCCACCCAGACCGCCCTGTGCCGGAGCACGGCCGGACGGAGCCTTCGGTGCGCGCTGGCCAAAGTTGACTTGCGGGCGCAGCTTCGGCGCGGGCTTGGGAGCCTCGGCAGCCTTGGGCGCTTCAGCCGGCTTGGCAGCCTCGACCGGAGCACCCTTGGGGGCTTCGACCGGCTTGGGCGCTTCAACGGGCTTGGGAGCCTCTACCTTGGGAGCGGCAGCAGCCTTGGCAGCTTCGGCCTTGGCGGCCTCGGCAGCGGCGGCGGCAGCAGCAGCGCGTTCAGCCGCAGCCTTTTCAGCCGCAGCCTTTTCGGCAGCCTGCTTGCGCTCGCGTTCAGCCGCAGCGGCGGTCGCGGCAGCGATAGCGCGGCGACGGGCTTCCATCTCCTCAGCGGACAGGCCGCCTTGCGAAGACTGGCCACGCGGAGCCGACGAGCGCGGAGCGCCGCCGTCTTGGCGCGGACGGGCTACATCAAAGCCCTGCGGGCGTTGATGGCCGCCGCCAGCGCCTGGACGGCGCTTGGTTTCGACAACAACCGTCTTCGATCGGCCATGGCTGAAGCTTTGCTTCACCGTTCCGGTCGAGACCGAGCCTGCAGCCCGCGGCTTCAAAGTCAGCGGGGCGCGTGCGCCACCTTGCGAAGGCGCATTGCCAGGGGTCTTGCCGTCGTTGGTTTTGTCGTTTTCGTCGCTCATCCGGTCGCTTTACTTGTGGCGGAGAATTCCGCCTTCGTCTTTCATACCCATACACGAATGCGGCCCCGCCTTCTTGCAGAAGACCGGCCCGCACCCACCAAACCCTTTAGGGCTCTCCTTCAGAACCAAGATTCTGAAAATCCTCGTGGCAGTCGCCCGGTTCCACCTGGCGCCAATCCTGAGGCTGGAGAGTCCGAAAACCTGCCAAACGTTCGACCTCTCGGGTCCAACTCTCGGCACGTCCGCCTTTCAGCAGGACGGCGTGTATCGCATTTTCCAGCCCAAGGGCCAAACTCAATTCATCCGCAGAGAACGCGCCGCATAATTTCGGCGCCGGAGACACATGTCTCGCAAGGGCTATCAGCTTGTTGCGGCCATCGGCCGAGCCATCGGACGCTTCCAGCATCCAGGCTACCTTGCCACTGCGGATAGCCGCTGCGGATTTTTCAAAGCCAGAGATAAGTACGCCTTCGCGTCGGGCAAGGCCCAATAGGTCCAAACAGCGCTTTTTCAGCAGGTTTTCGACCATATCCGACAGATCGGCTGCCGGTTTCAGCGGGGCCTTGGCGGCCCGCGCGAACATATTCTTCTTTACTGCCGCATCGATGGAGGCGCGATCGGCCGCGACCCAAAGGCCGCGACCGGGCAGTTTGCGCGCCAAGTCGGGATAAACCGCGCTGTCCGGACCAGCAACGAAGCGGATCAGACGAGACTCATCGAGAACCTGGCGGGACACCAGATCCTGACGCTCTCTATCGATCAGCACCTCGGAAACAGTCATGAACAGCAGCGGTCCTCATCACGCGTCTTGGGGTTCGTCGGTGTCGCCTTGCGGCTCACCGGCTTCAACTTCGCCTTCGGCGAGGTCGTATTCACCGTCAAAGGCTTCTTCGCCTTCGATCTCTTCTTCGTATTCCGGCTCGACCTGCGGCAGTTCCGAAGCGTCGATCCAGCCAGCAGCCACACGGGCTTGCAGGATCAGCAGTTCGGCAGCTTCCTGCGACAGGTTGAAGCTTTCCAGAACACCGGCAACCTTCACACGCTCGCCGCCGCGGATTTCAACACCGCCACGGATTTCGTCGGTGGCCAGATCAGCCAGGTCTTCCACGGTCTTCACGCCACCTTCGCCGAGGGCAACAGCCATCTGCGGGGTGATGCCCGGAACTTCCAGGACGCCGTCCTCGACACCCAGCGCCTTGCGCTTGTTGTCCAGTTCGGTGGCCTGACGCTCCAGATACTCGCGGGCGCGGGTTTGCAGCTCGTCTGCGGTTTCCTCGTCGAAGCCTTCGATCTCGGCCACTTCGTAAGCCTCGACATAGGCGAGGTCTTCCACGGTGGCGAAGCCTTCGGTCACCAGCAGCTGGGCGATGGTTTCGTCAACGTCCAGAGCTTCCTGGAACAGGGCGGTGCGCTCAGCGAATTCCTTCTGGCGACGTTCCGAGTCCTGGGTCTCGGTGATGATGTCGATCTGCCAGCCGGTCAGTTGCGAGGCCAGACGCACGTTCTGGCCGCGACGGCCGATGGCCAGCGACAGTTGATCGTCCGGAACCACGACTTCAACGCGGTCGGCGTCTTCATCCAGAACCACCTTGGACACTTCAGCCGGAGCCAGAGCGTTCACGATGAAGGTCGGCTCGTCATCAACCCACGGGATGATGTCGATCTTCTCGCCTTGCAGTTCAGCCACAACGGCCTGAACGCGCGAACCGCGCATACCCACGCAGGCACCGACCGGATCGATCGAGCTGTCGTTCGACAGCA
This sequence comes from uncultured Brevundimonas sp., assembly GCF_947305955.1. GTDB lineage: Bacteria > Pseudomonadota > Alphaproteobacteria > Caulobacterales > Caulobacteraceae > Brevundimonas. Next base: position 66,869 of record NZ_CAMZFB010000001.1, read on the forward strand.
CGGCCATCTTGGCGCGCGAGCCGGCGTCGCGGGCGGCGGCGCGGATTTCGATCACGCCGTCATAGACTTCCGGCACTTCCTGCGAAAACAGCTTGGCCATGAAGCCCGGATGGGCGCGCGACAGCATGACCTGAGGGCCCTTGGCCTCGGGACGGACGTCGTAGATGTAGGTGCGGATGCGGTCGCCGATGTTGAACACTTCGCGCGGGATCGACTGGTCGCGGCGCATGATGCCTTCGCCACGGCCTAGATCCACGATGGTGTTGCCGTATTCGACACGCTTGACCGTGCCGTTGACGATTTCGCCGACGCGGTCCTTGAACTCTTCGTACTGGTTGGCGCGCTCGGCTTCGCGGACCTTGCCGGTCACGACCTGACGGGCCATCTGGGTCTGAACACGGCCGAACTCGAACGGCGGCAGGACCTCGATGTATTCCTTGCCGACAAAGGCTTCCGGATCGCGCTTGGAGGCGTCACGCAGGCGCACCATGGCGCTGTCGTTGAACTCTTCCAGCTCGTCTTCCGGCTGCCAGTCGTCGGCCACGATGGTGGTGTGACGGGTCAGCGAAAGCTCACCGGTCTTGTGGTCGATCTTGGCGCGGATGTCGTGGTGCGCGCCATAGCGCGACTTGGCGCCTTTCTGGATCGCTTCCTCGATCGCGTCGATCACGATCTCGCGGTCGATGTTCTTTTCACGCGCGACAGCGTCGGCGATCGAGAGCAGTTCCAGACGGTTTGCGGAAATTCCGGTCACGGCCATCAGGCTTCGTCCTTGGACAGGTCAGGGTTTTCGGTATCCGGCGCGCCTTCCGGCAGGCCGTCATCTTCTGGCTCGCCACGGGCGGCACGCAGGGATGCGCCACGCTTGAGCAATTCGTCGGTCAGCACCAGCTTGGCATCGGCCAGCCAGGCGAACGGGATAAGGGCGGTGTCTTCCTCGCCGTCGAGGTCGATGGCGATGTCCTCGCCTTCGGTACCGGCCAGAATACCTTTGAAGCGCTTGCGGCCCTCGACCATACGGTCGGTTTCAAGGCGGGCCTCATAGCCTTCGAACAGGTCGAAGTCCGACAGACGGGTCAGCGGACGGTCGATACCCGGCGAGGAAACTTCCAGCAGGTATTCGCCGGCGATCGGATCGGCGGCGTCAAAAACTTCGGAAACGGCACGCGACAGACGGGCGCATTCCTCGACCGAGATGTCGTGGTCTGCCTTGCGTTCGGCCATGATCTGCAGACGACGACGCAGAGTGCCGCCCATCAGGCGCACGCGTACCACCGCCAGCCCCTGGCTGTCGGCGATAGGGTCGATCATCTCGAGAAGAGCACGGTCTTCTGCGGTTTTGGCCCGCACGCGGAACCTCCGGAAAAACAAAAGCGACGGACCGTCCGGACCGCCGCTGGAAACGACGTCGTTGGACGTCGGCCTAACGATGTGGAGGCTCATATAGGGCAAACCCGCCCTCTTGTCAGCCCTTAAACACTTGCAGCCTCACGTAACGTCGTGCTTCAGCGCTGTAATGAAGCAATTTCTGACACGCCTGTTGGCCATTATCGGTTTTGCCCTGCTGACCACCGCAGGGGCCCAGATCGATGTGCCGATGCACCCCGTCCCCATGACCATGCAGTCCTTTGCCATTTTGTTGGCGGGGCTGGTTCTGGGGTCCCGCGACGGCTTGTTGGCAGTTGTGCTCTACCTGCTGGCGGCGATGGTGGGCCTGCCCGTTCTGGCCGAGGGCGCTTCGGGACTGGGTCCGTTCACCGGACCGACGGCCGGATATATCTATGCCTTTCCGTTCGCCGCCTTTATGGCCGGACTGTTGTCAGAACACGCCGAAAAACGCGCTTCCGGCATTCATCCCGCCCTGATGGTCGGTGCCCTGTTCGGGCTTCATCTTTTGCTGCTGGGCGTCGGCACCGCGTGGCTGACGACCAAGATACCGGTTGGCGATGCCGTCAGCGGCGGCTTCACGCCCTTCCTGATCGGTGGGGGCGTGAAATCGCTGCTGTGCTGGCTGGTCTGGTCCGCGTGGCGGCGGTTCAGACGCGCTTGAACTGGATGAAGATCGGGTCGGTGTCGCCCAGCTTCTTTTCCTCGTAGCGGGTCACGAAGTGATCCGACGGCGGCACGAACCAGTCCTGCCCTTCCGTCTCGATACGCTCCAGCCCCTCGGTGCGAAGCAGGCGCTCCAGCGTCCATTCGGCATAGTCGAACCAGTCGGTGACGAAACGCACCATGCCGCCCGGCTTCAGCAGGCGGGTGATCTCCTGAGCCGTTTCGTCCTGCAGGAAGCGGCGCTTATTGTGGCGGGCCTTGTGCCACGGATCGGGGAAAAGGATCATCACGCGATCCAGCGAGGCTTCCGGCAGGGCCGACATGACTGCGCGGGCGTCATCGGCGTGCAGGCGGACGTTCTTCAGATCGCCCTCCTCCACGTGACGCAGGGCCGAGGCCACGCCGTTCAGGAAGGGCTCGCAGCCGATCATCAGGGTGTCGGGGTTTTGCGCCGCCTGATGGGCCAGATGCTCGCCGCCACCGAAACCGATTTCCAGCCAGACAGCCTTGGCATCCGGCATCATCGCCTTGGGATCGATCGGGCCCAGCTTGGGATCCGGCACGGCGATCTGCGGCATCAGAGTGTCAAACAGTGCGGCCTGACGGTTCTTGATCGGGCGCGACTTGATGCGTCCGAACGAGCGCAGCGGACCGTTGGGCTTGGCCCAGTCGGGACGGTCGTTGTTGTTTTCGGGGGTGTCGGGCGTATCAGTCATGTGCGCGCCCCTAGCCGATTAAGCGCGCACACGCAAAGTGTAGGAAGGCCTAAGCCTCAGCCCCACGGCCCGCGAGGCGCGTCCTGTGGTGTCGTAGGCACGCTGGTGGACGGGGCCGACGGCGTGGTCGGAACGCTGGTCGAGGCAAAGCCCTGCGGGGCATTGCGCGGGGAGCGGCCCATCTTCATCGCCAGTTCCATCAGGGCGCGCACGCGGTTGTGGGTCGCCGGATGGGTCGAGAACAGGTTGTCCGCGCCCTTCCCGTTCAGCGGGTTGATGATGAACATGTGGGCCGTAGCCGGATTGCGCTCGGCCTGCGGGTTCATATTGCCACGCGCATAGGCTTCGATTTTCTGAAGCGCGCTGGCGAGGGCATCCGGATCGCCCGCGATCTCGGCACCGACGCGGTCAGCCTCGTATTCACGCGAGCGGCTGATGGCCATCTGCACCAGACCCGCTGCCATGGGGGCAAGGATCATCAGGGCGATGGTGCCGATCATGCCGCCCGGACGCTCGCGGTCGTCGCTGCCGCCAAAAAACATGGCGAAGTTGGCCAGCATCGAGATCGCGCCCGCGACCGTGGCCGTGATGGTCATGGTCAGGGTGTCGCGGTTTTTCACGTGGGCCAGCTCATGCGCCATCACGCCGCGGATTTCGGCGCGGGTCAGCATGTCGAGCAGGCCGGTCGTCGCAGCCACCGCTGCATTCTGGGGATTGCGGCCCGTGGCAAAGGCGTTCGGCTGGTTGTTAGGGATGATGGTGATCTTGGGCAGGGGCATGCCCGCATCCAGCGCCATCTGCTTGGTATCGGCCACATAGGCGCGCACCACGGCATTGGGGTGGCTCTCGTCTACCACCTCGGCCTTGTACATCTTCAGGACGATCTTGTCGGCGTTCCAATAGGAAAACAGGTTCATCCCCGCCGCCACCACAAAGGCGATGGCCATGCCGCTGGTACCACCAACCATGAAGCCGATCCCCATGAACAGGGCGGTCATCACAGCCAGTAGTGCGAAGGTCTTGAGATGATTCATTGGGCTTTAGTCGTCAAAGTGGGTGGCACAAGCGTCCTTATCCCCTATTTGAGCATCTAACTCTCCGCTCTCAAGACGGTGCCCCTGTGACCGAACATCCCACCCCATCGTGCGGCTGCCATTCGGATGGCTGCTCGACCCACGTTCACGACGACGCACAAGCCGATGCGCCGCGCTTCAACGAAGACGTGCCGCACGCCACGCCCGAGCGCCCGCTGAGCGATGCCGCCCGCCGCGCCTTGCTGGAAGCGGCGGAACGCCGCGCTATCGATCTGGCCTCGCAGGATCGCCCGACCGAGGTCGGCGGCCGCAAGGGGCCGGAACCGACCCGTTTCGGCGACTGGGAAAAGAAGGGCATCGCGATCGATTTCTGAGATCGCGCCTGCGCCTCGCGACCTTGTGCCGCAGGCGGGCTTCCTATCAAAAAACGGCGGCTCCGGTTGGGGCCGCCGTTTTTGTATGTCTATCAGACCCGAGCGATCTCTTGGGTGATGGCCTGCGCCGCCTCGCGTGGATTGGCCGAAGCCGTGATCGGGCGACCGATAACCAGATGGGTCGCGCCCGCCTTCAACGCCGTCGATGGCGTCGCGGCGCGGGCCTGATCATCCAGCGATGCCCCTGCCGGACGCACACCCGGTGTCACGATCAGGAAATCGTCGCGGCCTGCCTCGGCCGCGATCTCGCGGACGCGAGCGGCTTCGTGCGGGCTGGAGACCACGCCGTGGATGCCCGCCTCGATGGCCTGACGCACGCGCAGTTCGACCAGATCTGCCGCCGAAAGGCTGTGATCATCGGCCATCAGGTCCTCATCCGTCAGGCTGGTCAGAACGGTGACGCCCAGAATCTTCAAGTCGGAGCCAGCCGCACCACGCGCCGCCGCCGCCATCACCTGCGGGCGGGCATGGACAGTCAGCAGGTCACAACCCGAACCAGCCAGCACCGCCGTCGCCTTTTCGACCGTCGCGCCAATGTCGTGCAGTTTCCAGTCGAGAAAGATTTGCGCGCCCGAAGCCTTCAGCTCGCGGGCCAGCGCCATCCCGTCCGAGGCGAACAGTTGCAGCCCAACCTTATAGAAGCCCACGGCATCACCGATGCGCTCGACCAAGGCGCGCGCCTCGTCCGCCGTCGGCACGTCCAGCGCGCAGATCACGCGGGGATCAAACGGACGGTTGGCCAGCTCCGGCGAGGCGAGGTTTGACATTTTGCTGCTCTATGCGGGTTGCAGCCGCGCGCATATGCCTTGATAGGATGACATCAAGGGCTGCGACCGGCGCGGCTGATTTTTATGGTGAGATGAGGCGATGAACGCCAGCGAACTGGGTGTCAACCTCTTCGTGACGCTCTTTGCGTTGCTCGATCCTATCGGCAACCTGCCGATTTTTGCGGCCGCGACCATCGGTGCGACCCTGCGCCAGCGCGTCTCGGTCTCCTTCCTGATCTGTCTGTTTGCGGCGGCCTTCCTGGCCTTCTTCCTGTTCACGGGTCTGGGCCTGCTGCAGTTCTTCGGCATTTCGCTGGCTGCCTTCCGCATCGCGGGCGGTATCCTGCTGCTGTTCCTGGGTCTGGACATGGCGCGCGAGGACTTCCTCGCCACCTTCACCGACAAGGACCACATGCACGACAAGGGTGATGTGCGCGGCTATGCCCGCCGCCGCTTCCAGCGTCTGGTGGTGCCGTTCGCCATCCCGCTGATGATCGGCCCGGGGGCCATCTCGGCGGTCATCATCAATGCGGGTGAAGCCGCCAAGCTGGGGGCCATGGGCATGACGTGGTCGATGGTCGCCATCGCCGCCGCCTGTGCCGTCTCCTTCGTCTGCTTCTCGATGACGGGCTGGCTGAGCCGCATTCTCGGTGAAGTCGGCATGGCCATCATTGTGCGCGTGCTGGGTCTGATCCTGTGTGCGCTGGCGATCCAGTTCATTCTCATGGGTCTGGGCGAGGCCCTGCCCGGCATGATCAGTTCGGGCGTGACGACGCCCTACCCTTCCGGCAACTGATCCAAACAAAAACGGCGGCTTCGAAGGAAGCCGCCGTTTTCAATTTCAGATCCGTTCCAGCGCCTTGGCGTGTTTGGCGGCGGTGTTCAGCCCGATCCGGTCCGGCATCAGCTTGCTGATCGTCGCCAGCACCCGATAGCGCTTGCCCGGAATGATACGCGGTTTGTCGGCCTCGACCGCGTCCCAGCCCTCCTGCGCCACGCGCTCGGCGCTCAACCACATCCATTTCGGATAGGCCTTGGACACCTGATCGCGTGAGCCGTTCACATCGTGGAACTCGGTATAGGTATAGCCGGGGCAAAGCGCGGTGACGTGCACGCCCTTGCCGCGGTTCTCGATCCAGAGGCCTTGGGAGAAGCGGATCATGAAGCTCTTGATCGGGCCGTAAAGCGTGTCACCGCCGGTGGCCTGAAGGAAACCCGCCATCGAGGCCACATTCAGGATGCGGCCCCAGCCGCGCTCTTGCATCCCCGGCATCCATGCACGGGACAGTTCGACCGGCACGGTCAGCATCACACGCAGCATGGCGGCCTGCGCCTCGGGCGGGGTGGTGACAAATCCCTTGGTGTTGCTGAAGCCCGCATTGTTGATCAGGCCATCAACCGTCAGGCCCTTTGCGGCGACGGCAGCGACCAGTTTTTGCGAGGCATCCGGTTCGGCAAGGTCCGCCGTGATCACATGGGCCTTGATGCCGTGCGCCCCCTCGACCTCGGCAGCCAAAGCGTTCAGCGGGGCCTCGCGGCGAGCGATCAGGATCAGGTCATAGCCCTTGGCCGCGCACACGCGTGCCAGTGCCGCACCAATCCCTGCCGATGCGCCTGTAATGGCAATCGTGCGTCGTGCCGTCATCCGTCCCTCCCCTAAGCGGATGCTATGTCGGTGATCTTAGGCCGCCTGCGGACAGGAGGCGTGCGGAGCCAAGCCGCGCAGACATTCCGGATCCTCAGCCAGAAGGTCGGCGATCGTGATCTTGGCCAGAGCCTCGGCAGCGGCGGTGTCGGCAGCCGTCAGGGCCTTAGCCACCTGACGCGGGATATGCTGGCCCACCGGACAGCCCTTGGCACCTTCGGGCGTGGAGCCCAGATGGGCGCAGCCGTTCACCGCCCGCAGGACCTCGTCCAGATGGATGGTCTCGGGACGGCGCAGCAGCCACGAGCCACCGCTGGCCCCCGGACGGGTGGCGATCAGGCCCGCCTTGGCCAGCAGGGCCGTGACCCGGCGGATCACCACCGGATTGGTCGGAACCGATGCGGCCAGCACGGCACTGGGCGCGGCATCCTTGGCCTCATACGCATTCTTGTGCGCCAGATAGGCCAGAGCGTGGGCGGCGACCGGGAATTTTTGGCTGTCAGACATGGGTCATATCTCTCCGACCCTTAAAGTAGGGTCTGCCGATCAGTTTCACAAACCAATCTGCACCAGATTCTGTTTCTTTTGTGTGATGGTTTACTAAGCACCTGCCTTTACAGCAAAATTCCATGCCGCGTCCGACAAAGGTCCAACCTGTGCGGCCATGGATCTGGCGTGGTCGCTGGCCGCGGTGCCATCCCTGACCCGCCCGGCAATGCCCTGACAGATGGCGGCCAGACGGAACAGATTATAGGCCAGTAGCCAGTCCAGATTGTCCGGCTTGCCAAGGCCTGATGCCTGACCGTAACGCTCGGCCAACTCGTCGATTGACGGGATGCCCAAGGCCTCTAGGTCCGCACCCAGAAGGCCGTTTCGCAAGGTTTGCGGAATGGCATAGGCAATCAGCAGATAGGAGAAATCGGCCATGGCATCGCCCAGCGTCGACAGCTCCCAGTCCAGCACCGCCTGTACGCGCGGCTCGGTCGGATGCAGGATCATATTGTCGAGCCGCCAGTCGCCGTGGACGATGCGACTTGGCCCCTCGGCGGGCAAGGTCTGCGGCAGGAAGTCGATCAGGCGGTCCATGGCCACGATCGGTTCGCCCTCGGAGGCGCGATACTGTTTGGTCCAGCGGCCTACCTGACGGGCGAAATAGTTTCCGGGCTTTCCATAGTCGGCCAGACCGATCTCGACCGGATCAAGACGGTGCAGTTCGGCCAGCGTATCGACCTGTGCGAACCAGATATCGCGTCTCTGTTCGGGGGTAAGGCCGGGCAGTTTCAGGTCCCAGTAGATGCGGCCCTCGACCTTTTCCATCACATAGAACATCGAGCCGATGATGCCGTCGTCGGTACACAGCCCATAGGGTCGCGCCACCGGAAAACCCTGACGGTAAAGGGCGCTGATCACGGCAAACTCGCGGTCCACCGCGTGGGCGCTGGCCAGAAGGGTGCCGGGCGGCTTGCGACGCAGGACATAGGCGCGCGAGGGCGTCCTCAGCTCATAGGTCGGGTTGGACTGGCCACCCTTGAACTGGCGTACCTCCAGAGGCCCTTCAAACCCTTCGACATTGGCCGTCAGCCACGCCTGTAGCGATACCTCGTCCAGCCGATAGCGCGCATCCACCTCGCGCGTGCCGGAAAAAGCCTGTTGGGCGTCCAGTGCCTCGGTCATGTCATCCCTCCCCTGAGACTCTTGCCTATTCTTCGTCGGTGGCCGCCACGATGGCCGCTCTGACCGCCCGCCGCCATCCCTTGATCAATCGGGCCCGCTGGTCACTGTCCATGTCAGGCTTCCAGATGGCCGGAGCGGTTTGAGGCGGTGACCACAGGGTCTCGGTCATTCCGCACCCGAAGGCCGCCAGCCGCGCGGCACCCAGCGCCGTCATTTCCTGAAACGCCGGACGCTCGACCTCGATGTCGCAAATGTCGGCGATGAACTGCATGACGAAGGCATTGGCCGTCACCCCGCCATCCACCTTCAGCCGTTTCATCGGCGGTGCCCCGTCCTTGCGCAGCGCTTCGAGCAAGTCATAGGTCTGGTAAGCAAGGCTCTCCAGCGCGGCTCGCACCAGATGGGCCGGACCGCTGTCGCGGCTGAGACCGATCACCGTGCCACGGGCGTCCGGCTCCCACCACGGCGCGCCAAGACCGGTAAAGCCGGGCACCAGATAGACGCCGCCATTGTCCTTCAGCGTCTGGGCCACAGCCTCGGACTGGCGGGAATCCGTGATCGCCTTCAGCCCGTCGCGCAGCCACTGCACCGCCGAGCCCGCCGAGAAGATCGAGCCTTCCAGCGCATAGTGGACCCTGCCCCCCGCAGCCCAGCCCATGGTGCCCAGAAGGCGGGCGTCTGAGCGGACGATGGCCTCGCCCGTATTGGCCACTAGAAAGGCCCCCGTGCCATAGGTGATCTTGGCATCCCCCGCCTCCAGCGCGCCGTGCCCGACAAGGGCCGACTGCTGGTCACCCGCCACGCCATGGATCGGCAGGGCCTTACCCAGAAGGGCCGGAGCGCAATCCCCGAAATGGCTGTCGCTGGGCCTGATTTCGGGTAGGGCCTCTATCGGCACGTCGAACAGTTCGCACAATGACGGCGACCATTCGCGCGTTTCCAGCGCCATCAGATTGGTACGGGCGGCATTGGTCACATCGGTGACGTGGGACGCGCCATCCGTCAGCTTCCACATCAACCAGCTGTCGATGGTGCCGAGCTTGATCTCGCCCGCCCTCGCCCGCGCGCGACCGTTCTCAACCTGATCCAGCAGCCAAGCGTATTTGGAAGCCGAGAAATAGGGATCGAGGATCAGCCCCGTCTGGCGGCGCACCTCAACCTCATGGCCCGCCGCGATCAGCTCGTCCATCCGCTCGGCGGTGCGGCGGTCCTGCCAGACGATGGCACGGTGCAGGGGCTGGCCCGTGGCCGCGTCCCAAATCACCGAGGTTTCGCGCTGGTTGGTGATGCCGACAGCGGCGAAACGCTCGACGCTGCCTGCCTTTCTGATCACCTCGCGACAGGTCTGAAGCGTGGCGCGCCAGATCTCATCCGCATCATGTTCGACCCATCCCGAGTGCGGGAAATGCTGGGCCAGTTCGATCTGGCTGAGCGCCAGAACCGAGAACACCCCTTCGGGCGAAACCTCGAAGGCAATGGCGCGTGTCGAGGTGGTGCCCTGATCGATCGACAGGATGAGATCACGTTTCATGGTGCCAACTATGCAGATGTCACAGTTACCCGTTAAGGGGGAAAGTATGCGCACCCCGAGCTATACCGGCGTTGTTGACGCCGCCCGCCAGATCGCCCCCGCTATTGTCCGCACCCCCCTTATCGAGCACCCTGCCCTGAACGACGCCATTGGCGGACGGGTGCTGATGAAGGCCGAGACGTTTCAGGTCGCCGGCGCCTTCAAATTCCGCGGGGCCTATAACCGCATCAGCCGACTGACCGAGGACGAGCGCCAGCGCGGCGTGGTCGCCTTCTCGTCAGGTAACCACGCGCAGGGCGTCGCCGCCGCCGCCAAGATGGCGGGCACCCACGCCATCATCGTCATGCCGTCCGACAGCCCCAAGGTGAAGGTCGAGGGCGTGCGCAGCTTCGGCGGCGAGGTACGCTTCTATGACCGCTGGACCGAGAGCCGCGAGGCCATCGGTGCCGCCATCGCCGAGGAACGCGGCAGCATCCTCGTGCCACCGTTTGACGACCCCTACATTATCGAGGGTCAGGGCACCTGCGCGCTGGAACTTCTGGACGATGCCGATACCCCCATCGACCAGTTGCTGTGCGGAGCCTCGGGCGGCGGGCTGATGGCCGGCATCAATCTGGTCATGGCCGAACGCAGCCCCCAGACCGCCGTCTATGTCGTCGAACCGGAAGCCTTTGACGACACCCGCCGCTCGCTGGAAGCGGGCGAGCGCACCGCCCACCCGCAAGGCAAGCCGTCCATCTGCGACGCGCTGATGGCCCCCATTCCGGGCGAGCTGACCTTTCCGATCAACCGTCGTCTGGCCGGTGCCCTGGCCGTGTCGGATGCCGAGGTGGCCGAGGCCATGCGCTTTGCCTTTCGACACCTGAAGCTGGTGATCGAACCGGGTGGCGCGGTGTCCCTCGCGGCCCTGCTCTCCGGCAAGATCGACGCCAAGGACAAGACCACCGCCATCATCCTGTCAGGTGGCAATGTGGACCCCGAGCAGTTCGCCGAGATCATCAACGGCCGCTTCCAATCGGCATAACGCCGAATTTGCGTTTTGGTCGGTAAGACGCAAACCTTCCCCAAAATCATAAGGGGAGGTTTCGCGTCATGCCGTCTGCACAGGATTTGCCTCAGCTTGTCGGGACCGAGGTCGGCGTCAGCCGCTGGTTCCAGATCGATCAGGATCGCATCGACGCCTTTGCCAAGCTGACGGAGGACGAGCAGTTCATCCACGTCGATCCCGACATGGCCAAACACACCCCCTTTGGCGGCACCATCGCCCACGGCTTCCTGACGCTCAGCCTCGGCTCCGCCATGAGCTATGACGCCGTGAAAGCGCTCGATGGCGTGGTGATGGGTGTGAACTATGGCTTTGACCGTTTGCGGTTTCTCGCGCCCGTCAGGGCCGGAAAGCGGGTTCGCGGTCGCTTTGTTCTGAAGAATGCCGAAAACAAGGGCTCAGACGGCGGTGTCACCCGCTGGCTTCTGACCCACGAGATCACGGTGGAGATCGAGGGCGAGAACAAGCCCGCCCTGATCGCCGACTGGCTGTCCATGCAGATGGTCCGCGACCAGATTTAGAAAATCTGATCACGAGTGCAGAAATAATCTCCCTGCGGTTGCATTGCCTGACCCGTTGCTCGCGCCGACATAGGGCTCTGCTTGTTTGGAGAGATGACCCATGGTCGACACCGTTCCGTACGTGGTGAGTGGAGAGTGGCTGGAGGCCCGCCTTGGCGATCCGGCGATCCGCATCGTGGATGCGACCACCCGCCTGAAGCTGCCGAATGACGACGGTCCGCCCACCTTGGAATCCGGCCGCGATGGGTTTGCGCGCGGCCATATACCCGGTGCCGTCTTTGCCGATGTCATGGATGACTTTGCGGACCCGGATGCCCCCTTCCCCATCACGGCCGCGCCGTCTCAGCGTTTTGCCCAAGCCGCCTCTGCGCTCGGCATCGGTCCGGACACCCATGTAGTCGTCTATGACCAGATGGATGCCGCACTGGGTCAGGAATATTACCAGTTCTGGGCCTCGCGGTTCTGGTGGCAGTTGCGTCTGGAAGGCCATGCCAAGGTGTCGGTGCTGGATGGAGGTCTGGGCCGCTGGAAACGCGAAGGTCGCCCCGTCACGCAGGATATCGCCGCCTATCCGCCCGCGCCCTTCGTCGCACATCGCCAGCCCGAACTGCTTGCGACGGTGGATCAGGTCACCGCGGCCATCGGCGATCCCGACACCGTGCTGATCAATGTGCTGGACCGCGACACCTTTACCGGAAAGCGCCAGCCCTATGCCCGACGCGGCCACATCCCCTCCAGCCAGAACCTCTTCTTTGGCACGCTGGTTGATCCGGTGACCGGCGGCTATCGCAAGCCCGAGGACATCCGTCCCCTGTTCGAGGCCGTTGGCGCACTCGATCCGTCAAAGAAACCCGTCTTCTATTGCGGCGGCGGCATTGCCGCCACGGTCGCCGCCCTGCAACTGGCCCAACTGGGCCGTTCCGATGCAGCGGTCTATGACGGCTCCATGGTCGAATGGACCAGCGACGACAGCCGCCCGATGGCGACGCTGGAGGAATAAGGTACGCCCGTAGGCACCCTTGCCGCCTGCTCACCTATTGGATGAAGTAGGCCGGACTTAATGTTCCACGTGAAACCAAGGCACTGACTATTCGAAAGAATGTCGGTCGCTTGATCGGAATGCATACGATCCCGCGCATATAAAAAGGGCGGCTCTGTTTGAGCCGCCCTTTTCGTTATCGAATGCCGATTGGTCGCTTATTCCGCGAGGCAGCGCAGGGCCACTTCGAGGTTGCGCAGGCCGTCCTCGCCGGTGACGGCGGGGGTTTCGCCCGTGGCGATCGCCGTGGCGAAGGCTTCCAGCTCCTTCTTCAGCGGCTCGTTCGGCCAGCTGTTCAGCATGCGGGTCGAATAGGAACCGTCCGGCTGCTGGCCGAAATATTCGGTGACCTGGCGGGTGATCAGATCGGCCACGACGAAGCGCGACTTGGTGGCGACCTGCAGGGTGCGGGTCTTGTACGGCGTCACCCAGTTGGTGGTGATGTGAGCGATGGTGCCGCTTTCCATACGGAACTGCAGCAGGGCCGAGTCCTCGCGCAGGGCATGGGTGTGGCCCAGCAGCGATTGGACATCCTTCATCTCCGAACCGGTCAGGTGGCGGATGATATCGATGTCGTGCACGGCCAGATCGATAACCACGCCGACGTCACCCATACGCGGCGGGAACGGGCCCACGCGGGTGATCTGGATGGAGATGATCTCGTCATCGGCAATGGCGCGTTTGACGGTTTCGACCGCCGGATTGAAACGTTCGACATGGCCGACCATCAGCACGCGGTTGTTGGCGCGGGCGGCATCGATGATGCGCTGGGACTCGTCAACCGTCGGCGCGATCGGCTTTTCGACCAGAACGTGGATGCCGCGCTCCAGCAGGGCCACCGCCGTTTCGGCGTGGAAACGGTTCGGCGTCGCGACCACAGCCGCGTCGATACCCGAGGCGGCAAAGGCGTCCAGATCGGTGAAGGCCGAGGCCTCATAGGCAGCGGCCACACCCTCGGCGGTCACGCCATCGGGATCGAACACAGCCGACAGATCGAACTCGCGCATGTCATTGGCGACGCGGGCGTGGTTGCGGCCCATGACGCCGACACCGGCGACACCCAGTTTCAGAGCGGTCATTGAAGTTTAGCCTTTGAACGAAGCAACAGCGGCGATGATCTTGTCCTGAGTGGCCTCGTCCAGGTCCGAGTGCATCGGCAGGCTGATGACCACATCCTTCAGACGCTCGGTTTCCGGCAGACCGCCGGCACCGCGCGGGAAGGCTTCATACGCCGGCTGCATGTGCAGCGGGATCGGGTAATAGACGGCAGTCGGGATGCCCTGTTCCTTCAGGTGGGCGGCCAGAGCGTCGCGGTTCGGATGCTCGATGGTGTACTGCGCCCAGTTGGAGATGTTGCCGGCCGGAACGTCCGGCACCTTGGCGACGTGGGCGCGCAGGCCCTCGTTGTAGCGGGCGGCGATACGGTTGCGCCACTCGATCTCCTGACCGAAGACCTTCAGCTTTTCGATCAGGACGGCGGCCTGAATGGTGTCCAGACGGCTGTTCCGGCCGATACGCATGTTCAGGTATTTCGGATCGTGGTCGAACGTCTTACCTTCGAGATCCACACCCACGGCCTTGCCGTGAACGCGCACCGAATCCAGCAGCTGGGCCAGTTCATCGTCATTGGTCAGAACCGCACCGCCGTCGCCGTAGCAGCCCAGCGGCTTGGCCGGGAAGAAGCTGGTGGTGGTGACATCGGCCCAGTTCAGCGGATGCTTGCCATCCACGGTGCAGCCAAAGCCCTGCGCCGAGTCCGAAATGAATTTCAGACCGTGCTGGTCAACGATCTTCTTGATGGCCGGATAGTCAGCCGGTTGACCGAACAGGTCCACGGCGATGACCACGCGCGGGGTCAGACGAGCCTCGGCCTTGATGGCGTCGATGGCGGCGGCCAGCTTGGCCGGGTCCATGTTGTAGGTCACCGGATCGACGTCCACAAACACCGGCTCGGCACCGAACCACGGCACGACCTCGGCGGTAGCGGCAAAGGTGAAGCTGGGCACGAAGACGGCATCGCCCGCGCCAATGCCCCATGCCATCAGCGGCAGGGCCAGTGCATCGGTACCATTGGCACAGCCCAGCGCGTGCTTGGCCTGACCAAAGGCAGCCAGATCGGCTTCAAACTGGCGGACCTGCGGGCCCATGACCCATGCACCACCGACAACGGCCTCGGCCACAGCAGCTTCGATCTTGCCGTCCAGACGGACACGTTGGGCTTGAAGGTCAATAAACGGGATCATGATTTCGCTCTCCACACGATCGGGGGCGGCACCCGAGGGGCGCGTCAAAACTTTTGCGACGGTCTAGCAAATGCTGCCATCCGTTCAAAACGCGGCGGGGTCACTTCACGTTGCCGGATGCTACGAAACCCGTAACAATTCGCCCGCGACAACAGCGCGCCGTGATGTAATGAAGCGGTGACTGCCCAATTTTCGCATGGTGACCCCCATTATGAGCCGCCCAGCCGCCTTTCTCGACCGCGACGGTGTTCTGATCCACGATGTGGGCTACCCGCACCGCCCCGATCAGCTGCAGATGATGGATGGCGCGGCAGCCGCCGTTAAGCGTTTGAATGACATGGGCTTTGTGACGGTGATCGTCACCAACCAGTCGGGTATCGCCCGCGGCTATTTCGATGAAGACACCATGCACGCCTTCCACGAACTGCTGCTGGCAGAACTGGCCAAGGGCGGGGCAAGGATCGATGCGATCTATTTCTGCCCCTATCACTCGGTCGCTGCCGATCCGAAATACCTGCACCCCGACCATCCGGACCGCAAACCGAACCCCGGTATGCTGCTTCGCGCCGCCAGCGACCTAGGTCTCAGCCTCGACGAAAGTTCCATCATGATCGGAGACAATACCTCCGATATCGAGGCCGCCCAAAATGCTGGAGTTAAAGGGTTTTTGTTCAAAGGCGGCAATCTAGACACCTTCGTATCGACCATAGTCGGCGACTGATCGACTTTTCCCTATCGGGTGAATAACCTGTCCCTCTACCACTCACGAGGGGCCGAGTTTTTATATGTCGAATGCCGAATTTTCCGAGTTTTTCTGGACCAGTCGAGACGGTCTGAAACTCTATGGGCGTGATTACGTCCCGGCGACCGACACCGACAAGCTGCCCGTCATCGCCATTCACGGCCTGACCCGTAACAGCGCCGATTTCGAAGGCATCGCGTCCATTCTCAAGGCCAATGGCCGTCGTGTTATCGCCGTGGATGTCCGGGGGCGGGGGCGCTCGGACAAGGCCACCGACCCGATGACCTATGTGCCGACGACCTATGCAGGGGATATGGTCGATCTGCTGGCGCAAAAAGGCATCGAGCGCGCCGTGTTCATGGGAACGTCCATGGGCGGACTGATCACCATGTGTCTGGCCGCGCTCAAGCCCGATGCCATCGCCGCCGCCATCCTGAACGACGTCGGACCCGAAGTGGCACCAGAGGGTCTGGCCCGTATTGCCGCCTATACCGGCAAGCCTGTTGTGATCAAAAACTGGGTCGACGCGACCGAATACGCCCGCCAGATCAACGAGGTCGCCTTCCCCCACTACGACCAGAGCGACTGGGAAGCCTTCGCCCGCCGCATCTTCAAGGAAGATGAGAACGGCGTGCCGGTACTGGCCTATGATCCCGACATCTCCGCGCCGATCCGCGCGGCGGGTTCTGGCGCACTGGTGCCGGACCTGTGGCCGCTGTTCCGCGTTCTGGCCGAGCGCCCGACCCTGATCGTGCGCGGCGGCACATCGGACCTGCTGTCGACGGCCATTGCGGGCCGCATGATCATGGAAGGCAAGAACACCCGCCTGATCGAGGTGCCCGATATCGGCCACGCGCCGATGCTGGACGAGCACGAGGCGAGCGAGGCCATCCTCGACTTCCTCGGCAAGGTCGACTGACCGAGTAAACAGGCAAAGCAAAAGGGGCGCTGGTGACAGCGCCCCTTTTCATTGGGTCAGGCCTTTTTGACGAACTCGGTCCGCAGGACGAGGCCGCGTACCTTTTCGACATTGGCCTCGATCTCTTCAGGATCGCCGGTCAGGCGGATCTTCTGGACCTTGGTGCCGCGCTTCAGCGTGACGCCGCCGGAGCCCTTGACCTTGAGGTCTTTGATGAGGGTGACGCTGTCGCCGTCTTTCAGCTCTGCGCCGTTGCTATCGCGTGTGATTTCGTCGGTCATTTGCGCCCTCTAGCGAACCGCCCCGCTCCAAGTCCAGAAAAACCTTGTTAAGGACAGGGTTTTTATTTCACAGCCGACAGGGTGACCGGCGGCAGGTTGGCATCCAGCTCGTCCAGCCACACCCGCGCCGAGGAATCCGATGGTGCCCGCCAGTCGCCGCGCGGTGACAGCGAGCCTCCCGTGACCACCTTGGGACCATTCGGCACGGCGGAGCGTTTGAACTGACTGGTCTGGAAGAAGCGGATCAGGAATTTGCGCAGCCAGAAACGGATCGTCTCCAGATCGTACTGGACCTTCTCTTCCTCGGGCGTGCCGACGGGCCATAGCCCCCTCTCCCGCTCGCTCCACGCCTGATGGGCCAGATAGGCGACCTTGGACGGGGCCATGCCGAAACGGCTGATGTGGAAGAGGAAGAAGTCGTTCAGCGCATAGGGGCCGACCGTGCCCTCGGTGGACTGGATCTTGCCGTCGGCTCCGGCTGGCACCAGTTCAGGCGAGATCTCGGTCGCGAGGATGGAATAGAGCGTCGGGCTGGCCTCTTCGCCTACCAGCTTCTTGTCCGCCACCCAGCGGATCAAGTGCCGGATCAGGGTTTTGGCCACGCCGCCATTAACGTTGTAGTGGCTCATGTGGTCGCCAACGCCATAGGTGCACCACCCAAGCGCCAGTTCCGACAGATCGCCCGTACCCAGCACAAAGCCGTTGTTGTGGTTGGCCAGACGGAACAGATAGTCGGTGCGAAGGCCCGCCTGAACGTTCTCGAAGGTCACGTCATAGACCGGCTCGCCCTTCGCGAAGGGGTGGCCGATACCTTCCAGCATGGCGCTGGCGGCGGGGCGGATATCGATCTCGTGGCCGGATACGCCCAGCGCCTTCATCAGCGCCCAGGCGTTCGACTTGGTGCCGTCGGAGGTCGCAAACCCCGGCATGGTATAGGCGAGAATACCCGTGCGCGGCAGGTTCAGACGGTCAAACGCCCGGCACGCCACCAAGAGGGCCTGCGTGGAATCCAGCCCTCCCGACACACCGATCACCAGAGTTTTCGAGCCCGTCGCCGTCATGCGGCGCATCAGGCCCTGAACCTGAATGTTGAACGCCTCGAAACAGTCCTGATCCAGCTTGGCACCGTCATCAGGCACGAAGGGGAAGCGGTCCATCGCGCGGATCAACCCGCCCGACGGGCCTTCGGCGGCGATGAAGGGAACCACCGTCGCCACCTCGCCCTCATGGCGGGCGCAATCGGCGAAGGTGCCGTTGCGCAGGCGGTCCAGACCGATCCGGTCCACATCCACATCGGCGATGGTCAGGTGGCTTTCCAGCGCGAAGCGTTCGCCCTCGGCCAGTTTGGCACCCAGTTCATAGACGGTCGCCTGACCGTCCCATGCCAGATCGGTCGTGCTCTCCCCCCAACCGGAGGCGGCAAACACATAGGCCGACAGAGTGCGGGCCGACTGGCTGGCGCACATCAGGGCACGGTCCTCGGACTTGCCGATGACGATGTTGGAGGCCGACAGGTTGCAGAGGATGCGCGCCCCCGCCAGTGCGGCACGCGTGGACGGCGGCTGCGGGGCCCAGAAGTCCTCGCAGATCTCGACGGCAAAGGTGAAGCCCGGACGGTTGGCCGCCTCGAAAACCAGACCCGGCTGGAAGTCCACTTCCTCGCCGTTCAGTACCACCACATCCTCGGTGCGCGAGGCGGCGGGCGCGAACCAGCGCTTTTCATAATATTCGCGGTAGTTCGGCAGATAGGACTTCGGCACCACGGCCAGAACCTCGCCGCCCGACAGCACCACCGCACAGTTGAACAGGGCATCGCCCTGACGGATCGGCGCGCCGACCACGGCCACCAGTCCGGCCTCTTCCACCACTTCGGAAATGCGGGCGATCTGGCGTTCGACCTCGTTCAGCAGCGGGGCCTGATGGTGCAGGTCGTCGATGGCATAGGCGCTGATCGACAGTTCGGGAAAGACGATCAGATCGACTTCGGACTCCGCCGCCTGCTCGATCAGCCGGATATGCTCGTCGGCATTGGCGACGGGATCGGCGATGTGAACCACAGGCGTTGCCGCCGCCACACGGACGAAGCCATGGGTGCGGGCGTGGTAGAAGTCGTGGGTGGTGCGGGCCATCAAGCTTTCCAATGCGCGAAACCAACTTCATATCCATATAGGTTCGCGCGTGACCTGAGAACCGCACTCCGCTAGAGCAGTGATTATGAGCGATACGCCGAAAAAAGGCTGGTTCCAGCGCCTGAGCGAGGGGCTGTCCCGGTCCTCCAAACAGATGACCGAACAGGTCGTCTCCGCCTTCGTCAAAGAACCTCTTTCCGAAGAGGCGCTTGAACGACTGGAAGAGCACCTGATCGAAAGCGATCTTGGCCCTGCGGCCTCCGCCCGCATCGTGGAGCGTTTCCGCGCCCTGCGCTTCGGCAAGGAGTCCAACGAGCGCGAGATCAAGGAAGCTTTGGCCGAGGCCGTGGCGCAGGAACTGCTGCCGCGTCAGGCCAAGTTTGACCCGCTGTCGGGCGAAAAGCCCTATGTGGTGCTGTTCGTCGGTGTGAACGGTTCGGGCAAGACCACGACCCTGGGCAAGATCGCATCGGACCTGACCGCCAAGGGGGCCAAGGTCATGATCGTGGCCGGCGATACCTTCCGTGCCGCCGCCCGCGAACAGCTCAAGGTCTGGGCCGACCGCGCAGGCGCTCATTTCGAGAGCCGCCGCGACGGTGCCGATGCCGCGGGCCTTGCCTTCGATGCCTATACAAAGGCCAAGGCCGAGGGCTTTGACGTGGTGTTGATCGACACGGCGGGCCGCCTGCAGAACAAGTCCACCCTGATGGACGAACTGCTGAAGATCGTGCGCGTGCTGAAAAAGGTCGATGCCGACGCCCCGCACGAGACCCTGCTGGTGCTGGATGCCACCGTGGGCCGCAACGCGCTGGAGCAGGAAAAGATTTTCGGCCGCACCGCCTATGTGTCCGGCGTGGTTATGACCAAGCTGGACGGAACGGCGCGCGGCGGCGTGCTGGTGCCCGTGGCACAGGCGTCCGACGCCCCCATCAAACTGATCGGCGTGGGCGAAGGTGTCGAGGACCTTCAGGACTTCGACGCCGTCGCCTTCTCGCGCTCCCTCGTCGGTCTGGAGGACTGATCTTTCGTGTCTGAGAACAAAAAAGCCTCCAACCTGCGCCAAGCCGTCGATTTCGGTGCCCTTGTCGCCTTCATGGGCTCCTATGCCTTCCTGCGCTTTTTCAAGGGACAGGAAAGCAGCGAGGCCCTGATCTCGGCGACGTGGGTACTGGTGGGCGCGTCTCTCATTGCCCTGATCGCCGGATGGCTTTTGGAGAAACGCCTTGCGCCCCTGCCGCTGTTCAGCGGCCTGTTCGCGCTGGTGTTCGGCACCCTGACCATCTTCTTCCACGATCCGAACCTGCTGAAGATCAAGATCACGGTTCAGAATCTGGCCCTCTCCGCCATTCTTCTGGGATCGCTGGCGTTCAACAAGGCGGCGTTCAAATACCTGCTGGGTAGCGCCTTCAACCTGACCGATGCGGGCTGGAAGGGTCTGACCCTGCGCTACGGCCTGTTCTTCCTGACGGTCGCCATCGTCAATGAAGTGATCTGGCGCACCCAGACGGACGACTTCTGGGTCGCCTTCCGTGGCGGTCTCTGGATGGCCTCCGCCGCCTTCGGCATCTGGCAGGTCTTCTTCATCATGAAGCATCTGGTGAAGGACGAGGACGAGGCCAAAGACGCCTGATCCGCTCACGAACAATAAGAGGCCCGTTCGAAAGGACGGGTCTTTTGCATTGCGCGTCACAGTTGCGTCGTCAAAACGTCAATCCCAGTTGTTAGTCCGACAGGACAGCCCCAACCGCCGGAGAGCCACGTGACTAAAATCGCTGCCCATAGCGGTCCGGTACCGGAACTTGCGCGCTCGCCCAGCCACCTGCTGCATCGGGCCTTGCAACTGTGCGTCGATGTCTATGGCAACGAAAGCGGCGAGGCTGGCGTCACCCAGCGCCAGTACGCCGTGCTGGAGGCGGTGTCCCAACATCCCGGCCTGACCCAGACCGATCTGGTCAAGGCCACCGGCATTGACCGCTCGACCCTAGCCGATCTCGTCAGCCGCATGACCACCAAGGGCCTGCTGGAGCGCGAACAGTCCGCCATCGACGCCCGCGCCAAGGCCGTCAGACTGTCTTCGGCGGGTGCGGAAGCGCTGGAAAAGGCCCGCCCCTGCGCCCTGTCGGCAGACAAACGCATCCTTGCCCTTCTGCCCAAGGGACGCCGCGAAGCCTTTATCGATACGCTAGCCCTGTTGGCCGAGGTCGCGGACGCGGCCCCCGAAGAGGCCAAGCGCGCCAAGAAGGCTGCAAAGAAGGCCGATAAAGAGGCGCGAAAGGCCGCGAAGCTGGCCAAGAAGGCCAAGGCCGAGAAAGCCCAGTCGCGCAGCCGCTAGACGCGGATATCCAGCAGGCTACCCGGGCGACGCATGGCGTTGGGTGCAGGCTCAGGTGCGGTTACGGGCTCGGAATCTCGCAACTCAAGCACCGCCTCGGCCTGAACACTCTGGGTGACCGGACGGAAGAAGGCCGTCTGCGCCTCGCGCAGGGCCTTGGCCGCATTCACCACAGCCGAACCGCCCTGCCCTTTCAGGCTGGGTGGAAATGGTGGGCGTTCTGACAGGATAGCGGCCATGGTCCGTAGTATTACGGATGAGCCCTAATCTACGGTTAACGCAATGTTGACCATATCCTTAACGCGCAGGCGTGGCGCGATAGGCATCCAGAAGTTGTACGCGGTCGGCATCGGTGATCACCGGCCCCGTGGTCTTGTGCTTCACGATCCCGTAGGCGTCGATGACGAAGGTCTCCGGCACGCCCGAGATTCCAAGGTCCAGACCCGCCCGTCCCTCGGCATCCACCAGCACGATGTCATAGGGATCGCCCAGTTCCTCGAGGAAGGCGGCGGTCTTGGCCGGATCGTCCTTATAGGCGATGCCGATGATCTTCACGCCCTCGGCCTTGAGCGCCATCAGCTGCGCGTGTTCCAGACGGCACGGCGCACACCAGCTGGCAAACAGGTTGATGACCGCAGGCTTGCCGACCGACGCGGTCCGCGCATCCAGCATACGGCCCGACACCTCGGCCCCTTCCAGCATGGGCAGGGTGGTTTCCGGCACGGGCTTACCCACCAGCGCCGACGGCTGATAGCGCGCCCCCTTGCCGCTTTCGGCCATGCGGTTCATCTGGAAGGCCAGAAAGCCCCCCAGCAGGACCAGAGCCACAATCGGCAGTACGGCCATCCAACGGGGCATCAGCGGACCTTTCTGCTTTCCAGTCGAACCAGCTCGGCCTTCCAGCGGCGCGCCTCGATCAGGGCGCGGGCGGCCAGAGCCACAAAGACCACCGCCGTGATGGCAAAGGCGGGCCAGACGAAAGCGGCATATTTGCCCATGTCGAAGTCGAGCATTCAGGCGTCTCCGGTCAGGCGTTAAAGGCAGCGCGGGCGCGCAGGGACAGGACGCGGCGGCGGCGGACCTCGGTCCGGATCGCAGTCACCCAGATCGCGCCAAAGAACAGGCCATAGCCGAGGATCATGGCGATCAGACCCGGCAGATAGGCCGCATCGACAGAGGTGCCGCCCGAGCGGATCAGCGAGGCGGGCTGATGCAGGGTATTCCACCAGTCTACCGAGAATTTCACGATGGGCAGGTTGATCAGCCCTACGAGGCCCAAGACGGCGGCGGCACGCGACGCCCTTTGCTCGTCATCGATCGACGACCGCAGGGCCATATAGCCGATATAGAAAAGGAACAGCACCAGCACCGAGGTCAGGCGGGCATCCCAAACCCACCACGTACCCCACATCGGCTTGCCCCACAGCGATCCGGTAATCAGCGCCAGCGCGGTCAGCGCTGCCCCCGGAAGGGCTGCGGCCTTGGCTGCGGCATCGGCCAGCGGATGGCGGAACACCAGCGCAAACAGGCTGGAAACCCCCAGCGCCGCATAGGCGCCCAGACCGACAATGGCGGCGGGCACATGGATGAACATGATGCGGACGGTATCGCCCTGCTGGTAGTCTTCGGGGACGGCAAAGGCCTGAAACGTGCCGAAGGCCAGCAATCCGACAGCCAGCAACCACAGCACCGACACCAGCGGTGTTGTGAAACGCATGAATTTGTCGGGATTTGCGAGACCAAACATATCGGAGCGATTACTTGGCCTGAGCGTCCACGGCAAGCGGGCGCGTGAAGCACCCGCCGCCGCAAACGGTCGCCTTAGAGGGCGAGGGACTTTTCCTTGGCCAGTTCGGCCAGCGACACCTGCGGGCGCGGGCCCCAGTGCGCGATCACTTCGCAAGCGGCCAGCGAGCCGAGCTTGCCGGCGTCTTCCAGCGATAGACCGCGGGCAACGCCCAGCAGGAAGCCGGCGGCGTACTGGTCACCGGCACCGGTGGTGTCCAGAACCTTGTCGACCGGGAAGGCCGCAACGGCGTGACACTCGGTGCCCGAGATAACCACCGAACCCTTTTCGCCACGGGTCACCGCCGCGATATCGACCATGGAAGCCAGCTGGTCGGCAGCGGCATCGAAATCTTCGGTTTCGAAAAGGGCGGCCAGTTCGCCTTCATTGGCCAGCACGATGTCGGCCGAGGCCTTGATGAAGTCGAGCAGCTCGGCGCGCCAGCGATGGACGACGAAGCTGTCCGACAGAGTGATGGCAACCTTGCGGCCTGCCTTGTGGGCTTCGGCAGCGGCGGCCTCGAAGGCTGCACGGGCCGGAGCCGGATCGAACAGATAGCCTTCCAGATAGACGATGGCGCTGTCGGCGATAAGGCCCGCGTCGATATCGGCCACGGTCAGCTGGTTCGCGGCACCCAGGAAGGTGCACATGGTGCGCTGGCCGTCATCGGTCACATTGATCAGGCAGCGGCCGGTACCGGCACCGCCTTCAAGAACCGGCGTGTCGAAGTGGACACCGCCCGCACGGATGTCATGAGTGAAGACGCCGCCGAGCTGGTCATTGGCGACCTTGCCGATATAGGCGGCGCGACCGCCGTAGGAGGCCACACCGGCCACCGTATTGCCTGCCGAACCACCCGAGGCTTCGACGCCCGGAGCCATGGTTTCATACAGTGCGGCGCTCTGGGCTTCATCGACCAGTTGCATCGAGCCAGCCACCAGACCTTGCTCGGTCAGATAGGCGTGCTCGCACGGAGCCAGAACGTCCACGATGGCATTACCCACCGCGCACACATCGAAACGGGCGCCATTGGCGAAGGAAGGGGTTTGGGTCATTCAAAACCCCTTAGCCTCCCTGAGAGGGCTTCGCCACATTGCAGATTTGAAATTACAAATTCCCGCGCCATCGTTGCATAAGGCGCCCATGGCAAAGATCGTCGTTCTTACCCCCTCCCCGTCTGATCCCTCCTATTCGAGCCAGTGGCCGCAGGTGCTGGAGCGCCTGAAAGAGGCCCTGTCACCCGAAGGGTTCGAGGTTTCCACCTCGCCATGGACGGACCATGTCCAATCGGCAGAGGGTCTGCGGGACTATGACCTGATCCTGCCCCTGCTGACGTGGGGCTACTACACCGACTATGCCGACTGGTGCCGCGCCTGCGACCTGTGGGAGGCCGAGGGCCTGCCCGTGGCCAATCCGGCCCGTACCCTGCGCTGGAACTCCGACAAGGCCTATCTGAAAGGCCTGCGCGATGCCGGTATCCCCATGGCCGCGACACTGTTTGTCGATCAGGCGACCGAACAGAATGTCGCCGAGGCTTTTGACGCGCTCGGCACCGATGTCCTGATCGTCAAACCCACCATCTCGGCGGGCGCATGGCGCACCTTGCGTATCCAGCGCGGGGACGATCTGGCAGCGGCCATGCGCGACGCGCCGCAAGGGGCGGCGATGATCCAGGCCTATCTGCCCTCTATCGAGACGGCGGGCGAAACCTCGCTGCTCTTCTTCGGCGGTGCCCTCAGCCACGTCGTGAACAAACGCCCCGGCACCGAAGGCGAGTTCCGCATTCAGGTCCAGTACGGTGGCCGCTATCAGGCCCTGCCCCAGCCGCCGCAAGGCGCGCTGGAACTGGCCCAGCAGGTGCTGGCACAGTTCGATGACGATCTGCTCTATGCCCGCATCGACATGACCCAGACCGATGACGGCCAATGGGTGCTGATGGAGGCCGAACTGGTCGAGCCGGACTTCTATCTGGCGTCGGATCCCAAGGCCGGTGCCCGCTTCGCCGCCGCCGTCAAAGCGCGGATTTAATCGGCAAAGCTCGCCCGCGAGGGGCAGATGTCCGCAAGGATACAGCCCCCGCATTTGGGCCGCTGTGCCAGACAGGTGTAGCGGCCATGCAGGATCAGCCAGTGGTGCGCCTTGGCCAGCCACTTCTTGGGTACCACCTGATGCAGCTGGTCCTCGACCTTGTCCGGCGTTGAGCCGTTGGCCAGCCCGAGGCGGTGCGAGACACGGAAGACGTGGGTGTCGACGGCAATCGCGGGTTCGATACCCAGTTCGTTCAGCACCACGCTAGCGGTCTTGCGCCCTACACCCGGTAGGGCCTGCAGGTCTTTGCGATTAAGCGGCACCTCGCCGCCGTGCTGGTTCACCAGTATGCGGGCCGCCGCGATCACATTCTTGGCCTTGGTGCGGTAAAGCCCGATCGAGGAGATCAGCGGGATCAGCCCCTCTTCGCCCAGCGCCAGCATCTTTTGCGGCGTATCGGCGACGGCGAATAAAGCCTTGGTCGCCTTGTTCACGCCGACGTCGGTCGCCTGTGCAGACAGGGCCACCGCCACCACCAGCGTATAGGGATTGACGAAATCCAGCTCCGTCTTGGGATCGGGCATGATGCCGGACAGGCGCTCGAACACCGTCTCGACCTTGGCCTTGGTTGGGGGCCAGCGGACGATGACACCGACGGGGGCCTTCTTGGGCTGTCGTGACCGTTTGGCCGGACCGGTGGGCGTCAGTGCGGTTCGAACGGCGCGGCTGGGCTTTCGCTCTGTCATGGCCCACCCATGCCCGCGCCCCTTTGCGATTTCAAGTTCGCCGCAGAGATCGACACATCCGCGACATTCTGGCGCACTTTGTTCTCGACAAAACCACCAAGTTGATTTCTAGACGTGCTCGTCCATTTTTCAGCGTCGTCAGAAACGGCATCCCTCGATGAGTGCTCCCAAGCGTAAGCGTCTCCCCCTCATTCTCGCTATTGTCACCGCCATCGCCCTCGTTTGCGGCGGCACCTGGTGGTGGATCAACAAGCAGCGGTGGGAAAAGACCGATAACGCCTTTGTTCAGGCCGATATGGTCAGTGTCTCGCCGCGTATCGGCGGCTCTGTCGTCGAGGTGCTGGTGAAGGATAACCAGTATGTCGAGGCGGGCACCGTGCTGGTTCGGCTCGATGATGCCGATGCCCGCGCCGCCCTCGCCGAGGCCGAGGCCAATCTGGCGGCTGTGCTGGCGTCGGTGGGCAATGTCGATGCCCAGACCGCCCAGCAGCAGGCCGCCATCGCGGCCCGCTCTGCCGCCGTCGATCGCGCCCGCAGTCAGGCCGAACTGGCTCAGAAGGAACTGAACCGCTACGGCCAGCTGGCCTCGCAGGGCTGGGTGTCGGGCCAGCGTCTGGATACCGAACGCGCCGCTGCCCAGAACGCCCGCGCCGGTGTCGAGGAAGCCCGCGCGGCCCTGACCGCCGAGCAGCGCACTTTGGCTGTCCTGAACTCTGCCCGCGCCCAGTCCTCGGCCACGGTCGACCAAGCCCGCGCCGCGGTTGAAAAAGCCCGTCTGGCGCTGGAGCGCACCGAGATCCGCGCCCCTGTGGCCGGGGTGGTCGGCGCGCGCGGTGTGCGCGTGGGTCAGGTGGTCGCCGCTGGCACCCAGCTGATGTCCGTGGTGCCGCTGAGAGACGTCTATGTGGTCGCCAATTTCAAGGAAACCCAGCTGGAGCGCATGCGTCTGGGGCAGACCGTCAGCATCCAGGCCGACGCCTATCCTTCGGTGAAATTCACCGGCCGCATCGAAAGCTTTGCGCCGGCAACCGGTGCCGAGTTCGCCCTGATCCCGGTCGAGAACGCCAGCGGCAATTTCACCAAGATCACCCAGCGTGTTCCGGTTCGCATCGCGCTTGACCGCGTGGAAGGTATCGAACTGCGCCCCGGCCTGTCGGTCCACGCCAAGGTCGATCTGAAGAGCGAAGGCCGCACGGCACCTCGCCAATGACCGCAATCAATACCGTCGAGGAAGAAAAGCCCGTCAACTGGACGGTCCTCATGCTCGGC
The DNA here is from genome assembly GCF_947305955.1 of uncultured Brevundimonas sp. GTDB lineage: Bacteria > Pseudomonadota > Alphaproteobacteria > Caulobacterales > Caulobacteraceae > Brevundimonas. The sequence goes on from NZ_CAMZFB010000001.1 coordinate 93,802, forward strand.
TTTGCGGGCATGGTGATCGGCCAGTTCATGGCCATTCTCGACATCCAGATCGTGGCCGCGTCCCTGACCCAGATTCAGGCCGGCATCGGGGCCTCTGCCGACGAGATCAGCTGGATCCAGACGGCCTATCTGATCCCCGAGGTGGTGATGATCCCGCTGTCGGGCTTCCTGTCGCGCCTGTGGGGCACGCAGAAGGTCTTTCTGGCTTCATGCGTCGGCTTTCTGCTGACCAGTGTGGCGGTCGGTCTGTCCTCATCGATCGAGATGATGATCTTCTTCCGCGCCGTTCAGGGCTTTGTCGGCGGAGCCATGATCCCGACCGTGTTCGCCGTGGCCTTTACCGCCTTCCCGCCGGAGCGACGCGTGACGGCCAGTGTCATCATGGGTCTGATCGTGACACTGGCCCCGACCATTGGTCCGACGCTGGGCGGTCACCTGACCGAATGGCTGAGCTGGCGCTGGCTGTTCTTCATCAACGTCTTTCCAGGCCTGTTGGTCCTGTTCCTCGTCGGGCGCTATGCCAATTTCGACAAGGGCGATCCCAAGCTGGCCAAGGGCTTCGACTGGTTCGGCCTGTTCCTGATGGCCACCTTCCTGATGAGCCTGCAGTTCGTGCTGGAAGAAGGGGCCAAGAATGACTGGTTCGCCGACGACCACATCCTGCTGCTGACAGTTGTCGCAGCCATCACCGGCCCTGTCTTTGTCTGGCGTTCGCTGACCAGTGCCAATCCGCTGGTGGAGCTGCGCGCATTCGGCAATCGCAACTTCATGGTCGGGGTCATCATGACCTTTGTGGTGGGGGCCGCCCTGTTCGGCGGGTCCTTCCTGATCCCGCTGTTCCTGTCGCGGGTGCGCGACTATTCGGCAGCGGAGGTCGGCACCACCATGATCGTGTCCGGCCTCAGCATGTTTGCGGTCGGCCCCTTCGTCGGGCGTCTGGTGCGCAAGGTCGATGCCCGTATCCTGATGTTCATCGGCTTCATGATGGCCGCATGGGGCATGTGGGATGCGCGTCTGGTCACCGAAGACTGGGCCTTCTGGGAGTTTGCCGGGGTTCAGGCCATGCGCGGTGCTGGCGTGATGATCGCCATGATCGCCTCGCAACAGGTGACCATGACCACCCTGCCCCCGCACATGGTCAAAAATGCCTCGGGCCTAGTGAACCTGTCGCGCAATGTCGGCGGGGCGTTCGGTCTGGCGCTTCTCAATACCAGCCTGACCGAGAACACGGCGCGACATATGGGCGAATTGACCAGTGCTCTGGACCGCACCAATGTGAGGGCCACGATGATGATCGAGGCCCTGACCCAGCGGTTCCAGAACTCGGTCGATCCCCATGCTTCGGCTTTGAAGGCGGTGTACGGCATTCTGCAGAAACAGGCGACAACCATGGCTTTCGGCGATGCCTTCGCCATGCTGGCCATCGGCTGCGCCTTGACGGCCTTCATCACCCTGATGTCCAAGCCGGTGAAGCCGGGCAGCGCCCCGCCGCCCTCGGACGTGCACTGATGCCTCGCGCGCGCGGACAGATCGACGAGCACAAGAGCGACGCCATTCTGGCGGCGGCTGTAGAGCTGTTCTCCACCAAGGGGCCGGCCACCACCATGGCCGATATAGCGCGCGCCGCAGGCGTGTCGAAACAGACGCTCTACAACCGCTATCCCAACAAAAGCGAGCTGGCCCGCACGCTCCTGTCACAACGCTCGCTGGCGATTACCTCGCCTCTGGGCAATGACGGTCCGCTGGAAGAAGCGCTGGAAGGGGTGGCAAAGGGACTGATCGAGCGGGTGCTTGATCCGCACAGTTCGGACCACTTGCGGGCGATGGCAATGTCGTCCCATGACGATCCCGAACTGGCCCGCGCCGTGTTCGAGGCCGGTCCCAAACAAAGCCTGTCGCGCATCGCCGAATGGCTTTCGCGCCAGCACGAGGCAGGGCGTCTATCGGTCCCCAATCCGGCAGAGGCGGCCGAAATCTTCGTCGGCATGGTTCTGGGCCACTGCAAGTTCCGGCTTCTGATGGGCATTCCCCCTTTCGAGCACGAGCCCATGGCCCATGCGCGCGAGGCCGCCCGCCGCTTTATCAAGGCTTATGCGCCCTGAACGCGAACGATTTGGCCTTTACGCGCGGATCAGCCTAAACCCCTATGCAAAGAAGCTGGCGACGGCCGCCAGCCCTGCGGAGCCTATTCATGCTGATCCATCTTTCGTCCTGGCCTGAAATCGATGCGCGTCTGAAGTCGGGCGGTGTCCTGTCCAAGACGGTTGTCGTTCCGATCGGTTCGAACGAGCAGCATGGCCCGACCGGCCTTCTGGGCACCGACTGGCTGTGCCCGGAAATCATCGCCCACGCCGCCGAAAAGACCAATGACGATATCGTCGTCACCCCGACCTTCAACATCGGCATGGCCCAGCACCATCTGGCCTTCCCGGGCACCATCACCCTGCGCCCCTCGACCTTCATGGCCGCCATCGCCGACTGGGTGTCGTCGCTGACCCGCCACGGTTTCGAGCGCATCTATTTCCTGAACGGCCACGGCGGCAATGTCGCCACCATCGAAGCCGCCTTTGCCGAAATCTATGCCGAATGGTCGTTCACGCCCGAGCCGTGGGCCGAGCGTCCGCCCTTCATCCTGAAGCTGCGTAACTGGTGGGACCTGCCGGGCGTGCAGAAATTCTGCGAGGACATGTTCCCCGTCGGTCACGGCTCCCACGCCACCCCGTCGGAAATCGCCGTCACCTACGCTGCCTATCCGGACCGCGTGAAGACCGCGACCTATGAGCCGAAGATCGCCCCGAACGGCCCGATCCGCGACGCCAACGATTACCGCGCCCGCTTCCCCGATGGCCGCATCGGTTCGGATCCGGCACAGGCTTCGCCCGAAAAGGGCCAGCAGATCATCGACAAGGCCCTGCCGGCCCTGATCGAGGACCTGACCGCCTTCGCCACCGAAGTCCTGCCGGTCGCCTGATGAAACATCCGGCCCGTTCCGTCCTCAAATCGCTGGATACCCTCAACCGTCTCGGCATCGAGACGGCTGAGGCCTCGGTCTATGTGGTCAACCATCGCCTTGGCATGACGGGACAGGCCGGACTTTCCGAAATGGGCGTCATGGGCCCCGAAAAGGTCGAGGCGGCTGCCGCCTCGGCCGTCGCAGGGGTCCTCAGCGCCATCGATGTGGCCACCACCGCCGCGGACATGACCAAGCGCCAGCTCGACAATGCCGTCAACAAGCTGGGCAAGGCGCGTGACATTCACGATGCGGGCGCTTGGCTGGGCGAAGCGGTCGGCCAGTCGCTAACCGACGGCCTGACACTCTGGAACCGGATGCTGACCGGACAGGTGGAGATGCTGCGCCCGATCCATTCGCGGGCCACCGACAATGCCCGCCGTCTGGCGGCGCGCGACTAGGCGGTTTTCACCACCCCGTCCACGACCTGAACCGGCCACGGGGTCAGCTTGCCGCCCGCGCACGGACCACCGACGCATTTGCCACTGATCGGCTCGAACACCGCCCCGTGCCAGCCGCACAGGATCAGCTCGCCGTCACGGCTCAGATAGCGGTCCAGCTCCACCGCGATGGGAAAGCCTGCGTGCGGACAGCGGTCCACCCAACCGGCCACCTCTCCGTCCTTCTTCACCACAAAGCCGTGGAAGAAGGCATCGCCGATCTGCAGCACAAAGCCGCGCGATCCGGGATCGGCCAGATCGCTTTCAAGACAAAGGGTCACATTGGCGGGTGTCTTCCAGACCCGCTTGCGCTCCATCTGCTCGGCAGCGTGCTCGCTCATTCGCGCTCGGGCTTCAGCGGACGCGACAGCAGGCTCTCGATGGCCGCATCGACCGTAGTCTCGCCGGCCAAAACCGCCGCGACGGCTTCAATAATCGGCGTCTCGACGCCCAGTTTGCGCGACAGCTCGCGAACGGCCGGAGCGCTTTCATAACCTTCGGCCACCGAGCGTTTGCCCGCCAGCGCCTGTTCGACCGTCTGGCCCTGACCCAGAGCCAGGCCGAGGCTCATATTGCGCGACTGCGGGCTGGAGCAGGTCAGCACCAGATCGCCCAGACCGCACAGGCCCGTAACCGTTTCGGCACGCCCCCCCAGAGCCTCGGTCACACGCACGATCTCGGCAAAGCCGCGGGTGATGACGGCGGCATGAGCGCTTCGGCCCATTTCGCGGCCCTCGACGATACCGCAGGCGATGGCCAGCACGTTCTTCAGCGCCCCGCCCGTCTCGGCACCGATGATATCGTCGGCATAGTAGGGACGGAATACCGGACCCGACAGCGCACCGGCCAGCTTTTCGGCCATGTCGATATCGGCGCAGGCCAGCGTCACGGCGCTGGGCAGGCCACGGGCCACCTCACCGGCGAAGCTGGGGCCCGACAGGACCGCCGTGGTCGCGTGCGGAATGGTTTCCGCCAGCACTTCGGCCATCAGTTTCAGAGAGCCGCGCTCGATCCCCTTGGAGCACAGCACCACCGGCAGCCCCTCGCGGGCATGCGGCGCAAAGGCCGACAGGGTAGCGCGCATGTGCTGGGCGGGCGGTACGGCCAGAATCAGGTCGCAACCGGCCAGATCGGCCAGATCGGGCGTGACCTCGATACCCGCATCCAGTTCCACACCCGGCAGGAAGGCTTCGTTGGCGCGCCGCGCCCGAATGCTCTCGACCACCTCGGGCTCGCGCGCCTGAAGCGTGACCTTGAGGCCCGCCGCCGCTGCGCTTTGCGCCAGAGCAGTGCCCCACGCACCGGCCCCGATCACACCTGCCGTTTTGAATTCCATAGTCACTCCACTGGCCCCGCCCCCGCGAGGGCCGTGCCTTAAGCCTTGGCGCCTTTACGGCCCTGTTTCTTGTGCACAGGATCAACTGTCGCACGCGCCTCGTCCAGAGGCCATCTGGGACGCGCCACCGCATCCATATCCGACACCCAGCCTTTTTCCAGCCTTTCGGCACCGGCCAGCGCAATCATTGCGGCGTTATCGGTACAGAAGGCCATCGGCGGGGCGAAAAAGCCGAAGCCGTATTTCTCCGCCAGATCGGTCAGGGTCTGGCGCACCGTCTTGTTCGCAGCGACGCCGCCCGCAACCACAAACAAACGCTGTCCACTCTTGGCAGCACCGGCTTCCACATCAAACGGCTGCAAGTCGGCGTGGCGCTCCAAATAATCCTTCATCGCCCGCTCGGTGCGCTCTTTCAGTTGGCGCGCGATGGCTTTTTGCACGGCATCGGCCAGATCGGCCTTGTCCTGTTCGGTTTCGCAGGTCTGGGCCAGACGCGAGGCTGCGGTCTTCAGGCCCGAGAAGGAGAAGTCGCAGTCCTTGCGCCCCAACAGCGCACGCGGCAGCTCAAAGCGCGAACCGTCCCCCTTGGCGGCAAGCTTCTCCAGCGCAGGGCCTCCCGGATAGGGCAGGCCCATGGCCTTGGCGATCTTGTCAAAGGCTTCGCCCGCCGCATCGTCGATGGTGGTGCCAAGGCGGCTCATATCGCCGATGCCGCGCACCTCCAGTAGCTGGCAGTGACCGCCCGACACCAGCAGCAGCAGGAAGGGATAGGCCGTCTCTGCCCCCAGACGCGCCGATACCGCATGGCCTTCAAGGTGGTTGATAGCAATAAGCGGCAGGTCGCGCGCCAGCGCCACGGCCTTGCCGTAGGACAGACCCACCATCACGCCGCCGACCAGACCCGGCCCCGCCGTCGCGGCCACGCCATCCAGCGCATCCCAATCCAGACCCGACTGGGCCATGGCCTGACGGGTCACGGTGTCGATCATCTCGACGTGGCTGCGCGCCGCGATTTCCGGCACCACACCACCATACGCCGCGTGCTCGTCGATCTGGCTATGGATGACGCTGGACAGCACCTCCGCACCATCAGGCCCAAGGCGCACGACCGAGGCCGCCGTCTCGTCACAGCTGGTCTCCAGACCCAGAACGGTGAGAACTTTGGTCGATTTTTCGACCTTCGGACCGTCTGTCCGATTTGCTCCGCTTGTCGGGCTGATATAGTTCGCGGCGGTATTCATTGGGTCGAGGTAGCGACCCACCCCACCTTTCGCAATGTCTGGCGCGTTTTCATGACCCCGCTTCTTCGCATCGGCACCCGCCGTTCCAAGCTCGCCCTCGCCCAATCGGGCATGATGCAGCGGGCCATCGGCCGTGCCCTCGGCGTGCCGGAGAACGAGGTCGAGACCCTGATTCCGCTGGTCGAGATCGTGACCACGGGGGACAAGATCCAGGACCGTCGCCTGCTAGAGGTGGGCGGCAAGTCCCTATTTACAAAGGAAATCGAGGAAGCGCTTCTGGATGGTCGCGTCGATCTGGCCGTCCACTCTATGAAGGACGTGCCGGCCGAGCAGCCCGCCGGACTGGCCATCGCCGCCATCCCCGAACGCGAAGACCCGCGCGACGCCTTCATTAGCCATAAGTCCAAGACCTTTGCCGACCTTCCGCAGGGCGCGAAGGTGGGCACGGCCTCGCTGCGCCGTCAGGCACAACTTCTGTCCGCACGTCCCGATCTTCAGATCGAAATGCTGCGCGGCAATGTCGATACCCGCCTGCGCCGTCTGAACGAGGGCGATTTCGACGCCATCCTGCTGGCTTGTTCGGGCTTGAACCGCCTGGGTTTTGATAACGTCATCACCGAGCGTCTGGATCTTGAGGCCTTCCTGCCCGCGCCGGGTCAGGGTGCGCTCGCGCTCCAGACCCGCGCCGAAGATGTGGACAGCGCATGGGCTATCGCCCTCGACCACGCCCCGACCGCTCTGGCCGTCGCCGCCGAGCGCGGTGCCATGCTGGCACTGGAAGGGTCGTGCCGCACCGCCATCGGCGCCTTTGCCCGTATCGACGGTGACGATCTGTTGGTCACCACCGAAATGCTGTCGCCCGATGGTGGCCAACGCTGGACCCGCTCGGGCCGGATCAAGGCCACCGCCAACCGCGATGAAGCGCGCGCGCTCGGCCTGTCGCTGGGCGAAGCGGTCAAGGCCGCGGCAGGCGACCAGAAGATCGCCATCTGACATGGCAAACGGGCCGCGCGTCTGGGTGACACGGACCCTGCCGGGCGCGCAGGCCACCGCTGACCGCCTGCGGGCCATGGGTTTCGATCCCGTCGTGCGTCCCTTACTGGAAGTGCGCGCTTTGCCCGACGCAATGGCGCAGGCTCCCGATCCGGCCACCCTCGCCTGTATCGCCCTGACTAGCCCGAATACGCTGGACGCCATGGGTAAGGCCGCCCGCCCCTATCTGGACCTTCCCGCCTTCGCCGTCGGCGACGCCACCGCCCGCGCGGCACAGGCTGCAGGCTTCAAGGATGTGCGCTCCGCCTCCGGCGACATCCACGACCTCGCCCGATTGATTTCAGCATGCGCGCCCTCGGGCACCGTATTCGCACCGGGTGCGGCCATACCCGCAGGCGACCTGCCCGTCCTGCTGCCGGACCGCACCGTCATCCGACTGCCGCTCTACGCCACGCAGGAAACTGACGCCGCGATTCCCGAAGGCATCAGGTTCGCCCTCATCCACTCGCCTCGCGCTGGGGCCATCCTCGCTGCCAAACTGGCCCAAACACCCGCCGCAGCCCTCAACATCATCGCCATATCGCCCGCCGCAGCACGCCCGCTGGAAGGCCTTCCCGACGTCCGGATCTGCATCGCCGAACACCCCGATGAAGAAGCCATGCTAAACGCCCTTGGCAATTCAGCAGAGGCCGTATAAGAAACCCGCCTCTCCGCCCCGTCAGGCCAAGCCGACGCGGAACAGGGCCGCTTTAGCTCAGCTGGTAGAGCACCGCATTCGTAATGCGGGGGTCACGTGTTCGAGTCACGTAAGCGGCACCACCCTTCCAGACAGTATATGAACTTCGCCTAAGGCTAACGTGCCTTTGGGAAGGATCCGTCGTGGGTTCCTAGTGGGTGCACGTTAGCCTTGGAATGTACGCCGAAAGGTAACGCAACTCGTATTGCGTCAAGCCTCCCTATATGACAACGGTATCTAATGCTTGGGGATGATGCACTACTTGCTCCGACGGATGTCGAAGAAGCCTATTCGATTGCGTATGTTCACGCGATTTCCGCAGGACTTGGCTATGTTGTTTCGCAGAAAAATTTTGACCGCGACGGCATAGACCTGACTATCGAAGCTGGGGACGGCTTTAGACCTAAACTCGACATCCAGTTAAAAGCTACCATCAACCTGAAAGAAAATGACGCCGGTATTTTTCGCTACCCGTGCAAGAAGCGTAACTACGACCTCCTGAGAGAGCCTACACAGACCCCACGTTTACTAGTTGTGCTGCACCTACCTTCCAATGCTAATGATTGGTTAACGGTTACGCCTTCAGAGCTAGTTCTGCGAAACTGTGCGTATTGGGCAAATCTCTTAGGGGCACCTGAGGTGGAAAACGAGACCTCTGTGACTATCGATCTTCCGAAGAATAATCGGTTTGATATCGATGGCCTTAAGGCTCTCATGGATCAATCTCGTACGGGCAAAATCCTATGAAAGCCCATATCATTGACGTCGATGCCCTACGCGCCATAAGCCCAATGGCACTAGCGTCGTATGCGAGAGCTGAAGGCTGGCAGCGCTTAGAAAGTTATGGAGATCATAGCGAGGTATATCACCGCCCCCAAATGGGCGAAGTGATCATTCCCGGCACTGAAGCTTTATCTGATTATCACTCGGTAGTTAGTGATTTGATCGCGTCGTTCGCCCGCGCAGAGGCTAGAGATGAACTAGCTGTCTATAGAGATTTAGTAGGGGCTGATCGCGACGTAATACGCGTTCGCTCTCCCGAAGCTGATGGTGACGGCTCTGTACGCATAGAAGCAGGCGTTGATTTAGTTTTACACGCCAGAGACCTTCTCCTATCCGCAGCATGCGCCGCCAAAGAACCAAGGGCCTCCTATCGAGCGGGCAAAGTAAAAGACGCCACAGATTACATGGATCGCGTCCGCTTAGGTCAAACAGAGCATGGAAGCTTTGTTGTAACATTGCTCGCCCCTGTGCCTCCTGCGCTAGACACATACGGCACTCAAGCCGAGCTTTGGCCTTCTGAGACAAGCGAACCTTTTGATAGGCTAGTTACAAGAAGACTGGCCGATGGATTACAAGCTGCTCGTTCAGCGGCTGAGCACGTTATGAGAACAGGCGGTGGCCTCACACCCTTCCGGGATGCCGTTTCTAAGGGAGTAAGCGCGAACCTTTGCGAAGCTCTAGCTCAGCTTATTGAAAGAGGTGAAGGCCTTGAGGTCTCAGTAACGTGGGCAAAAACCCGCCTCACACCTGAACCTCGTCGCAAAATCTTTTTCTCTCGCTCTGAAGGCGAGGTTCTTAGAGAGGCGGCAAGAGTTTTTCGAACACTAGAGCCCCGCCCAGATGAAACCATTGAGGGCTTCGTGATCAGTTGCGATCGCAAAACCGACGAAACATCCGGAAGGGTAGCGATCAGAACGATAATTGACGGACAGCCATCGTCAGTTAAAGTAGAGCTAAGCCCCAGTCTATATTCAGAGGCCGTTCAAGCCCACGAGAAAAAGCAACTCGTTTCATTAAACGGGGACCTCAAACGCCACGGCCAAAGATGGCACCTAGTAAACACAAGAGATATAACCGCTATCGAAATTAACGGCGACGAAGATGACCTTTAATATGTAATATGAATATTATATATAGTCATACGGCGCGCGCTTTCGACCATCTTATATGAAACCCTCATAGCCTTCCGCTTTGAGGGTTTTTCTTTACCTAAATTGCGATCCGCTTCGATAGCCGTTTCAACACCTGCTCAAACAGGCTTGCTGGATCAGCTTTCATAGCCTTGGCGAGGGCCACAAACTCCAACACATCCACCCGGCGCTGACCGCGTTCGATGATGGAAATGTAGGTCTGATCTTTCCCTACCAGCTTGGCCAATGACGGCGCGCTAAACTTCCAGATCTAAACGTCATCATCTCCGACAGGACCGCCCTCGTTCTCCATACGGCGTATGGATCGAACTTCCAGTCTGGTGAACTTAAGCCGCACACCGATGCCGCCGTCAGCTTCGGTCAGGAACACTGCACCACCTTCTTCCAGCGTGGACTGGATGCGTTCACGGGCTTCCTCGCCGGGATCGACATTCTCACGCTCGAATGCCGCCAGTACTTCCAACTCTACAGCGGCTTTATGCGCCACATGTTCACGCGGCCACTGCACCAGCGCACGAGCAGCGCGGGCTTGATATCCGGTAAGTTTCATTGGGTGTCCCTCATAGCTAAACAGTATGCCGCTATTCAGACATACGGTGCCTTGGGAAGCCACTGCTATAAATCAATAAAGCCCTGAAGCAGCTTTGATGGATCACGTCCCAATGCCTCTGCGATCTGGCAGAACTCGATCACGTCTATCCGGCGCTCGCCCCTCTCCACCTTTGAAACGTAGCTTTGCGGCTTACCCAGCCGCGTCGCCAGCTCAACTTGCGTAAGGCCAGCCTCTTTTCGAGTGGCGGCAAGGAAGCTGATGAACGCCTGATGCCGGTCCGTGAATATCGATGACGGCAAAGAGCGCCCCTCCGAGGTGAGGCTCTTTCGCTAAATCCTAAATCGGTATATCCCAGATTGGGTTATTCGTGGTTGGGGGGAGGCAGCTGTCGCTCGGCGTATGAACGCACCAATCAAGATCACAGCCTGAGTAAAGCCGAGCGCAAAACTCGGCATCTTATATGATGTGCAAATCCTGGCGCATCTCACTCAATATCAATGAGAAAACACCTGATGAATACCAACACCAAACGCATGGTGCTTGCCGCCATTGCAGCCTTCTACGTCGTGGTCGGTGACGTGACCCCCTGAAACTCCTCCAGGAATAGCTAGAGTCCGCCCCTCGAAAGGACGGACAGAATGAAGCGATCACGGTTTACGGAAGAGCAGATCATCGGGATCCTGCGCGAGCAGGAGGCCGGTGTTCCGGTGACGGGTCTGTGCAGGAAGCACGGACTGAGCTCGCCGACCTTCTACAAGTGGAAGGCCAAGTTCGGCGGCATGGATGTGTCTGAGGCCCGGCGGCTGAAGGCGCTGGAAGACGAGAACGCCAAGGCAAACCGACAAGGCGCTCACATCTGACGCGATGATCTGATCACGGCCCGTCCCTCGTGCTACCAGCATCGCGCGGCAGATCGCTTACGACCTCATGGTTCGTCCGTGTCGTCTGATCTCTTTGGCTGAAAGGCCAGCCAAATCAGCCCGCTCAAGCCCAAGATCTTCAGAGCCGTGCCCGTGTGCATGTCCCTCCCGACGGGAGGGCAGGGCAGAGACAGGAGCCAAGCTCTATAGAGGGTGGTTCACATTGACGCGGATCAATGGTCGCCGACCGTCTGGAATGGTAGCGTTGCCGTGACGCATTATAATGGTAGCGTTGCCGTGACGCATTATAGGAGAGCGCGATGAAGGGCTTCGTCGATGACATCGACCGGCTGACGGTCGAGAACAAGGACTTCCGCCGGGTGCTATACACCGGCAAGCACCTTCAGTTGGTGCTGATGGCACTGCGGCCCGGCGAGGAAATCGGCGAGGAAGTCCACGACGACCACGACCAGTTTTTCCGCATCGAGAAGGGCGAGGGCGAAGTCTGCATCGATGGTCAGCGGACGAAGATCAAAGCCGATGACGCGATCATCGTCCCAGCGGGCGCCCGCCACAACGTCATCAACACGGGCGACAAGAAGCTGAAGCTCTACACCGTCTACGGTCCGCCGGATCACAAGGACGGGATCGTGCGCGCCACGAAGGCTGAAGCCGAGGCAACCGAAGAGCATTTCGACGGGACGACGACGGAATAGGCGGCGGCGGGGCTCTGTCAGCCCAAACTTGATTGCCGATCGCGAGCCTCGCGCCTAGCCTCGCGGCATGGCCAAATCGACCAATCCGTTCCGCTGGTTTGACAGCTCGCCCGAGGTGATCCGCCTCGTGGTGCTGATGTACGTGAAATACCCGCTGTCTCTGCGGAACGTCGAGGACCTTCTGGCCGAGCGCGGCATCGACATCTGCCATGAGACGGTGCGGCTTTGGTGGAACCGATTCGGCCCGATGTTCGCCGCCGAGATCCGCAGGAAGCGGGTCGATCACATGCGCGCCTACACTCACTGGCGCTGGCATCTGGACGAGGTCTACGCGAAGATCAACGGCGAAATGCATTACCTCTGGCGCGCCGTCGATCATGAGGGCGAGGTGCTGGAATCCTTTGTCACCAAGACCCGGGACAAGGCCGCAGCACTGAATTTCATCAAGAAAGCCATGAAGCGCCACGGCCGCCCCAAGGCCATCGTCACCGACGGCCTCCGCTCGTATCGCGCCGCGATGAACGACCTCGGCAATGGGGAGAAGCAGCATATCGGCCGTTGGGCCAACAACCGGTGTGAGAACTCACATCTGCCGTTCCGACGGCGAGAACGCGCCATGCTCCGCTTCCGCCAGATGAAGACCTTGCAGAAGTTCAGCTCCGTCCACGCCGCCTTCCACAACCACTTCAACCAGGACCGCCACCTCATCAGCCGAGACGACTTCAAAGCCCGGCGATCGGCTGCCTTTGCCGAGTGGAAGACACTTGCCGGATAGCCTACACGCCCCTGCCCCAAATGCGTCAACTGGAGACAAGTTGGCGTTGGACTGACAGCACCCTTCAACGTCACCCACAGCGGCACCATGCCTCTATCGGGTATGTCTCGTTCAAAGCGTTTGACGGAACGACTTTCAGAGGCGGCTACAGCCATCTCTCCGAGCGTTCCGTCAGCACAGTAACCACCATATAAGAAATGCCCGACAGGAAAGTCACGGGGTCGTCTTGGGGGGCGCTTCGTGACGCCCTGTCGGGCTACATTAGGTCAGTACGTTGACCTAACGTCATCATAGAACCACGACTTAAGCTTTACGGCGAGTCATATATATCGACGATATACATAAGTCGCACACCACCTCACCCCCTCCCCCCCTTTTGCGGCGAGAGCTGCGTGACCCGGCTTCGGCTTAGGCACCGATCACTACCCCAAACCCAACTGACCCCCGTGGCCATCCGCTGCGGGGGTTTTTCTATGCCCGCAAAGGAGAAACGTACCTAAATAACGATCCTTTTAGACAGCCGCTTCAGCACCTGCTCAAACAGCCTCGCTGGATCGGCTTTCATAGCTTTAGCGAGAGCCACAAATTCCAACACATCCACCCGGCGCTGACCGCGTTCGATAATGGAAATGTAGGTCTGATCTTTCCCTACCAGCTTGGCCAGTTCCGTCTGCGTCAAGCCTGAAGCCTTACGCGCTTCGGTGAGCACCTGAACGAGGTGTTTATGATCACCACCAAAGATCGTTTTTGACATCTGTGGGACCGCCGAGTGTGAACCGGCTACCCAACTATATGGAAAAATCGTTTAGGCAATTTTTCCCTATTTCATTATGGAATATTTCCATAATAACGATGCTCAGGACTTGGGGAGGTCCAGCATCATTTCACTCAAAACCCAGCCACGCCCCTAGGGCATAAACACAAGGAAAATCGATGAATACCAACACCAAACGCATGGTGCTTGCCGCCATTGCAGCCTTCTACGTCGTGGTTGGTGGCCTATGGGCGTCCAACTTCATTCCGCTAAAGCACTTCGATGCTCAGATGGCACGTAAAGAAAAGCTCATAGACAAGATGGGTTTCTCAGCAGCCTATGACTCCGAGGAATACCAGAAAACAGAAGCCTATCTGCTCAACAACGTCCTGAGCTATGAGGGCAAGGTGCTGAAGGCCCGTCGCTTTGGCTCCATCATCCTGTGGGGCACGATCGCCTTGGCTGCCGGTGGCGGTGTCCTGTTCATGACCCGTGGCCGCAAAACCGCCCAAGCAGGTGCCCAATGAGAGCCGTTATCGCTACGGCCCTTTGCGTGGGCGTCATGGCACTTAGCGCTTGTGCCTCTGCTCCGGCACGCACACCCGGCACCTATGTCAGTCAGAGCGAGCCTGTCTATCTGATCACCGAAGCTCAAGCCGATCAGATCCTGGTGGACGCAATGAACGTAGAGTTCGGAACCGCGCCAATTGTACGCGTTGAGGCCCCTAACAAGGGCTATCAGGCCACCATCAAGTTCCTCGTGGACAGCCATCAGATTGTTGCCACCATGGTTCCCTCAAGGGGCCGGACCGCCGATGGTTCTATACAGAGTGGCTACTACTTCAACGTCACTCACAGCGGGACCATGCCTCTATCGGGTATGTCTCGTTCAAAGCGTTTGAGGGAACGGCTTTCAGAGGCGGCTACAGCCATCTCTCCGAGCGTTCAGTCAGCAAACTAAACGGCTAAAGCCAGTCGAAGCGGACACACCCCCTTTCCCCCTTTTGCGGCGAGAGTTGCGTGATCCCGCTTCAGCTTAGGTGCCAATCACTACACCAATCTCAACTGACCCCCGTGGCCACCCGCTGCGGGGGTTTTTCTATGCCCGCAAAGGAAACCGCCCATGATCACCCTCACAGACATCTTCGAGGTGTCCGCCACCCTTGAGGACGGCAGCCTAGACGTATCCCTACGCGCCCTTCTCGGGTTTCGCGCTTGGCACATGGTTGTTGAGCATGAAGCTGAACTCGGCACCGATGCCCTTATCCATGTCGTCCAGGCTGGTGATAAGGCCGACACCATCAACGAAGCCCTTGGCTTTGCCATCACAGGTGACGATGCAGAGCCTCCCTCCTTCATATCCATCGAGGATCACGGCGGTCAGTGGTTCGAACTAGCCTATGCCCGTGACGATGCCTCTCATCAACGCATCTTCATCGAGGTTCATCCAGACACTGATCAGGACCTTCTGACCATGTGCTTCGCCAACATGTGACGACACCAACAACTCCAAGCCCACCACACCCTCACGGTTATGCCGTCGAGGGATTTTTATGCCTGAAAGGTCCCCAATGCCTACCAACACCCCATCACCTAGCTATGACCAGTAAGGTGATCACCCTGCTTATCGCGCTGCTGGTTCTGAGCCTTGCCAAAGTCCTGCTGATCATCCTAGCGCTAGCAGCCTTGGGGCTCACGCTGTGCTGTCTAGCGGTAAGGCCAAGAGCCACCCTTCTGGCCTTAGCCCTGATACCCATCACATGCTTGGCGAACGCCAAACCGGGCCTTTGCATCCTCATGATCGCAGTGATCACCATTGTGCTGATAGCCACCAAAACAAAGCCTAAACCTAGAGAGGTTCAAACCCTGTTGATTATGGACAACTAACCAAGAGATCGCTTCTGGAAGCGTACAGGTACGGCAATCATCAAGTCGTTGTTATCCGCCTTCCAGAAGCCCCCATCAAAGCTTCTCTCTGCGAGAGCAGAAGAACCTTAAAATGAAAATATCCTTCCATTTTCAGGGAAGAAGGCAAGCTCAGTCCTTATCGGACTTTGGGACGCTAGGCGGAACTCTCAAATGCGCTGTCGATGTTCCAACTTTACCTGGACGATCAGGCATTTTCAGACCCTCACCTGAAACAGGTCCATGACTTAACGATGTTGGCGCAACGCCAGACATGCGCACTTCTGCCAGCGTCTGGATTATGAGCTGGGCTACCTCAAGGAGCTCCAAACCATCATCCGTGAGGGTTGCTGGCACGCTGTCATGATCCACCAGGATCGTTCTCATCCATCGCTCTAGACTTTGAATGTGCTTGGTCACTGCGCCTTGAGATAGACCCAGCTCCTTCCCTACGGCTGATCGATTACGAAGCCGAGCGACGCACACAAACGTCTCCAGCCAGGCCAGACGCAAGTCACCGAAGTCCAAGCTCGCGTAACGCTGATTCGAATCACTTTTCACGACTGATTCGCTCCAATTGACGTCAGTGCACCAATGGCAAATCGTATTCCAAAAAGGAATGAAGCGCGCCAAATTATCATTGGATAGGACCTTTCCATTTTGGAATATGCTCATTTAAAATACTGTTTTCAAACGTATTTTTTGATGCTCAACTTTGGTCATCGACCGAGGGAACAACGCCTCAACAAGCACAAAACCCGAGGCCGATCCTATCAACCCTTGAGGATCAAAACGTGATTAGTCGCTCTCATCCCACCCAACCGCCGAAGGGCCTACGGGTGCCTCCACCGCCCCCGCCACTGCCGACATCTAAAGAGGTAAAGGGGGAGCCCTCCGCCGACGCTCAACCCCCTTTCACCCCTTCTGCATCCGGGATGCAAAGCAGCGCCCTCGCCGTCATCGCTACCGACACAGAGGCGCTGATCCCACCGAAGCACATCAACAGGCTAGTGCAGGGACAAGACAATGTTGCTGTGTATGAGGCCGAAAGGATCCTTGCCCTTATCGGTGTGTACTATGTCATCAGCGGCCAACTCGTTCGCCTATTACCGCATGGCGCATCCTACCAATGCGAAGTGATCAACAACCAGACACTCTATGTCCTGCTGTGCGAGCTGTTTGAATGGCAGATCAAAAATCACAAAGGCGATTGGGTAACCTGCAACCCGCCCCAACGCATCGTAAACGCGCTGCTGCACAATCAGGATCGCAAGCACCTCAAGACGCTGAAGGGCATCGCCCACCATCCGTATCTCGATAATGATCGCAAACTGGTTACGACTTCGGGCTTCAATCCTGACACAGGAATATACGCCTCATTTGATACCGCTCGGTTCCAAAAGCTGCTGGAGGTCACGGTTGAGGACGCCAAGCGCTGTTTGATGCAGCTAAAGGCTGAACTGGCAGAGTTCGAATTTGAGAAACCAGAGGATTTATCAGCCGCACTAGCTGCCATTTTGACAGCGGTTCTGCGTCCAGGCCTGCCCTTAGCCCCTGCTTTCAACATCAATGCTACGGTATCAGGCAGCGGTAAGAGTTACCTCGCCAAGATTATCGCTCTATTTGCCACACCACTACCACCCTATGTGACGAGCTATCCGACCAAGGCTGAAGAGGCCAATAAGGTCATCTTGGCTATGTTGCTGGAGAAGCCACCTGTCATCCTGTTCGATGACATGCAGACTGACTGGAAGCCCTTTGGTGCCATTAACAAGGCTCTAACCAGCCCAACCACGACTGAGCGTGTTCTAGGCTCTAGCCGTACCGCTACGGCCTCCACCAACAGCCTGTTCCTTGGCACAGGGAACAACGTCGTACCGATCAAGGACATGCGTCGTCGCGTTGTAACTATACGACTGGCACCCAAGTCTGATGCCGCAAGCCTGCGCAGCTTCGAACACGATCCGTACAAACAAGTTGCCCGTTATCGTAACGCCTTCGTCGGCTTTGCCCTCACCATCGTCCAAGCGTTTCTGCGTCATGGAAAACGCGATCAAACCATCACGCCTATTGGTTCCTACGAGGAATGGTCTGAACTGTGCCGTGAACCCCTCATCTGGTTGGGTGAACCTGATCCTGCCTCGAGCCTGATTAGTCAGGTCAAGGACAACACCGATAACGAGGCCTTGGGCGTGTTCCTGCAGGAATGGCGCAAGTTCTACATTGAGGAATCCGTCACGGTTCGAGAGCTTATCTCGGTGCCGCACACCCATTCGAATGCCAAGACCCCGCTGCTGGAGATCATTCAGGAGTTGCCCGTCACCGAGCGCGGAACTGTGAACCCGCACATGATGGGCCACTTTCTCAAACGCCATCGTGGTGTTCGTGTAAATGGCCTTCGCATCGAGGACGGGAAGTCCAGTGAGCGTAAGGCATGGCGTGTCCTGACTGACGACGAGTGACCCTCGCCGCCCCAGCCAAGGGCAGCCGCTAAAGGGGGAGAAGGGGGACGCCTCTTTCACCCCATTTGATCCCGGCCCTGCCGCCTTCAACCCGGCCCAGAAACCGGCCCCGCTGAGCGCTCAGTGGGGAACCGGATGGGACACCATCGCCGGGTCAAAGCCCCCCGCCTGAGCGGGCCACTCTGGGGCAACCGCGCCCCTCCCACACCCTAACCGCCACCACCCGCTGCGCCCCTCCGGCACCGCGTGATGGCGCACGCCTGAACCTAACTCATCACAAGGATATACCCTATGCCTAAAGCCCATCTCAGCCATGACTTCATCCGCCGTGTGACTGCTGAACCCACGGGTCAGAAGACCGTCTACTACTGCGAAGAGATCACCGGCTTCATCGTCGAAGTCCGTCAGAACGGCAGCGCTACCTATGCCCTGCGATACCGTGATCCTCGCGGGAAGCTGCGTCAGATTAAGATCGGTGGCGTCAATGACATCACTTTCGCCCAAGCCCGCAAGAAGGCTCAACAGCTTCGAGCCGAAACGGTCATGGGCGGTGACCCTCTAGCCAAGAAGGAAGAGGTCAAAGCAATCCCTCTGTGTGCCGCCCTTCTGGATATGTATCTGGAGGATTCTAAGGCCCGCCTGAAGTCGCATGACACCAATGAGATGTATGTGCGTGTCTATATCCGTCCCAAGTGGGGCAAGGTTCCGGTCAATGAGATCGAGCACCGTGCTGTCGCTTCATGGCTGCAGGAACTGGGCAAGACCCTTGCTCCGGCTACCGTTGAGAAGATCCGCGTCATCATGGGGCGGGCCTATCAGCTAGGCCAGAACTGGGGCGTTCCCGGCACCGATCGCAACCCGACACGTGGCATTGCCCGGAAGCCCCTGAACAATGCCCGTGATCGCTATCTGACGGCAGAGGAAGTCGAACGTCTGCGTGAAGCCTGCATCGTGTCCAACAACCCGATGCTTCAGCACATAGTTGGACTTCTGCTTCTGACGGGTGCCCGTAAGCGCGAACTCCTGGACGCCAAATGGGAGCACGTCGATCTGGCCCGTCGCTCGTGGTTCATACCCACGACCAAGACCGGCAAGCCTCGTCACGTGCCTCTGTCGCAAGCAGCTATCGACATCATCGACAGCCTGCCTCGCTACAAGGACTGCCCTTGGTTGGTACCGAACCCGGACACCCTCAAGCCCTTCGTTTCGATCAAAAACGCTTGGGCCTATGCGATCAAGACAGCCAACCTTCCGGGGCTTCGTATCCACGATCTACGCCACTCTGCTGCGTCCTTCATGGTCAACAGCGGTGTCGATCTGTTCGCGGTCGGCAAGGTGCTGGGTCACGCCAGTTACCAGTCCACTCAGCGCTACAGCCACCTTGCCAACGATACGCTGCTGAAGGCGGTCGAGGCTGGCGCGGCGAAGCACAAGGCTTGGTGATCAACACCCTACCCTCTGGGCTGGCTACGGCTGGCTCAGGGGGGCGCTTCACCATCATTGATAAGGAAATCATCATGACGACTAAAGATGCGCCTCTATACGGCGACATGACGCTGCCTGAATGGGATCGGAAGTGGGAGCCCGTGCCGAACTGGCAGAAGGACTATCAGGACGATCTGAAATATCGCGTGGGCCTGTACCGCTTCATCCAGAACGGACGGATCATATTGATTGGTGTTGGCACCGCTGAACATGGGGCCTTGGCAAAACGCTTGTCGGATTATCGTCGACCTAGCCCTAGCGGCAGGCGTTGTCGTTCGGGCCAATACATCTATGAAAACCGTCACCGGCTAAAGGTCGAGGTGATAGTGGTCGGAGATATAAATGATGAGCAATTTGCGATCACTGCTCGCACGTTGAAGCCACTTATGATTGAGCGCCACAAGCCAGCACTGAATGTGCCTGCTAATGTGGTCACGCATCGCATTCAGCACTTATCTATCGGCACCTGATATCAGCATCAGTTATGAACCTGGGGCAGCCAGCGCGAAATATCGCTGGCTTAACCATTTTTAGCTATCAGGGATCATCGCTGAATCTGGATGACATGCTGACGCTATGAACCCTACTGAGATTTATGATGCGCTTTCCGAGATCGCAGCCAAGCCGTTCAATGCGTCAGAATTCCCGTTTGAGTTCGCTCTAGCCACCGATGCGGCACAGGCTGCAGTCGCCAAGCTAAGGGCTGGAACAACCAACAAGTCCGACCTTCCGAGCGGCGTGCTGTTCAACAAGAAGTTCCACTACGCCCCAGCACTTGGTGGCATGGTGGCCATCACCCTAGATCAGTTGAAGGCGTCAAAAAAGAACGCCAGCGCTAAGCCTGCCATTCTGCTGACCACTGATGGCGAAACCATAGCGGCACTGCACCCCGCCAGCGGCGAGAGCCTGCACTGCAAGTTCGCAGAGTTGGGCGACCACTTCGGCTTCTTCCTGCCCGCTGCGGGCAAGGAACGTTACAAGGCGGTCGAAGAGAACCCGGTCGATATCAAGGCCACCGGCAAGCTAGCCCGCCTCTATGACGCTCTTATCAAGGCCAACCCTGATTGGGCCACAGCTGAGCGCCGCCACGAGATGAACCAGCTGATGATGCGGATCATCTTCTGCCTGTTCTCCGAAGATGTCGGCATCTTTGCTGAAAACCAGTTCTCCAAGGCCATCTTCACCCATGCGGGCGATAAGGGCGAGGAAACGCGCGAGGTTCTGATCTCCGCCTTCCGCGCCATGAACCTGCCTCAAGGATCGCGCGGCGACCTTCCCGCTTGGACCCACGATCTGGAGTATGTGAATGGCGGCCTGTTTGCGGGCTCAATTGATGCCCCGCGCTTCGACACCATTGCCTTCCGCTACTTCAAGGAAGCCGCTAGCCTGAACTGGCGCGAGATCAACCCCGACATTTTCGGGTCGATGATCCAGTCGGTAGCTGATCCAGAAAAACGTTCTGAACTGGGCATGCACTACACATCGGTGCCCAACATCATGAAGGTGATCGGCCCACTTTTCCTCGATGACATTGACGCCGATATCGAAAAAGCATGGGACAAGCCCAAGGCCCTGCAACAGGTCATCCAGCGGCTTGGTAATATCCGCGTCTTCGATCCGGCGTGTGGTTCGGGTAACTTCCTTGTGGTGGCCTATCGCCAACTGCGCGAGCGCGAGATGCGCGTTCTCAAACGCCTAAATGAACTGGATGGCGGGCGTGACGTACAGATGTTCTCGGCCATCTCACTCAAAAACTTCTACGGCATCGAGATCACCGATTTCGGTGTCGAAACCGCCAAACTGGCCCTGTTCATCGCCGAGTATCAGGCCAATGCCTTGTTCAAAACTGTGTTTGGCAAAACGATTGCTGCCCTCCCCCTGAAAGAGGCAGCCAATATCGTTCACGACAATGCCCTGAGAGCAGACTGGGATATCGTTTGCCCTCCACCAAAAGCGGGCGAAGAAATCTATATCGCGGGCAATCCACCGTTCTTGGGTAAGGCACAACAAGACGCTGACCAAAAAGCGGACATGGATTTCGTGTTCAGTGGGCGGGTTAAATCCTACCGCGCATTCGACCTTGTGGCCGCGTGGTTTTACAAGTCAGCAAACTATATCCGAAGTCGTAATGCCAAGGCGGCGCTAGTCGCTACAAACTCAATTTGCCAAGGGGCGTCAGCATCAGCGCTCTGGCCTGAAATCCTATATCAAGGCGTCGAAATCGGCTTTGCTTACCGCTCGTTCAAATGGCGCAACAATGCATCTGATGTTGCCGCAGTTGTTTGTGCAATCATTGGAATTCGGAATCAGGATTCATCATCCAAGTTCATATTTGAGGATGATATCACCACCTCAGCGAGCAACATTAATTCGTATTTGTTGGACTATTCAAACGTCTACATCGAACCGTCAAACAAAAGTCGATTTGGCCTATGGGAAATGAACTTTGGCTGCATGCCATATGATGCAGGAAACTTGCTTCTTCTCCCTTCAGACCGGGAAGAGCTGCTAAGTTCTGCGCCGCATGCCGCACGTTTCATTCGTAGCTTCATGGGCTCGCAAGAGGTCGTGAAGGGCGTTGAACGCTATTGTCTTTGGATTTCTGATGATGAGCTCAGAGATGCTCAAGATATCCCAGAGATCGCTAACAAGATCGAGGCAACTCGTATTGCCCGACTAAACATGAAGGACAAAGGTGGGCGGGAACTTGCCAAACGCCCTCACCAGTTCCGCGAGCATGTCGCACCCAAGCAAAGTGCTATTCTCATCCCCCGCGTTACATCCGAACGCCGCCCCTATCTGCCCGTTACCCTTGTCAGTTCGGATGTGATTTCGTCTGACCTGAACCAAGTGCTGTATGACGCCCCGGAATGGTGCATTGCCCTGATCGCCTCCAAGCTACATCTGGTTTGGATCGGGACGGTATGTGGCCGCTTGGAAAGCCGCTTCCGCTATTCCAACACCTTGGGCTGGAACACCTTCCCAGTGCCCAAGTTCACTGAGGCTCAGCTGGAAGCCCTGACAGCCTCTGCCCGCAAGATCCTTAAGACGCGCTACCTGCATCATCCCAAGACCATTGCGGACCTCTATGATCCCGACAAGATGCCAGACGATCTGCGCGAGGCACACCGCGAGAACGACGAACTGCTAGAGACCATGTATATCGGTCGCCCGTTCCGAAACGACAGTGAGCGGCTTGAACATCTCTTCAAGCTTTACGCCGCCAAGATGAAGTCATTGGGCAAATAACAGCGGGCAAACCGCCGACACTATGGGGATGGGAAAATAGGTTATGGGTTCAGTCGTCAACGTCAGCTTTGGTAAGTCCAAGGCCAGCACCAACGTTCTGGGTCAGCGCGAAATGCAGGCCCGCGCCTATGCTGCACGTGCCGCTCAGTTCCTGCTGCTGAAAGCCCCACCTGCAGCAGGCAAGAGCCGCGCTTTGATGTTCATCGCACTCGATAAGATGCGCCATCAGGGACTGGCCAAGACAATTGTTTGCGTGCCTGAAACCTCTATTGGCGGGTCGTTCCGATCCACGGACCTGATGTCCTATGGCTTTGAGGCCAACTGGGAGGTTGATGACGCCTGGAACCTATGTCTGACCGGTGATGATGCCAGCAATCAGAAGGTCAAAGCCTTTGAGGCATTTTTAGCCTCTGACGCCAAGGTTCTGATCTGCACCCACGCCACCTTCCGCTTTGGGTTTGAAGCGGTCGCCGAAAAGCTGGGTATCGAAGCGTTTGATAACTGCTTCATCGCTATCGACGAATTCCACCACGTCTCGGCTTCGGACCACAACCGGCTTGGCGTGATCCTGCGTAGCCTGCTCAATCGCGGCGAATGCCATTTGATGGCAATGACGGGCAGCTATTTCCGGGGCGATGCAGACCCTGTGCTGCGCCCCGAAGACGAAGATCGTTTCACCATCGTCACCTATAGCTATTACGAGCAGCTAGAGGGCTATGAGCACCTCAAGGCGCTCGGCATCAACTATGCCTTCTATAAAGGTCGTTACATCAATGGCCTCGACGACGTTCTGAACCCAGACCAGAAGACCATCGTCCACATTCCGCACCGTGGGTCGTCTGAGGCCTTTGACGACAAATTCAACGAGGTCGGCAAGATCATCGACCTGATCGGCGTCCATGAGAGCCGCGATCCGGAAACCGGTTTCGACCTTATCCGCCGCCCCGATGGCCGCCTCATCAAGGTAGCCGATCTAGTCGATGACGGCCCAGGACGCGATATCGTCAAAGCCGCCCTGTCTCGCGAAATCAAAAGCCCTGACGGCAAGCGTGACGATGTAGCCGATCGCGCCAAGGTCGATATCATTATTGCGCTCGGCATGGCCAAGGAAGGCTTTGACTGGGTTTGGTGTGAGCACGCCCTGACCATCGGCTATCGCTCTTCGCTGACCGAAATCGTCCAGATCATCGGACGGGCAACCCGCGATGCTCCGGGTAAGCCCAAGGCCACCTTTACGAACCTCGTTGCAGAACCCGGCGTCGAAACTGGACTTGTGACCGATGCAGTCAATGACATGCTCAAGGCCATTTCCGGCTCGCTGCTGATGGAGCAGGTTCTGGCTCCGAACTTTAAGTTCTACCGCCGCGAAGATGGCGATATTCGCGCTCCAATTAGCACCGATGAAAACGGCAATGTCGTTATCGGCATCAAGGGCTTGATAGAGCCGCCTACACAGCGAGCTCGCGAGATTTGTGAAAAGGATATGCACGACCTGATGGCCGCCGCCTGTCAGGAAATGGACAAACGCGCCATCTCGCCGGACACAGCCCCCGAAGTCATGACCCAGATGGTGTTCACCGACATCATCGAGCGCAAATACCCTACGCTTGGGGAGGAAGAGACTGAGGCTGTTCGTCAGCAGCTTTCCGCCCAAATGAACATCGTCACTCTCGCCCGCAAGGAATATGAGCGCGGCATGCAGGAAGCTGGCACTATCTTCGAGGGATCAGCGCCCACAGACAGTTCCTCCGCTGCGGAAGAAGATGAGGATCTGGGTTCAGCACCAAACACCCTGCTTCAGATGGTCAAGAAGTTCATCAATGTCCGCGATATTGATATCGAACTGATCGACAGCGTGAACACCTTCCAAGAACGTTTCGAGGTGATGTCTAAATCCTTGGACGCCCCGCTGCTGTCCAACGTCCAGGCCGCAATCATCGCTCAGCGCATCACCATGACTGAAGCTGAAGCCCGAACGCTGTGGCCACGCATCAAGGCGTTCAGAGCTTCCGAAGGCCGCGAACCGAACCCCCACTCTGCTGACCCGCTAGAAAAGCGGATGGCAGAAGCTCTGGCTTGGCTGAAACAGGAAAAAGCCAAACGCATGCGTGATGGTGCCCTCTGATCATGGCTCGCCCGACTCTTAATGAAATCTTTGCCGAACCGGATGACTTTGGCCTGTTGGATGTCAAAGCCGCCAACATACGATCTTCGAGCGCCGACAAAGACGCCGCTATCAGGCAGGAAGTCGAAGCCTTCTATGCCAAGCATGAACGCTGGCCCGATCCAGACGCTCCAAGCCATGACGAAATGCGCCTTGGTACTATCTGGTCCACAATATCGCCCGAGAGCTATCAACCTACCGAACAGGTCGCGCTACGGGATTGGCGAGAAGAACCAGATGAGAGCGATATTCCAGATAGCTTAGACGATATCTTCGGGGATGATGGCCTCGACGTGGATGCTACGCTGATCAAGCTCGAACATGTCACAGCCGCCGCTGAAAGACACACGCCGGATCACCGTGCTGATTTTGTGCCGTGCCGCGACTTCCATCTATTTGAGCCTCGCTTCGAGGAAGTCCAAGCTGCACTAGAAAGTGGAGAGCGAAAGGCCCTACCGGTCAAGAAATGGGCAGTGATCGAACCGATCGAAGGGGATGTATTCATCCGCAACGGTCTGCTCGCCTTGATCGCCGAAAAGTCTGAAATGATGATGCGGGGCGGTTCTCGTGACCATCGGCTTCGTGTGATCTTCTCAAACGGTACTGAAAGCGACCCACTGATGTCGTCTTTCCGTAAATCGCTCAATGACGATCCAACCGCCCGCACCGTAAATAAGGTGGGGCTAGGTCCCCTCGATCCCGAATGGGAAGCTGATCGCCTTAACTTGTCCGGGACGATCTACGTTCTGCGCTCACTGTCCGACGAGCCAGTGATCAAGGAAAAACGCATGATCCTGCACAAGATTGGCGTTACCAGCCAAGACGTACGCAGACGCATTGCCGACGCCCGAAATGATCCGACTTTCCTACTGGCACCGGTCGAGATCGTTGCAGAGTTTGGCCTGAAAAATCTGCCTCGCCAGACCGTCGAAACCTTGTTGCACCGCTTCTTTGATGAGGCTCGCCCGAACGGCCTATTCATCAATGATCGCTACGGCAAAACCATCCACCCAAGAGAGTGGTTCTACGTTCTTCCGGAACACGTCAGCCAAGCCGCCAAGCTGATCCAGGAAAAGCAGTTGCACCTTTACCGGTACGATCTTCAATCGCAGAGAATTGTCCGGCGTTAAGCGTTAGGGCATGAAAATGATCTATGTGACCCAGAACTAAAGATGCGTAGACGGCCATCCGAAACCGAACCTACCTACATAAAATCCTAGATAAAGATACCTTAGGTCACTTTCCCAATCTTCAATGGCCTGATCCAACCGGCTGTCGGAGCGGCGCTTAGCGTTTCGTGCAAATGCAGCGATACTTTCCGCAATCTTACGAAGACGGATTGCGCTTCCTGGTTCCCCCCACTGATCGAGGTATGCAGGAGGAAAAGCTGGAGGTATCACCCCTTCAAATACCTTTGTGAGGATGCTTTGACGCAGCGGCGTAGACAAATCTGCGGTCTTGCCGACACGATATTCCAAGAAGCCCAAGACTCCCTCCGCAACCCATCCATCAGAAGAAATTGAACCATTACCTCCAGGTGCATCAGTGGAGGGCCATTTAAAAAAGTCATCTTGAGAGGCCGGATTAAGACGACGTCTCAACCACTCGTTCTCGACACCATCCAGCACTTGCTGCGCCGCTGGCCAAAATGCCTTCTTCTGTTTTGAGCCGAGTATCTGAATGGCGTTGTGCCATACCCTCACAGTGTCAGCGAGCGACATCGACGGCAAACGCTCGATGGTTCTAGCTGCTGATGGCGAAATCTCTTTTCGTTTAGCTGGCTCCCACTTTTTCGAAGGAGGCGAAGCTTGGTTGCGCTTAACTGCCTTACGCGCCGTCTTCTTCCCGCGCACGTTCGAACTCACGATATCTCCCCCCAGAGATTCCCATAACGCTTATTCCAAGCTTAATAGATCAATGTTCTCAACTATAGATTCAAACCTGATTGATTGAAGCCCTACCAGCCATCTTGCGGGTATAGCGCGGGTCGAATTCTAGGCCGCCTCCTAGTTATCGATCGTAACTTAGGGAGCGCCTAATTCAGCCCTATAGGCCAGCGTGGGTCGTTGATGGGTCGGGCCACAAACCTTACCCATCGCCCCCATCAATCCATTGTAATATATAAACTTTATGTGCCGCTTCCCAAGATTTCGTAATGCGGGGGTCACGTGTTCGAGTCACGTAAGCGGCACCACCTTTTCCCTAATAAATATAGAGACTTACCGGTCACATTCTTGTCGGCTTCGCGACGCGCTGCGCAGCTTTTGCAGCAACTTTGTAGCAGAGCAGAAAAGTTCACTTATCCACCCTTTTCCCTGCCACATCGATCGCTCCATTAAGCAGCGACCTGACATCCGGTAGTCTGACGACCTTAGACGATCCAGCACGTCGAGTTGGCCCCTTTTGATTCAACCGGGGAAACGCCCGACTCTTTTCGGACAGCCCCCACAGCAACTCGTCCTCCAGAGAACACGCATCCGGATATGGAATGGTTATAATGCGGACTAAGTCCGGCTCCAGTTCATTTCCAACGAGTTCCCGGGCAAGCCGGCCTGCATGATGCAATGTGCAGGATTGCCCTGTGAACGCACCTGAAAACGACAAGACGCGGGCTGAAAGGCTAGCGTCGCTCTTTCCGACGTAGAGGACCCACATCTCCTCGTTGAGCACGGCTCGAACAATATCTCGATCAGGCAACAAGTCGTCGTTATGGACGACAATATATGCGCCCGAATTATAGCCCACTCGCTTTCGCAGCTTGCGAAGCCTTGCTTTCTGCTCGACCGCGTCAACCGGACACGTGACTGAATAACGCAGCTTTCTGGTTTTTGCGGCGCATACGGGGCACCGCTTGCGGTCGTGACACCAACAAGCGTTCATGCCGCCCATCCTTGAGCGTCACGCTGCTGCTGCCCTTCAATGAACAGATTAATGTCTTCGGGTCGGTAGCGGATATTCCTACCACCGACTCGGCAATAGCTCGGGCCTTCTCCAGTCCCGCGCCACTTCTCCAAAGTGCGATGCGATAGCTTTAGAAGCCGAGCGGCTTCCTTGGTGCAAAGCAATCCAAGCGACGGCCTGATCCCAACTACTGGGACGCTCTTGGGCGCAGCTCCGTTTTCGGTGACACGCATTACTGACACTCTCCTTCATCACCGAGGAGCGCCCGCTGCGGTCGCTCTCCGCCCGGCGTTGAGTGACAGACTATCTATATGGAAATTATCCCTCTTAGTGCGGCAAAAATCATTAAAATATTTGATAGTTTTCAGAGGCTTATTTTTGAAGTAGGCCGCACCTGATGCAAAAGCCAAAACCTATTCAAGCCGAAAGCGCGACACTTTCGACGCTCGCCAATGCTCTTCACCGTCGCGGTTTTCGCTTTCGGAAAGCCGCTCGCGAGCTTCCTGGGCACCCCCACTTAGTCTTTCCCCGGTGGAAGACGGCCATTTTCGTCTGCGACTGCCAACACTACCTTCATGGGTGCCCCACATCTTTGAAGTGGTCTTTCCCTGACGCCCACACTCGATCAAAAGAATTGGCCATATTTACTTGTGTCCTGTCCCACCGCGGCTGGAAGGTTGACACAGTCTGGAGATGTGAAGTCAGCGATCAGGCCCCTATTTCATCTCGAATACTGAACATATTCGACCTGACAGTCGCCTCCTCGGCAGACGGTTAACTGAACCTTTCCAACTGGTGATGCAGCGTCCTCACACGTCCAGTGGGGTATCCATGAACCAGCAAGCCTTGTCCGCCTTCCTTTGGTCCGTCGCCGATCTTCTGCGCGGTGATTACAGACAGTCGGACTATGGCAAGGTCATCCTGCCCCTGACTGTCCTGCGACGCATCGACTGTGTGCTCGCCAACAGCAAGGAAGCTGTGTTGGCTGAACTGGCCAACCGCACTCAGCAAGGGGTAGCCCCAGATCCATTCCTGCGCCGCAAGTCGGACGCGACCTTCTACAACACTTCGCCTTTTGACCTGAAAAAGCTGATGGGCGACCAAGATAATATCGCCATCAACCTTCGGGGTTACATTCAGGCCTTCTCCCCGGAAGTGCGCGACATCTTCGACAGTTTCGAATTCGACGCTCAGATCGACCGCCTGTCCAAGAGCGGACTGCTCTATCAGGTGGTTGAGAAGTTCACCCAGATCGACCTGCACCCAGAATCCGTCAGCAATTATCAGATGGGTCTGGTCTTCGAAGAGCTGATCCGTCGCTTCTCGGAACTGTCGAACGAGACAGCCGGTGAGCACTTCACGCCGCGTGAAGTTATTAAACTGATGGTCAATCTGCTGTTCGTCGAAGACGATGACCTGCTCAGCAAGCCCGGAATCGTTCGCGCCATCTATGACCCGACAGCGGGCACCGGTGGCATGCTGTCTGTAGCCGAAGAATACCTGACAGACATGAACCCGTCGGCTTCGGTCTCTCTGTTTGGTCAGGAGTTGAACCCAGAATCCTATGCCATCTGCAAGGCTGACATGCTGATCAAGGGTCAGGATGTCGGCAACATCATCTTCGGCAACACCCTGTCCGACGACGGCCATCCCGATCAAAAATTCGACTACATGCTGTCGAACCCGCCGTTTGGTGTTGAATGGAAAAAGGTCGAAAAGGCTGTCCGCGCAGAGCACGACCAGCAAGGCCACAATGGACGCTTTGGCCCGGGCCTACCGCGCGTCTCTGACGGGTCCATGCTCTTCCTGATGCACTTGTTGTCTAAGATGCGTCCGGCCGCGCAAGGCGGTGCCCGCTTTGGCATCGTTTTAAACGGCTCGCCCCTGTTTACCGGTGGTGCCGGTTCGGGTGAGAGCGAGATCCGTCGCCATGTGCTGGAAAGCGATCTGGTCGAAGCCATCATCGCCCTGCCAACCGACATGTTCTACAACACCGGCATTGCCACCTATGTCTGGATCCTGAGCAATCGCAAACCGGCGGAGCGCAAGGGCAAGGTCCAGCTCATCGACGGCTCCGGCTTTTGGCAGAAAATGCGCAAGTCGCTTGGGTCCAAGCGAAAGGAGCTGGGTGAAGCAGACATTGCCACCCTCACGCGCCTGTTTGGTGACTTTGCCGAGGCCAATCTTGCCCGCATTATCGATGCTGGTGGCAAAGAGGTTGGCACTGAGGTCGTTCTAAAGGGCGAGCAGGCACCACAAGCCCCAGAAGGCGGCAAAATCAAGCTGGCCCCGCTGTCCAAGATCATGCCGAACGAAAGCTTCGGCTATCGCACCATTACGGTCGAGCGCCCCTTGATGGATGAGAACGGCAATCCGGTCGTGGCCCTGAAGGGCAAGAAGAAGGGGCAGCCCCAGCCCGACACCTCGCGCCGCGACACCGAGAACGTGCCCCTGTCAGAGGACATCCAGACCTATTTCGAGCGCGAGGTGAAGCCCCACGCACCCGACGCCTGGATCGACCACGACAAGACCAAGACGGGCTATGAAATCCCGTTCAACCGCCACTTCTATGTCTTCGAGCCGCCGCGCGACCTGTCCGAGATCGACGCCGACCTGCTCGAGGTCACCGACCGCATCAAGGCCATGATAGAGGAGATGGCCGCGTGAGCGCGCCTGCATACGAGAGCTATAAGGACAGCGGCGTAGCTACAATTGGCCACATGCCAACTAGCTGGATGATCGCTCAACTAAAGCGAATAGCAACGCTTGTATATGGCGATGCGTTAGCGTCAGAGCTACGAATACCAGGTGATGTTAAGGTATTCGGTTCAAACGGCCCCGTTGGCCAGCACAATGTAGCTAACACGTCAGAACCGGTTATTTTTGTAGGGCGTAAGGGTTCCTGTGGCGCGTTAACATGGAGCGATGACGCAGGGTTCGCCATCGACACAGTCTATTACATCGATGAGAACAGCAGCCAGGTAAACCTTAGATGGCTATATTGGGTTCTGCATACATTAGGTCTTTCGCAGACCTCCCAAGACACCGGCGTTCCCGGCCTTAGCCGAGAAGTGGCGCATTCTTCTCCAGTCCCGCTTCCATCATCTGCCGAACAAACCGCCATCGCTGCGTTTCTGGATCGGGAGACCGGCAAGATCGACGCGCTGATCGAGGCGCAGACGCGGCTGATCGAACTGCTGAAGGAAAAGCGTCAGGCCGTCATCTCCCACGCCGTCACCAAGGGCCTCAACCTCGACGCCCCGATGAAGGACTCCGGCATCGAATGGGTCGGCCACGTCCCCGCGCATTGGGATGTCGTGGCGGTGAAGCGCATGATTGACCTTGCTACATCAGGACCCAGAGGCTGGTCCGATATGCAGAGCGAAAGCGGCTCATTGTTCTTTCAGAGCCAGTGCATCGGAAGAGCGATGGAAGCAGTTTTTGATAATGCTACATTGATTACACCTCCTGACGATGCCGATGCAGAGAGAGCGCGGCTCCGCCATGACGATGTCGTGGTTTGCATTACAGGTGGGCGGACGGGCGCAGTGGCTCATATCCGTGAACTGCCGGAAGCCTCATACATTAATCAGCACGTTTGCCTACTCAGACCGCGTGGGCTTGAGTTAAGCGGACGTTTTCTTGCCTACGCGATGTTTTCATACGCTGGCCAAGAGCAGTTGAGCCTTTCAATGTATGGCCTAAAGCAGGGCTTGGGTTTGGATCAGGTTCGGTCGCACAAATTTACTGTTCCGCCAAAGAAGGAGCAGGAAGCAATCGTCAGCTTCTTGGATCTGCGCTTTGCTGAGTTTGAGAGCCTGATCTGCCACTCAGAGGAGGCGATTACTTTGCTAACAGAACGCCGCGCCGCACTCATCTCAGCTGCCGTGACGGGCAAGATCGACGTGCGCGGACTGGTGAACATCGAAAGCGAAGCCGCTTAATCGGTTATTGGCAGAGTTGCGGGACGATTTGGGCGGGGAGGCCTGAATGCCGATTTATGAAGTGCGCCACGACAGTCTGGCACCGGTCAATGCGACCAGTTTCGAGATTGAGAAACTAAGCGAGCGCGGGGACATCCAGCGCCTTTTGAAAGACCGTATCGACTGTCTGGAAGAAGGCCTGATGGTCCTGGCTGAAGAGTTCAGCGATTGGCAGGACAGCAGCCGCCGCATCGACCTTCTGTGCCTCGACACCGATGCCAATCTGGTGGTGGTCGAGCTGAAGCGCACTAGCGACGGCGGCCACATGGAGCTTCAGGCCATCCGCTACGCGGCCATGGTCTCGGCCATGACCTTTGATCAGGCTGTCGAAACCTATGCCCGCTCGCGTCCCCGCAACGAGAGCGGCACGGTGGACTATGACGCCGCCCGCGCTGAAATCCTGTCCTTCCTCAATTGGGACGAGCCGGTCGAAGACGATTTCGCCAAAGACACCCGCATCATTCTGGCCTCTGCGGACTTCAGCAAGGAACTGACCACCTCGGTTATGTGGCTGCGCGAGCGCGACATCGACATTCGCTGTGTGCGCCTGAAGCCCTACAAGCTGGAAGACGGGCGCGTTCTGATGGACATACAGCAACTGATCCCCCTCCCAGAAGCTGCCGAGTTCCAGACCCAGATCGGTGTGAAGCGACAGGCCGAACGCAAGGAACGCGTAGAGCGCCACGACCAACGCTATCGTTTCTGGGAAGGGCTGATTGCGGCTGCAAAAGTCCACGGTGCAGCTGGGGCGACGCGATCACCCACCAAGGACAACTGGATCAATGCCAGCATAGGCCGCGGCGGTTTCAATCTGGTCTATACCGTCAGGCAATCGGACAACTCCATTTCGCTGTGGGTCTATGATGACCCTGCGGCATTTGCCGCCTTGCGCGACCAGCGAGCCGAGATCGAAGCTGACTTCGGTAGCCCGCTCATCTGGAAAGAAGAAGAGGGGCAGAACGGACGTGCCATCATCTTCAATCAAGAAGGTGGCTATCGCTCTAGCCCGGATGATTTGCCCGGTATCCAAGAACGTATGGTCGAGGCAATGATACGATTGGATCGAGCGCTACGACCGCGCGTTCAGAGGTTGCCGTCATGACCAGTGCAGTGAATGGCAGGTCCCTGGAGCTTTACTTCATTGATGGACGCCCCGACGGCATGCTGACAGCCGAGGTGTTCAATTGGACTGGCCATGTGCTGGTTACTCCTCGCACACGCCTGAAAGAGGCTCTCGCACGACAAGAAGCGAAATACACCGGCGTTTATATCTTACTAGGCGAACGTGACGAGGTGCCCCTCGCCTATATCGGGGAAGCAGAGGACCTCGCGTCTCGCATCAAAAACCATGAGACCGGAGACAAGGATTGGTGGACGTCAGCCATTCTTGTGACGTCCGCCGCCAACAACCTTCACAAAGCTCACGCAAAATATCTTGAGTCCCGCCTGGTCGAAGAAGCCAAAAAAGTGGGCACGATGCCGCTGAACAACGGCAACACACCACCGCGCCCCAGCCTGTCGGAAGCTGCGCGCGCCAATATGGAAGCCTTCCTAGACTACCTGTTCATGGTTCTACCCGCCGTCCGCATCGACATGTTTGTGCAAAAGGTGAGGCCAACCGGCGCAGTCTCAGCAGAAGCCTTTGAACCGTCGTCTGGCCGCACGGAAGTCGGATCAGCAGAAGCAATCCCGTTCTATCTGGAAAGCGCCAAGCACAAGCTACGCGCTGATGCCTTTCTGATCGACGGAGAGTTCGTTGTGCAGGCCGGATCGATGGCGCAAGGCAAGGAAGATGTCGTCTCAGGTATTGGCTCATACACCAACCTAATCCGCGACCTTGTCTCTACCGGCGTCCTGCAGCGACAAGGCGAACACTACGTCTTTAGCCAGAGCTATGCCTTCAGATCACCAAGTGCCGCAGGAGCTGTAGTGCTGGGCTACAACGTTAATGGCACCACCGCTTGGAAGACAGCATCAGGCCAGACCTACAAGGAATGGGAAGCCACCGAGCTGCGTAGCTAACGGTGGTCAGGGGGAAGTGATGGGCACGCATAAAGAAATCGGTTTCGAGAACGTCATCTGCGATCACCTGTCAGCCATCGGCTGGCTTTATGGTGCCCCTAAATCTGATGGTGATGCCAGCGGCTATGATCGCGCGCGTGCCCTTTATCCATCAGATGTCACGGCTTGGTTTGAAGCGACACAAGCGAAGGCTTGGACTGACGCTAAATCCAAGCACGGTGAAGTTGCTCTGCTGGACCGTATCCGCAAACAGTTGGATGCCCGCGGCACCCTAGACGTGCTCCGTAGCGGCATTGATGTAGTCGGCTTACGTGCCCCGCTCCAGTTTGCGCAGTTTCGGCCTGCAATGGACCTCAATCCCGAAGTTCTTGCTCGCTACAAGGCCAACCGACTGCGGGTTGTCCGCCAAGTGCGCTATTCATTGCACAACGAGAAATGCATCGATCTGGTGCTGTTCCTGAATGGCATACCGGTTTCAACGCTCGAACTGAAAACCGACTTTACCCAGAACATTCAGGACGCGGTTGACCAATACCGCTTTGACCGCAATCCATACGAGAAGGGGCAAAAGCCCGAACCCCTGCTTTCATTCCCCGGTGGGGCCTTGGTTCATTTTGCGGTGTCAGACCGCGAAGTGATGATGACCACGCGCCTCAGCGGCACAGAGACGCGTTTTCTGCCTTTCAACCGAGGTGATGAAGGTGCCGCGGGCAATCCGGTCAACCCTATCGGTCACCGCACCGCCTACCTCTGGGAAGAAATCCTAGCCCCGGACAGCTGGCTGGAAATCATGGGCCGCTACATGATCGGCACGCGTGATAAGAAGAAACAGCTGACCGGCATGATCTTCCCGCGCTTTCATCAACTGGATGCAACCCGCAAACTTCGATCAGCCATCCTGAACGAAGGGCCGGGGCAGAAATATCTGATCCAGCACTCGGCAGGCTCAGGCAAGACCAACTCGATTGCCTGGACAGCCCACCAACTGGCCGATCTGCACGATATCAACAACGAGAAGATCTTCTCGACGGTGGTGGTCGTCTCCGACCGCAACGTCATCGACACCCAGCTTCAAGAAGCAATCTTCTCGTTTGAACGCACGCAGGGCGTAGTTGCGACGATCACCAATAAGGACGGCTCCAAGAGTGAAAAGCTTGCCGAGGCTTTGGCCGGTGGCAAGAAGATAGTGGTCTGCACAATCCAGACCTTCCCATTTGCGCTGAAAGCCGTTCAGGAGTTGGCAGCCACCACCGGCAAGCGGTTTGCCGTGATCGCAGACGAAGCACACTCCAGCCAAACTGGTGAAGCCGCAGCCAAGCTCAAGCAGGTTTTGTCAGCCGAAGAGCTAAAAGACCTTCAGGATGGTGGCGAGATCAGCACCGAGGACATTCTGGCAATGCAGATGACCTCAAAGGCTGCAGACAACGGCATCAGCTTCGTCGCTTTCACAGCAACCCCCAAGGCCAAGACAATGGAGCTGTTCGGGCGACGCCCCGACACAAGCGCGCCAGCAGGACCAGACAACCTACCTGCACCATTCCATGTCTATTCCATGCGACAGGCTATCGAAGAGGGCTTCATCCTAGATGTCCTCAAGAACTACACGCCCTATGACCTGGCCTTCAAACTGGCAAGTGAAGGCGCTGAACTGGATGACACCGAAGTCGAGCAAAGCGCTGCTAAGAAGGCGCTGATGAAGTGGGTGAAACTGCACCCATATAACATCGCTCAGAAGGTCGCGATCGTGGTGGAGCACTATCGCGAAATGGTCATGCCCCTACTGGGAGGTCAGGCCAAAGCAATGGTTGTCGTGGAAAGCCGTAAAGAGGCAGTTCGCTGGCAACTCGCTATCCAGAAATACATCAAAGAGAAGGGCTACGGTTTAGGCACTCTGGTGGCCTTCTCGGGCGAAGTGACGGACGAGGAGAGCGGTCCTGACGCCTTCACTGAAACCAACAAGACCGTAAACCCAACCCTCAAGGGCGATATTCGAGAAGCGTTCAAGGGTTCCGAGTTCCACATCCTCTTGGTGGCCAACAAGTTCCAGACGGGCTTCGACCAACCTCTGCTTTGCGGCATGTATGTGGATCGTAGACTATCCGGCATTCAGGCCGTGCAGACGTTATCTCGTCTGAACCGTGCCTGGCAGCAGGGCGACCTGAAGAAGGACACGACCTACGTCCTCGACTTCGCTAACAGTGCTGACGACATCCTAGCAGCTTTCCGCACCTACTATGAAACCGCAGAGTTGGAGGACGTCACAGACCCAGATCAGGTTCTTGATCTGCGCCAGCAACTCGACGCCTTAGGCTACTATGACGATTACGAAGTCGAGCGGGTCGTCAAAACCGAACTTGATCCCAAGGCCACCCATAAGGAACTGCGTGCCGCTATCGAACCGGTCGCAGACCGCTTGCTGAAGCAGTTTAAAGCTGCTCAGGCCGATGAAGTGTCGGCGACGGCCAAGAATGACAACAAAGCTATCCAAGCCGCCAAACAGGCTCAGGATGCCTTGATCGTATTCAAATCGAACATGGGAGCCTACCGCCGCCTCTATGCTTTCCTGTCGCAAATCTTTGATTACGGCTCCACCGCAATCGAGGCGCGTGACATGTTCTACCGCCACCTAATCAAGTCTCTGGACTTCGGACGTGAACGCGAAGGCGTAGACCTTAGCCAAGTGACGCTTACCCACCACAAGCTTAAGTCAAAAGGCAAAACAGCCCTTATTTTGGGTGACGAAGGCGAGAAACTCGCCCCTATGACCGGCGCAGGATCAGCAAGCCCTCAAGACAAAGAGAAGGCCCTGTTGTCCGAAATCGTAAGAAAAATGAATGACCTGTTCACGGGCGATGTAACCGACAACGATCACGTCTCTTACCATACGGCCGTCAAAGGCAAGTTGATGGACAACGACATTCTCGTGCAGCAGGCCAACGGAAACATGAAAGATCAGTTTGCCAATTCGCCTGCCCTTAGAAAGGCTGTTGTGGATGCCATTATGGACGCACTGGACACTCATACTGACATGAGCAGGCAAGCGCTAGCTTCGACAACCATTCAGGATGGCATCATCAGCACTCTAATGGGACCCGGTCGCCTTTATGAATCCCTCAGGGGTCAGGTTTCTCGTTAAAGGGAGGTCGACCTCAAGAAGGCTTTCTTCCTTTTGATCGTTCAGTGGCAATACGCTTGGCGTTTTGGGCCGCCTCGAGGAAATGCTGCTCGACCGCACTTGGGGCATTGATCTGCCGTTGGTGCCAGCGCTCATATTCCTCATGCGCCTTTAGCTTGGCTTCATCAGCCGAGATGCGACCGGCATGGGTCAGCACATCGCGGTCACCCAGCTTCAGGAAATCATCCAGCTTGCTGATCCAACCCTGCATGGTCATGGGCTTGCGCCCCATGGCCTGTAGCTCGGCAAACTCCAGATAGGCTGTGACGATGCGGTTCAGGGCCTCAATCTCGTCTTGCGCGAGATAATTCTTGGCCACATGAACATCGCCCTTGCGCGGAAGGCCAGCCTTGCTCTGGTTTGCCCATGAGGTCAGACCCATATGGTCCTGCGAAGCATCAGCGCGTGCCGCCACGATCTCTGCCGCTGTGTGGCCATGGGCTGCCCAGTGCATCTTGTTCTGGACGGTCTGGAAAAACCGTTGGCTGACGTGACCCCCGTTTCTCATCCAGCCATAACGAGAGTCCGAGGTTGATTTGAG
>NZ_CAMZFB010000002.1 GCF_947305955.1 uncultured Brevundimonas sp.
AAGGCACCGCCGAGGCCGAACTGGTCCAGTGGCACGTCGCGGTCGGTGACGCGGTGTCCGAAGACCAGATCGTCGCCGAGGTCATGACCGACAAGGCGACCGTGGAGATCACCTCTCCGGTCGAGGGCAAGGTTACCAAGCTGCACGGCGAGCCGGGCGAAATGCTTCCGGTGCGCGGCGCTCTGGTCGAGTTCGAAGTTGAAGGCGAAGGCAATGCCGAGGCTGAGGAAGAAGCCCCTGCATCGGCTCCGGCTGCTGTAGAAGCGCCGGTGCCCGTTGAGGCACCGAAACCCGAAGTCGCCTCCGAAGGCCCCGCTGTCGCCGTTGCGACCGTGGGGAACTATGTGTTCAAGCTGCCGGACGTTGGCGAAGGCACGGCTGAAGCCGAGCTGGTCGGCTGGCACGTCAAGGTTGGTGATATGGTCGAGGAAGACCAGATCGTCGCCGAGGTGATGACCGACAAGGCCACGGTGGAACTGACCTCGCCCGTCGCGGGCAAGGTGGTTCAGCTGCACGGCGAGGCGGGTCAGGCCCTGCCGGTCGGTGGTCCGCTGGTCAGCTTCGATGTCGAGGGCGCGGGCAATGTGGCCGCGGCTCCGGCGGCAGCGCCTGTCGCTGCGGCGGCTCCCGCTCCGGCCAAGGTCGAGGCTCCTAAGTCCGCGGCTCCGGCACCGAAAGCCGATGCCAAGCCTGTTCCGGCCCTGACGGGTCGCAAGCCGGGCGAGCGTCCGCTGGCTTCGCCTGCGGTGCGCCAACGTGCGCGTGATCTGGGTATTGATCTGGTCTTCGTGCCGGGTTCGGGCCCTGCGGGCCGTATCGAACATGCCGACCTTGATGCCTTCGTGGCACGCGGCGGGGCTGTGGCTCCGGTGGCGGGCGGTGCGGTTTCGCAGTTCGCCAAGGCCGAGGGTACGACCGAGGTCAAGATCATCGGCCTGCGCCGCAAGATCGCGGAAAAGATGGCCGAGAGCGTCCGTCGCATCCCCCACATCACCTATGTGGAAGAGATCGACATGACGGCTCTGGAAGAGCTGCGTGGCCACCTGAACGCCCAGAACAAGGGTTCGGGTAAGCCGAAGCTCAACGTCCTGCCCTTCATCGCCCGCGCCATCGTCGTGGCTCTGAAGGACCAGCCGCAGATCAACGCCCACTATGACGACGAGGCGGGTATCCTGACCCAGCACGCCGCTGTGCATCTGGGCATTGCCGCCCAGACGCCGAACGGCCTGATGGTGCCGGTGGTCCGTCACGCCGAGGCGCGCGATGCCTATGACACCGCCCTTGAAATCGCCCGCGTGTCGGGTGCGGCCAAGGACGGTTCGGCCAAGCGCGAGGAACTGTCGGGTTCGACCATCACCATCACCTCGCTGGGCACGCTCGGCGGTGTGGTGCACACCCCGATCATCAACCATCCCGAAGTCGCCATCATCGGTCCGAACAAGATCGCCGATCGTGTGGTGGTCAAGGACGGCCAGATGGTCGTGCGCAAGATGATGAACCTGTCCTCCAGCTTCGATCACCGTATCGTCGACGGCCACGACGCGGCTGTTTTCGTACAGAAGATCAAGAACTTGCTGGAAAACCCGGCAACGCTTTGGATGTGATGCGATGAAGCGCGGCACGGCTATAGCTTTAGCAGTGGCCGCGCTGTTCGCGGCGAGTGAGGCGGCGGCGTGTTTACCTGAGGAGCCTCCGGTGTGGTCCGATCTTTTCTCTGAGAACGGTCCGCCGATTGCTATCGTTCGTACTGCTCGGCTTGTGCGCACAGAAACCCCTCGTTTCGATGAGTACTTCGAGATCTGGGATGATACGGCGACTGTACAGGTACTGGACGTAATCCAGGGGCGACCAAAGGCAGAGTATTCGATAACTGCTGTGGGCGATTACAAGCGCCGTATCGATAGCCGCATGATGTTTTGTTGGGATCGGATGGACCTCGAACTCGGGGAAGTCGCATTCGGTTTTGAACGATCAGACGGATCGTTCCGTACATTCTACGCGCCTAGAATACCTGCAGAATATCACGACCGCATACCAACTAGATTTCAATATCTTCTCGAACGAACACGATGACCCAGAACCTGAAAACCAAAGTCCTGATCATTGGCGCGGGCACGGGCGGCTATGTGGCCGGTATCCGTTGCGGCCAACTGGGTCTGGAGACCGTGCTGGTGGATGCATCGGCTGGTCTGGGCGGTACCTGCCTGAACGTGGGCTGCATCCCGTCCAAGGCCATCATCCATGCGGCGGGCAAGTATGAAACCGTCGCCAAGGCGGCGTCGGATGCCGGCACGCTGGGCATTACGGCATCTGCGCCTGCCATCGACCTCAAGAAGACGGTCGAGTGGAAGGACAGCATCGTCAAGAAGCTGAACGGCGGGGTTTCGGCCCTGCTGAAGAAGGCCAAGGTCAAGGTCGTCAAGGGCTGGGCCACCTTCTCGGATGCCAAGACCTGCATCGTGGCGACCGAGGATGGCGATATCCGCATCACCGCCGAGCACGTCATTCTGGCGACGGGTTCGGAACCTGTCGAACTGCCGTTCCTGCCGTTCGGTGGTGACGTGATTTCCTCGACCGAGGCGCTGTCCCTGCCGGAAGTGCCCAAAAAGCTGGTCGTCGTTGGCGGCGGCTATATCGGTCTGGAACTGGGCATTGCCTACCGCAAGCTGGGGGCCGAGGTCGCCATTGTGGAAATGGCCGACCGCATCCTGCCGCTCTATGACAAGGCCCTGACCGATCCGGTCGCCAAATGGCTGGAGCGTCACGGCGTCGA
Source organism: uncultured Brevundimonas sp. (assembly GCF_947305955.1). Taxonomy (GTDB): domain Bacteria; phylum Pseudomonadota; class Alphaproteobacteria; order Caulobacterales; family Caulobacteraceae; genus Brevundimonas. The sequence goes on from NZ_CAMZFB010000002.1 coordinate 2,774, forward strand.
GCTTTACCTCGGTGCCCGCGCTGGTGGCTTTGGTGACGGCAAGCTGAACGTCACGGACAAGGACGGCAATCCGCTGCAACTTGCCGCTGACAAGGTGCTGGTGACCGTGGGCCGCCGCCCGCGCACCAAGGGCTGGGGTCTGGAGGCTATGGGCGTGGCCATGGACGGCCCGTTCGTGAAGATCGACGACCGCTGCGCCACCTCGATGAAGAACGTCTGGGCTATCGGTGACCTGACGGGCGAGCCGATGCTGGCGCACAAGGGCTCGGCACAGGGCGAAGTCGTGGCCGAGATCATTGCGGGCCATAACAAGCGCTTTGACCCAACCACCATCGCCGCCGTCTGCTTCACCGAGCCGGAAATCGTCTCGGCGGGTCTGGGCGTCTCGGATGTCGAAGGCCGCGACGATGTCATTCAGGCCGTCTTCCCGTTCGCCGCTATCGGCCGCGCTCTGGCTATCGAGGCAGGCGAGGATGGCGGCTTTGTGCGCGTGATCGCTGATAAAAACGATCACCGCCTGCTGGGCATCCAGGCCGTCGGCCAGCACGTCAGCGAACTGTCCAACAGCTTCGCCCAGATGCTGGAAATGGGCGCTGTGCTGGAAGACGTGGCCGGCACCATCCACGTCCACCCGACCCTCGGCGAAGCCTTCCATGAGGCGTCGCTCCGCGCTCTGGGTCACGCTATACATATCTAAGTTTGAGAGAGGGGCTTTGCCCCTCTCGCCCCTATGCTCGCCTCGCGGAGGCTCGCGACTTGAGGGGCGATATTTCTCCTCCCCCGTATGCAGGGAGTATCTCGCGAGGAGCGGAATAACGCTTCTCAATTTAGGCGAAACCGTTGCATTGGGCGCTGAGAATTGTCTGGGTGCGGTGATCTATCTTGAGTGTGATGATGGAACAGCCCCCGTCGAACCATTCATAAGCTGGAGCACCTAGGTAAATACCTTGGGCTGTCTTGGATTTCTCGAGGGAAACAAGACCCATGCTTTCCAAGATATTTTGGGGCCGTGCCTTCTGATAGGACGCAATGATCGTTGGTTTAGCGTCGTCATCGCTCAGCCAATAGTATCGTGCATACTCGCTGGCAGCCTCAACATCGCTTTCGTTCGGGAGTGCTGTTTTTAGGTCCAGACTGGCTTCAAACTGCTTAGCCCATTCCATGCTTGGCAAGGATGTTGGCGCGTTGACGTGAGCGCGTTTGGGTACAGCCGCATAGGCAGCGATCAGCACGATTAGTGCAGCGCTGGCCAGTATCACTCTCAGGTGTACTTTGGATTTGGACATGCAGGCTCTCCTTGACGAAAGGATCAGGGGGATGTGTCGGAAGAGCAAGAGCTAAGGCGCGTATAGAAAAAGCCGCCGGGGTTTCCCTCGGCGGCTTTTCTGTAGTTGGGCTTTAGCGGGCCTTAGACGTTGTGTTCGACACCGTCGCGGGCGCGCTTCAGGTCCGGCGCCAGAGCTTCGTCGGTCAGCATGGCGATGGCTTCTTCGATCGTGACGATCGTTTGGGCCTGAGAGCCGAGGCGGCGGATGGCGACCTTGCCTTCTTCGGCTTCCTTGCGGCCGACGACGGCGATGACCGGCACCTTGTTCACCGAGTGCTCGCGGATCTTGTAGTTGATCTTCTCGTTGCGCAGGTCGATCTCGGTGCGCAGGCCAGCGGCCTTGAACTTGGCGAGGACATCCTCGGCATAGCCGTCGGCGTCAGACGTGATGGTGGTCACCACGGCCTGCGTCGGGGCCAGCCACAGCGGGAAGGCACCGGCGTAGTTCTCGATCATGATGCCGATGAAGCGCTCGAACGAGCCGAGGATCGCGCGGTGCAGCATGACCGGACGGTGCTTCTGGCCGTCTTCGGCGATATAGGTCGCATCCAGACGTTCCGGCAGGACATAGTCCAACTGGATGGTGCCGCAGGTCCATTCACGGCCGATGGCGTCCTTGACGATGAAGTCCAGCTTCGGCGCGTAGAAGGCACCGTCGCCTTCGGTCACGACAGGCTCGGTGCCAGCGGCGCGGGCGGCTTCGGCCATCTGGGCCTCGGCCTTGTCCCAGAACTCTTCGGTACCGGCGCGCAGTTCCGGACGGGTGCCGAGCGAGATGTATTTGGTTTCCATGCCGAGGTCGGCGTGGACCGAGCGGGCCAGCTTGATGAAGTTGGCCGTCTCTTCGACGATCTGGTCTTCACGGCAGAAGATGTGGGCGTCGTCTTGGGTAAAGCCGCGCACGCGCATCAGGCCGTGCAGCGAGCCCGACGGCTCATAGCGGTGGCAGGCGCCGAACTCGGCCATACGCAGCGGCAGTTCGCGGTACGAACGCTGGCCTTGATCGAAGATCTGAACGTGGCCCGGGCAGTTCATCGGCTTCAGCGACAGGGTTTCGCCCTCGACCGTCTCGCAGACAAACATATTGGCGCGGTACTTGTCCCAGTGGCCTGAGGCTTCCCAGAATTTGCGGTCCAGAACCTGCGGGGTCTTCACCTCGACATAGCCTGCGGCGTCCAGACGGCGGCGCATATAGGCTTCCAGCACGCGCCACAGCACCCAGCCCTTCGGATGCCAGAAGACCATGCCGCGGCCCTCTTCCTGCATGTGGAAGAGTTCCATCGAGCGGCCCAGCTTGCGGTGGTCGCGCTTCTCGGCTTCCTCGATGCGCTGGAGGTAAGCGTCGAGGTCTTCCTTGGTGGCCCATGCGGTGCCGTAGATGCGCTGAAGCTGCGCCTTGTTGCTGTCACCGCGCCAATAGGCACCGGCCAGCTTGGTCAGCTTGAAGGCCTTGCCCACGAATTTGGTCGAGGGGAAGTGCGGACCACGGCACAGGTCGGCCCATTCGCCCTGCTTATAGACGGTGATGGTTTCCGTTTCAGGCAGGTCGCGGATCAGCTCGGCCTTGTAGCTTTCGCCGATCTTCTCGAAGTGGGCGATGGCCTCGTCGCGGTTCCAGACCTGACGTTCCAGCTTGGCACCGCGATCGATGATCTCGGCCATCTTCTTCTCGATCTTCGGGAAGTCGTCGGTCGAGAAGGGCTCGTCGCGGGCGAAGTCGTAATAGAAGCCGTCTTCGATCGACGGGCCGATGGTGACCTGCGTGCCCGGGAACAGCTCCTGCACGGCCTGCGCCAGCACGTGGGCGGCGTCGTGGCGGATGGTTTCTAGAGCCTCGGGGTCATCGCGCATCAGAAGGCGGAAGTCGCCGTCGCCCTCAATCTCGCGGTGCAGGTCGCGCTGCTCGCCGTTCCACACGACAAGGGCTGCCTTTTTCGCCAGCGACGGCGAAATAGCGGAGGCGACGTCAAAGCCCGTCGAACCGGCTGGGTATTGGCGGACGGCGCCGTCTGGGAAGGTAAGGTTGATCATCGTTTGGTCTTAACTGGAGGGACGGGGTCGTAACCCGACCCGCCGAATGGATGGCATTTACAGAGACGGCGTACAGTCAGCCACCCCCCGCGAACCGGACCGTGCTGGATCAGGGCGTCGCGTCCATAGTCCGAACAGGTCGGAAGGAAGCGGCACTGCTGGCCGATCAGGGGTGACAGCGTGACCTTATAGCCCCGATGGGCCAATCGGACGCCGCGTTCGTAGAGAGACATTTGTCCCTTCGCCGGGGGCTGCTGAGAATGGTTGCTGGGCTTATCCCCCGTTAGGGACAGGGTTTCAACCCGCGCAAAAGTCTCACGCCGCACCGGCGATGTTAGTTCGTGTATCGGTATGGTGTTTCAGCGCCTGCCGGACAGCCTCCAGCAGGGCCTCGATGGCGACCATCGAAGAGGCGTGGCGGGCCGGATAGTCGGCCACCTGTTTCAGGATGCGAAGCCCTTCGAAACGGCCCGTCGGGCCTTCGCCGCCGGATTTCAGCATGGCCAGCATGGCGTCGCGGGCGGCCTCGATCTCGGGCTCGGTGGCCCCGATTGCGGCCTCGCCGACGACGCCGGCACCGGCTTGGCCCAGAGCGCAGGCTTTGACTTCTTGGGCAAAGTCGGTGACGCGGCCCTGATCGTCGATGACGACATCAACGATGGGCTTTGATACGACCCTGATGGGCACCATCAAACCCGGACCCACGGGGGCAGTCAGGCGCCCAGCCTGGGGCATGTTGGGCGCAAGGGTCCGGATACGGGCGCTGTAAAGGTCGTCGATCACGGGAAAGTAGATAGGCCCTCAAACCGCAAAAATGAAGCCGTGGCGCATTAGCGATTGGGCCAATCAGGGGTTCAGAGAATTCCAGCTTCGTGCGGTCGGCGATGCGGGCGGTTCGGGAACGGCGGGGATCTGGCCGTTCATTTCCTGCGTGCGGCGCGACAGCCATGCCAGATTTTGCTCGACGACTTCCGGCGGGACGTCGCGGCGCAGGATGGTTTCGGCCTCGCCGGTCTTGCCTTGCAGGCCCAGTGCCAGCGCCAGATTTTGGCGTACCTGAAGCGAGGCTCCCGGACGGGCGGCGGCGCGGCGCAACAGGGTCTCGGCCTCGGCCAGATGGCCGCTGCTCATGTGGGCGATGGCGATATTGGTCAGCACCTCGGGCTGGTCAGGGGACAGGGCCAGTGCGGCCTGCCATGCCGCTTGCGCATCGGCGCTACGCTGGACCTGCTGATAGGCTACGCCCAGCAGCGACAGCGGGCGCCAGTCACGCGGGGCGAGGGCGCGGGCCTGTTCCAGAGCTTCGATGCCGTAAAAGGCCTGACCGCGGGCGATATGGGCGCGGCCCACTTCCAGCATGGCCTCGACATTGCGCGGTTGGGTGGTCAGCACGCCCTGGGCCGCCTCGGCGGCGCGGTCATGCTGGCCCAATTCGCGCAGAGCTTGTGCCATTTTTACGCCCGCAACAGGGTCCATCGGATTGATGGCGTGCTCATTGCCCCAAAACAGCGACCGGCTGAGAGCGTCTGCGCGATCATAGGCGGCGCGTGTGGCTGCATCGGCGGGAACGCGCGGTGCGGGCGCGGCGGCGGGTTCTGGCGTCTGGGTCGTGGCCGCTGCAGCGACAGGCCACACCAGTACGAGACCTAAGGTTGCAGCGAGGCAGCGGGTGCGCGACATGAAGAAGTTCCCGAACGAAGGTGACATGATGTTGCGTCGTTCTGCGCTAAGGTCCGGTTAATGCCCGTTAAGGGCGAGAAGAGAATGCTGATGTCTGCCAAACCCCGTGATTTCCTGCAGCTGCCGTCGGGCAAGGCGCGTCCGGTCCGTCTGGTGGACGCCCAGACCGCTCTGGATGGTCCCGCCGAGGCGTGGGCCCGCGTCAATGGTTTCAAAGGCAAGCCGGGGCAGCTTCTGCTGGTGCCGGGGGCAGACGGCGAGGTCGCCGAGGCCCTGTTCGGGGTCGCCAAGGATTTCGATCCGGCGGTGATCCGCAGCCTGGCGGGCCGTTTGCCGGACGGTGACTGGAAGATCGAGAACCTGCCCGCCGACAAGGGCGAGGTGGCGGCTGTGGCCTTTGGCGTCGGCAGCTATGTGTTCGACCGCTACAAGTCGTCCGAAGGCAAGCCGCGCCCGCGTCTGGTTGCCCCTGAAGGGATCGACGTCGAGGCCGTGCGCCGCATCGTCGATGCCTGCCACCTGACCCGCGAGATGGTCGATACGCCCGCGCAGGACATGGGCCCGCTCCAGCTGGAAACCATCGCCCGCGAGATCGCCGAGGAAAACGGTGCCGATCTGAAGGTGACCATCGGCGACCAGCTTCTGGAAGACAACTATCCGGCAGTCCATGCCGTGGGCCGCGCCGCCATCGCCCACCGCGCGCCGCGTGTGCTGGAGATCGGCTGGAATCTGGACAAGACCGATCTGCCGCTCGTGGCGCTGGTGGGTAAGGGCGTGGTGTTCGACACCGGCGGCCTCGACCTCAAGGGCGCGGCGGGCATGCGCAATATGAAGAAGGATATGGGCGGTGCCGCCCATGCCCTGTCGCTGGGTCGGCTGGTGATGCAGTCGGGCCTGAAGGTGCGCCTCGTTGTGCTGGTGGCCGCGGTCGAGAACGCGGTCTCGGGCGATGCCTTCCGTCCGGGCGATATCCTGAACAGCCGCAAGGGCCTGACCATCGAGATCGGCAATACCGATGCCGAAGGCCGACTGATCCTCGCCGATGTGCTGGCCCGGGCGGGCGAGCATGAGCCGGACCTGACGGTGGACTTTGCCACCCTGACCGGTGCGGCGCGTATCGCCCTGGGGCCGGAACTTCCGCCGCTCTACACCGCCGATGATGCACTGGCAGAGGGCGTTGTGGCAGCCAGTCAGGCGGTCAGCGATCCGCTGTGGCGCATGCCGCTGTGGTCGGGTTATCGCGCCTCGCTGGACAGCGAGATCGCCGACCTTCGCAACGACAGCGCCGCCTGGGCACAGGCCGGTTCGGTGACGGCGGCTCTCTTCCTTCAGAACTTCGCGCCCGAGACGGGTTCGTGGGCGCACATGGATGTGTTCGCGTGGAACCCGCGCAACCGCCCCGGCTATCCCGAAGGGGGCGAGGCCCAGACCCTGCGGGCATGGTTCCACTATCTGTCGGGTCGCTTAGGCGCATGATGATGGACGCGGCGGGACAGATGATCCCGCCGCGTTAACATCCCCTTCGGAAAAGCGCGTGTAGGGTTGGTGATCGATTTGTCCTTTGTGTCTGTCTCGGGTGCGCGCTTGACCCTGATCCCAGAACTGATCCCCCCCGGTGAACGGCTGATGGGGGCCGACCTGGCCGAACAGGCTCTGGAAGGTCTGACCCGTGCGCCGCGCTTCACCGCGCTGGACTCAGCTGCCATGGCCGAGCCGGTCACGGACGTCCTGTCCGAGGACGGTCAGCGTGTATCCCAGCTGATCTATGGCGAGATTTTCGAGATTCTCTTCCGTCGCGGTGGTCGCGCCTATGGTCGCAGCCGTCGCGATGGCACGGTGGGCTGGGTCGGCGAGGCCGTCCTGAAGCCTGCCCACGGTTTTCCCGCCTATCGCGTGCGCTCGCACGGGGGGCGCTATCCGTTCAATGCTCTGGTTACCGGCGACGAAGCGGGCCTTGAGGGTGCCGATCTGACGCCTGTGGCCGAGTTCGAGGCCGATCCCGTGGCTGTGGCGCGCGGCTTCCTCGGTGCATCGGTGGAAAAGGGTGCTCGCTCTGACATCGTCGATGGCATAGGGCTGGTGCAGCAGGTGCTGTTCGCCTGCGGTCGCGCAGCCCCGCGCCGTGCGGTTGATCTGGCTGCGGTCGGTCGCTCGCTGGAGCAGGGTGAACTGACGGCGGGTGATATCGTCGTGTGGGTATCTGGCGAGGACAAGGCGCTGGGTCATGCCGCGCTGGTCGTTGATGCCGAAACCGTCATCCATGCCTGCGCCAACTCGGGCAAGGTCGTAGAGACGACGCTGGCCGATGTGTCGGGCCAGGCTGCGGCAGCAGGGCTGGGCGCGGCACTCTATCGTCGTCCGACCTTCTAAAACCGGACAATCAGCCAAATAAAAAAGGCGGCCCGCGAAGGAGCCGCCTTTTCTATGTCTGGACGTCTGGCCCTTAGGCTGCCGGAGCAGCCGGTGCGGCTTGGGTCGCAGCGGTATCGGCAGCCGGAGCGGCGGCTTCGCCGGTCGCTTCGGTGGCTGCAGCGCCTTCGGCAGCCGCAGCGTCACCTTCAGCCGGAGCGGCAGCACCCGGCTGACGCGACGGGTCCGGAGCCGGAATGCCGAGGCTCGAGCCCTGCGTGCGCAGATAGGCGATCAGGTTGATGCGGGTCTGTTCGTCACGGATACCGGCGAACGACATCTTGGTGCCCGGAACATAACGGCCCGGTGCAGTCAGGAATTTGTCGATCTCGTCATAGCCCCAGGTCGGAGCCTCGGCCTTGTGCTTGGCCATGGCGTCCGAATAGGCAAAGCCTGCGGCGTGCATCACAGGACCGCCCAGAACACCGTGCAGGTTCGGGCCGATGCCCGAAGCGCCGCCAGCGTTGATGGTGTGGCAGGCCTGGCAGCGCGCAAAGGCGGCTTCACCGGCGGCAACGTCGGCCGTCGGCAGGACCGTACCCCAGTCGATCGGCAGGGCCGGCGCGTCGCCACCTGCGGATTCTTCCGGAGCATCCACGAAATAGCCCATCTTCTCCGGAGCCTTGGTGTGATACACCGCGCCCGAAACCTGTTGGACCACCAGGATCGCAAAGGCCGTGCCCAGGCACGCGCCCATAATCTTGTTGAACTTCAGATCGCCGCTCATGCGCGTCGTCGCATCCCGTATCTAGATGAGCCCCCCGCTCGCATTGCGGCGTTCAGGCGTATTCCTTACGTTGGCGTCTCTTACACGCTAGCGCGACCTTATCAACCTGTCCGACGACATTGTCGGGCGAAACTGGACTTCTTTCTGGCTATGAAACCTCTGATACTGATCCCCGCACGTTTGGCAGCGACCCGTTTGCCCAACAAACCGCTGGCGGACATCGAGGGAAAGCCGATGATCGTTCGCGCTTGGGAAGCGGCGTCGAAATCGGGTTTCCGCGTCGCAGTTGCGGCGGGTGATCAAGAAATTGTCGATGTAGTTCAAGCGGCTGGCGGTGAAGCAGTACTGACCGATCCGAACCTGCCCAGTGGTTCTGACCGTATCCGCGTGGCGGCGGACCTGCTCGACCCGACCGGCGCGCACGACATTGTTATCAATGTGCAGGGCGACATGCCGTTCGCCTCGCCAAATCTGTCAAAAATCTGCGCCGACCTTTTGGAAACCCGTCGTCAGGCGGATATTGTGACCCTCGTCGCCGCCGAAACAGACGCGAGCGAGCGCGCCAACCCCGACGTCGTAAAGGCTGTTGTCGCTGTGGACGAGGATGGCCGCTCGGGCCGCGCCCTCTATTTCACCCGCTCGGTGCTCTACGGTGATGCGCCGATCTGGCACCACATCGGCATCTACGGCTATCGCCGCGAGGCTCTGGTGCGCTTCTGTGCCGCGCCGCCGTCGCCGCTGGAAAAGCGCGAGAAGCTGGAGCAACTCCGCGCGCTGGAAATGGGCATGACCATCTGGACCGGCATCATCGACGAGGCACCGGTCTCGGTCGACAATGCCGAGGATCTTGAGGCCGCCCGTGCTGTGGCCCGCAGCCTGAACGGCTGATTATTCGCTTTCGAACGCCCAGCTGGAGATCAGCTGGTGGGCGATGGCAAAGGGCGGTGGTGCGATCAAATCGGGATGGCTGCCATCGATCAGGGCGCGGGCTTCGGCCCGCGTCAGCCATTTCACGGCTTCCAGTTCGGAGTGATCCGGCACCGCATCACAGCTGTCGACCTCGGCGATCAGGCCCAGCATCAGCTGGGCCGGAAAGGGCCAAGGCTGGCTGGAATGGTATTGGACGGCGGTGACCTTGAGGCCCGCTTCTTCCCCTACCTCGCGGGCGCAGGCCTCCTCGACCGATTCCGCAGGCTCCAGAAATCCGGCCAGTGCCGACATCCGGCCCTTGGGCCATTGCGGTTGGCGTCCCAGCAGGCAGATCGGCTCGTCCCCGCCCTTATAGACCGGAAGCATGATGACGACGGGATCGACGCGGGGGAAATGCTCGGTTCCGCAGGCGGGGCAGACCCTGCGCCAGCCACCCGACGCCTGTTCCGACGGCTTGCCGCACGCCGAACAGAAGCCGTGACGACGACGCCAGTCGAACAACCCCTTGGCCTCACCGGCCATGGCCGCTTCATTGGCGCTCAGGATCGCGGCTGCCTCGCGCAGTTCCACAAACCGTCCCATGTGGGCGCAAGGACCGTTGGTCGGGTCGATCGAGCCTTCGAACTCGATGGCAAAGGCGGGAATGTCTTTCCACATCCCCAGAAACAGGTCGCGGTCCTTCACCAGATCCAGCGCATGTTCAAACGACAGCCAGACCAGTCGCTCCTCGTCGCCGTGCGGCTCGACCAGCGGGCGGCCCTCCCACATCACCATACAGGTGGCCTGGGGGTGGCGTCTTTGGGCGGACATCCAGTCCTGATCGTTACGCAGGTCGCCGGACCGGTCGAGCGGATTGCCCGCAAAGGTGTTTTGAAGAACCATGTCCGACAACATAGGCGGTCCAAGCGCCGACAGGAATGGGGCTTTCACCCTGATTTCGCCCCTTGATTTGTCCTGCGCCACGCGCCATATCCCGTCTCGGAGATCGTGCGGGCGAAGGCTTCGCCAACCTGGTCAGGGCCGGAAGGCAGCAGCCACAACGAATTCACCTTCGGGTCGTGCGGTCTCCACCCTTCTACAAATGACTGATTTTGCCAGCGTCCGTGCCAACGGGCGTTTTTTTGTGCACGATAATACGCTCTTTGACGGAACCGTCGGGGGCGCGGTTCGCTTCGAGAGTCCATTCAGACACTGAAAAGGACCGCGACATGAGCGTTCTTGGTAAGATCTTCGGCAACATCTTCAAAAAGAAGGATCAAGCGGCAGGCGCGGCCCCGGCTTCGGGCACTGCGGCTCCGGCACCGGCTCCGGCCCCGACCGCTCCGGCGGTTGCTCCGCAACCGGCCTCGATCCAGGACGTGGACGTCGCGGGCATCCTCGACTTCATGAACGAGCAGCGCAGCCAGAAGCTGAACTGGCGCACCTCCATCGTTGACCTGATGAAGCTGGTCGGCATGGAAAGCTCGCTGGCCGAACGCAAGGAACTGGCCGACGAGCTGGGCTATACCGGCGACAAGTCCGACACCGCGACCATGAACATGTGGCTGCACAAACAGGTCATCCAGAAGATCCGCGACAACGGCGGTCAGCTGCCGAGCGATCTGTAAGATTCCTCATCCGGTCATGCGCGAAGGGGGTGCGAAAACCGCCGCCTTCGCGCTATGACTTGAGGCATGAGCGATACCGATCACAATCTTGATGGCCCCCCGTGGGACGTGGACGCCCCTGAAGAGGAGGCGCATGAGCGTGATCCCAATACATCCGACATGTTCGGCGCACCGGCCGAGCCGGCCCCAGCGCCCGCTGCGGAAGCCAAGCCGGAGCCTGTAAAGGCGGTCCCCGCCGTCGAGGCTGCGCCTTCGGACGAGGGTGAAGCCTATACGGTGCTGGCGCGCAAATACCGCCCGCGCACCTTCGAGGACCTGATTGGCCAGGAGGCCATGGTCCGTACCCTGACGAATGCCTTTGCCACGGGCCGTATCGCCCACGCCTTCATGCTCACGGGCGTTCGCGGGGTGGGCAAGACCACGACCGCCCGCCTTCTGGCCCGCGCGCTCAACAACGAAACTGACACCATCGACCGTCCGTCGCTGGAACTGACCGCCCACGGTCGCCACGACAAGGCGATCATGTCCGGCCAGCACATGGACGTGATCGAGATGGACGCCGCCTCCAATACCGGCGTCGGCGATATCCGCGAGCTGATCGAGAGCGTGCGCTACGCGCCGGTCGAGGCCCGCTACAAGGTCTATGTGCTCGACGAAGTGCACATGCTGTCGACGGCGGCGTTCAACGCCCTGCTGAAGACGCTGGAAGAACCGCCGCCGCACGCCAAATTCATCTTCGCCACGACCGAAATCCGCAAGGTGCCGGTGACCATCCTGTCCCGCTGCCAGCGTTTCGACCTGCGCCGCGTGGAGCCGGACGTCCTGTCGGGCCACCTTGGCCGCGTGGCCGAGCGCGAGGGCATGAAGATCGAGCAGGAGGCGCTGGCCCTGATCGCCCGCGCCGCCGAAGGTTCGGTCCGTGACGGCTTGTCTCTGCTGGATCAGGCGTTGGTTCAGGGCGAGAAGGGCGAGGTGGTCGCCGCCGAGACGGTGCGCGACATGCTAGGCCTTGCCGACCGCACCCAGACCATCGCCCTGTTTGAATCCATCATGGCAGGCCGCACCGCCGAGGCCCTCCAGAATTTCCGCACCCTGTACGGCTATGGCGCCGATCCGGTGCAGATCACCAACGACCTGCTGGAGCATTGCCACGCGGCCTCGGTCGCCAAGATGCTGGGCCCGAACGCCACGCGCCTGCCCAATGATCAAGCGCAAAAGTTGACGGCGCTGGGCGCGGCCATTTCAGCGGCCACCTTGTCGCGCAGCTGGTCCATGCTGCTGAAGGCGCTGGACGAGGTGCGGCGCGCGCCCAACCCCGCCGATGCCGTGGAAATGGCCATCGTTCGTCTGGCCTATGCGGCGGACCTGCCGTCGCCGGAAGATGCGCTGAAGTCGATCCGCGACGGACAACTGCCGGGCGGTGGTTCAGGTCCTCGTGGAGGCGGTAGTGGCGGCGGTGGTGGAGGCGGGGCCTCGGCCATGCTGCAACCCCAGCCGGTACAGGCCCCCAAACTGCCCAATCCTCAGACCTTCGAACAGGTTGTCGCCCTGATCGGGGAAAAGCGCGAAATCACGCTGCAGCTTGATGTCGAACGCTATGTCCGTCCGGTCAGCTTCAAGCCCGGTGCCATCACCTATGAACCGGTCGAGGGTGCACCCTTCGATCTGGCGCGCCGTCTGTCGTCGCGCCTGAAGGAATGGACGGGCCGTACATGGCTTATCGCCGCCAATGGTCAGGGCGGCGGCGAGACCATGATCGAGAAGCACAACAAGGCCAAGGCGGCCCAGCGTCAGGCGGTCGAGACGGATCCGTTCATCGTCTCCCTGCTTGCGGCCTTCCCCGGTGCCGAGATCAGGGATATCCGCACTCTGGCCCCTGCGGTGGAGACCCCCTCCATCCCTGATGACCACGAAGCGCATCACGACGACGATGACTGACAAAAAAGGCCGCCTCCCTCGGGAAGCGGCCTTTCTCTTTTCGGGCAATTCTGCGCGTCAGACGATCTGGACAGCGCGCTCGAACGGCAGGCGCGGCGAGCGCGGGAACAGGTTCTCGTCGGTGCCGTAGCCGAGGTTGATGATCATGTTCACCTCGACGTCGCCTTCAGGGAAGAATTCCTTCTTCACGGCGTCGAAGTCGAAGCCGGTCATCGGGCCGACATCCAGACCCAGCGCGCGGGCGGCGCTGATCAGATAGCCGGCTTGCAGCGAGGCGTTCTTGTGCGCGACTTCGCGGCGGCCCTCGCGGGTGGGGAACCAGTCCTTGGCGCCCGGGGCGTGCGGGAACAGTTCCGGCAGGGTTTCGTGGAAGTTCACATCAAAGCCGACGATGACCGCGACCGGAGCCTGACGGGTCTTGGCCTGATTGCCTTCCTGCAGCAGCGGGACGAGGCGGTCTTTGCCCTCGGGCGAGGTCACGAAGACGAAACGGGCGGGGGTCGAGTTGGCGGCGGTCGGGCCGTATTTCACCAGCTCATACAGGGCCTTCAGCGTGTCTTCCGAAACCGGACGGTCGCTCCACGCATTGCGGGTGCGGGCTTCGGTGAACAGCTGGGCGAGAACCTGATCGGCAACCGGCTGGCTACGATCGTTCGAATTATCATAGGCCACGGTGGCCTCCATTGGTTAAATAAAACAACTGCTGTTGCAAATAGCGCGATTGGCGCGGGATGCAAGAGGGGCCGCAAAGATTTTTAAGCGCCCATGCGGCGTGGTTGGGACTGGAGACGCGCCAAGGAAAACCTTATCTAGGGCCTATGAAAGACCTTAGCGCACTTATGAAACAGGCTCAGGCCATGCAGGAAAAACTGCAGCAGGCCCAAGCCAAGATGGCCGAATCGGTTGCCGAGGGCACCTCGGGCGGCGGTCTGGTGACCGTCACCCTGAAGGGACCGGGCGAAGTGACCTCGGTAAAGATTGACGACAGCCTGATGGCTCCGGGCGAGGGCGAGATCCTGTCCGACCTGATCGTGGCCGCTCATGCCGACGCCAAGCGCAAGCTGGACGAGATCAACAACGCCCTGATGCGCGAGGCCGCAGGGCCGATGGCCGGAATGAACATTCCGGGCATGCCGAAGCTGTTCTGATGGCATCGACCGCGGGACCGGAAATCGAGCGCCTCATCTCCCTGTTGGCCAAGCTGCCGGGGATGGGGCCGCGTTCGGCCCGCCGGGCGGCGCTGGCGCTTCTCAAGCGCCGCGAACAACTGCTGGTGCCGCTGGCCGCGGCCATGGCCGAGACGGCGGACAAGGTCGTCAACTGCTCGGTCTGCGCCGCGCCGGACACCCGCGACCCCTGCGCCATCTGTTCCGATGAGGCGCGCGACAACGGCCTGATCTGTGTGGTCGAGGAGGCGGGGGCGCTGTGGGCGATGGAACGCTCCGGAGCCTTCCGTGGCAAATACCATGTGCTGGGCGGTCTTCTGTCGGCGCTGGACGGTGTCGGCCCCGATCAGATCCGCGTGGGCGAACTGATCGGACGGGCCAAGGCCGGCGATGTGCGTGAGGTGGTGTTGGCGCTGCCCGCGACCGTCGATGGTCAGACCACGGCGCATTACCTGTCCGAAAAACTGGCGGCCGCCGGGGTAGAGGTAACCTCTCTGGCCCGTGGCGTGCCTGTGGGCGGCGAGCTGGACTGGCTGGACGATGGTACGATTGTACAGGCGCTCAGGGCACGCCGTCCGGCCTGACCATGCGGTTTGCGTCCGTTATTGACGTAATGGTGGGGGCCTAATGGCCGAACGGGTTTAGAGGTCGGTCTATGATGGTACAAATTCTCCTTTTCGTGGCGGTGGCCTTGGCAGCAGTTTCGGCTGTGCTGGGTTTCCTTGCCTTCTCGGCAGCCAGGCGGGCCGAGGCGGCGGCATCATCCGATGATCTGGCCGATATGGTCGAGGCGGCCTTGCGCCGCGAACTGGGCCAGATGCGTTTGGAGTTCGACGCCAAATCCGCCACCCAGCGTCAGGAGCTGGCGCAGGCGCTGGCCGCCAATGCGGGCCAGCTTGGCCAACAGCTGTCGGCCCTGACCACCAGCTTTGACACCCGCCTGACCGCCTTTGCCGAAATCCAGCAAAAGACAGGTACCGATCTGGCCGACGGCCAGCACAAGCGCCTGACCGAGACCAACCAAGGGCTGCAGAAGCTGATCGAGACTCTGCAGGTCCAGCAGAAGGAAGGCCGCGAGGCCATGGCGGTGGAACTGGAAAAGGTCCGCACCACGGTCGGCCAGAACCTCGAGACCCTGCGCAAGGACAACGAGGAAAAGCTCGAGAAAATGCGCGCCACCGTCGAGGAGAAGCTGCAGGGCACCCTGGAGCAGCGCCTGGGCGAAAGCTTCAAACAGGTCTCGGACCGTCTGGAAGCGGTGCACAAGGGCCTTGGCGAGATGCAGTCGCTCGCCAGCGGCGTGGGCGATCTCAAGCGCGTGCTGACCAATGTGAAAACGCGCGGCGGCTGGGGCGAGATGCAGCTGGGGGCCATCCTCGAAGAGATGCTGGCACCGGATCAATATGTCTCCAACACCCAGATCGACCCGTCGTCCGCCCAGCGCGTGGAGTTTGCCGTCCGCATGCCGGGGCAGGGCGATGGCGAGCCGATCCTGCTGCCGATCGACGCCAAATTCCCGCACGAGGACTATGACCGTCTGCTGACCGCCCAGGATGCGGGCGATGTGGTCCAGATCGACGCGGCAGCCAAACAGCTGGAACGCGCCGTGCGCCTTCAGGCCAAGACGATCTCAGACAGCTATATCAAGCCGCCCTATTCGACCGATTTCGCCGTCATGTATCTGCCGACCGAAGGCCTCTATGCCGAGGTGGCGCGTCGTCCGGGCCTGATCCGCGAGATCCAGACCCAGTACCGTGTCATGGTGGCGGGTCCGTCGAACCTGGCCGCCTTCCTTAACTCGCTGCAGATGGGCTTCCGTACCCTGGCCATCCAGAAGCGCTCCAGCGAGGTCTGGCAGGTGCTGGGCGCGGCCAAGGCCGAGTTCCAGAAATACGGCGACGTCTGGGACAAGCTGGGCAAGCAGCTGGATACCGCCCGCAAGACCGTGGACGAGGCCGGCAAACGCACCCGCGCCGTCGAGCGCCGCCTTCGCGGTGTCGAGGTGCTGGATGCGCCCGTCGCGGCAACCCTGCTGGAAGCGCCGGAAATGGACGACGCAGCCGAGTAGGACGTTTGACAAGTGTGCTTGACATGAATGACGGGATGGTTGTAAAGAGTCCTTGTCATTTAGTGAAAGGCACTTGTCATGAGCGTTCCCAAGGCCAAACCTCAACGCATACCCAAGCCGATCAAATGGCTGGTGCTGGCGCTGCTGCTGGGTTTTGTGGGCGGCGTCGCTATGGGCATCGGCGGTGCCCTTTATGAAGAAGGCCTCTTTCCCGCAGCGACACGCTACATGCTGCCCGGAGTGGCTATCCTCGGCCTGATCGGTGCCGTGGGCAGTATGTGGATCGGCTATCGCTGGATGCAGTCCATCGACGAGGCCGCTCAGGAGGCCCACAAATGGGCATGGTATTGGGGCGGTTCTGGTGCCATGGCGCTGAGCATGATCATGCTGTTTATCGGCATGACGCCCATCTCCAAGACTATCGCCATACCCAGCGCATTCAGCGGCCGCACCGATCCGGCTGCCTATGCCGCGACCGGTGCCTTGTGGCTGCTCATGTTGATGATTGCCGGATATGGCATCGCGTGGGGGATCTGGTGGCTACGCCGCCGATAATCCCAGCATGAACAATCGTTTAAAAGTTCTCCGCGCGGAACGGGACTGGTCCCAGGCGCATTTGGCTCAGGAACTTGGCGTGTCCCGCCAAACCGTCAATGCGCTTGAAACCGGCAAATATGATCCCTCGCTGCCGCTGGCTTTCAAGATCGCCCGTCTGTTCGAACTGACCATCGAAGACATCTTCATTGACGATGTGGCCTGAGCCCGCGTCGAACCACCCCATTTAGGAAACGACCCAATGATCAAATCCATCCGCGCCCTGATGGCTTCGTCCGCGGCTGTGGCCACCCTGTGGCTGGCTCCGTCGGCCATGGCCCAACAGGCGGCACCGGCTCCGGCCCCTGTCGCTGTCCCGCAGGCCGAGGGTCAAGGCCCCGCCATGTGGGTCATCCGTGACGAGGACAGCACCCTTTATCTGTTCGGCAGCTTCCATCTGCTGAAGCCGACCACGGCATGGGGTCAGGCGCATGTCGATGCCGCCTTCTCCTCGGCTGACGAAATCTGGTTCGAGCTGAGCGACATGGGTAACGAGGCGCAGGCTATGCCGCTGATCCAACAGCTGGGCCTGTCGCCGGATCGCCCGCTGTCGTCGATCATGACCGCCGAGGACATCGCCAAGCTGGACGCTGTGGCGCAAAAGCTCGGGGCCAACGCTGCAATGTTCGATCCGATGCGTCCGTGGTTCGTGTCGATGCAGCTGGCTTTGGTCCAGCTGATGATCGGTGGCTTTGATCCGAACGCCGGCGTTGAAAAGGTGCTCATGGCCCGCGCCGCCGCCGAGGGTAAGCCGATCAAGGGCTTTGAGACCCTGCGCGAGCAGCTGGAACTGATGGCTGGCATTTCGGAAGAGGGCCAGATCGCCATGCTGCGCGCCTCGCTGGACGATCTGGCCGAGACGCCGGACCAGATGGAAAAACTGATGAATGCCTGGGCGACCGGCAACGTCCCGGAAATCGAGACCGCCCTCGTCACCGAAATGAAGGCAGAACAGCCCGAAGCCTATGAGGCCCTACTGACCCGCCGCAACGCCAACTGGACCCGCCAGATCAAGCAGCTGCTGGAAGGTTCGGGCACGGCCTTCATCGCCGTCGGTGCCGCCCACCTCGCCGGCCCCGACAGCGTCCAATCCATGCTGGCTGCCGAAGGCATCACCGCCGAGCGCGTGACGCACTAAGCAAGAAGACCCAAAACTGGAGAAGGCCCGGCAAAACTGCCGGGCCTTTTTCGTGTGAGCTAAGTGCGCGCTGAAGCGAACTTTTTTGGGCCGCCCCTCAACTGCGCTCTTCCTTTTACCCTGCCCGCTGCTATGGTCCCGCACACCTCGTCGGGCGGGTATAGTTCAGAGGTAGAACGTCAGCTTCCCAAGCTGAATGTCAGGGGTTCGATTCCCCTTACCCGCTCCAATATTTTCAATGAGTTAGAGAATTTTTTAGCGAGCGATAAGCTCGTAAATCTCGCCGTTGTCCCGTCGTTGTCCTCGATTACCAATCCGAAAATAATTTGAACGGATACCCGTCAATTTCGTCTTCGCGCTAGGGCCTCGCATAGTCTCTAGAAGTGGGACGCTACGGAATTTAAGAGGAACTGCCGAAATGTCAGGTCAGTTAGCGGCCATAGGCGGCTAACAGCGCTTGGATTAAAGTTTGCATCTTCGGCCACAGCCGCACTGCGGGCTCATACGCAGAGATTAATGCAAGAATAAGAGCAACAACGGTTATTCGCCCTACCAAAGACTGTAGGCGCAGGTTCTGCTCGGCGACTATTAAATTACCCTGATGCTGAGATAGGGCGCGGATATCGCGATCAAACAGGGCGAGCCGCTTTGCCAGTTTTCCGGCCGCAATCCAAAACCAAGCAAGCAGATCATCTCTCGCTTCTTTACCAGCCCAGTTCCCCCCTCGATAGATGTAGCTATCTCGATGAAACCTCGACCTTGTAGCTGTCTGAAGTTCTCCGCAAATAGACTGGAGGTCCGCATTTTTAATGTTCATTGCCTGCATGCGCTTGATTGCGCGCTGTGCGCCAATACGGCCAAGTCCCAGCTGATTGTCGCGCACGAGACTTAGCTTTTCTTGCATGGCCGAAAGTAGGGCCTGAAGCCCCCACGACAACACGATTTCTTCTAACTCGTCCTTTAAGGAATAAGCGATATCGGTCTTTGCCGTGCCGTACGACCGCAGACTTGCCTCCGAAATGTCCGCAGAATTTAGGAACAGGAAAGCATGCTTCGAACGTTCTAAGGTGCTTCGAGAAGGAAAGACCAGGACACCTCCAGCCTCGGCTTCACGTCGCCAACACTTGATTCCGCGCTCAAGACCAGCCAGCCCCCATATCGTGTCCCTAGGATGGCTACGCGGTCCCATCTCGTACAGGTTTAACTCGAGACAAGGACGAATCTCAGCCTTCTCCGCAGAAAAGAAGCCTGGCAAATGGCGCTTGCCCCACTGATGTATCTCAAGCCTTAAACCCCTTCGAAAGCGATCAATTGCTGCGGCCTTCACGCGCTCTGGATCGTTCACCGAGTACGCACGGCCGTAAGAGATAAATTCTGGGAAGCGGTATCGAGCCAATTCCTCTCTGACTTGATTTCTTACCTCCGGTTTCAGATAAAACGTTAGGCAGCACGCCGATAGCGACGGCGTAATAGCGTGCACCTGAACGCTGATGTGCTCGAAGGAATGCGGTACAGGTCCTGGAGCACCGCGTGAGTAAATGCGCTTACTCGCCTTCGGATAGATATAGCCTAGATGATACCAGCTACCTCGTTGATCCTGTGATCGCGCTTCGCTTATCCAGAGTAACGGATCTGTATGTCGAAAAGTGTCATTCCCTAGCCGGAGCAGACGAAGAGCCCGATGCAGGTGATTAACCGTAGAGGGCGTGAAGTATTCAACGGTGGATATACACAGAGTCGAAATTTCATCGCCCTCTAGGGGGGTGCACTCAGCATTTTTATGCAGGACGTCCTGCTCGTGGTGGTAGCGAAGTGCTTCACGTTGGTTGGGATGCGGGGCAAAACCTAGGATGTGAGCGCGAAGCCTGGCGCTGCGCGCGTACCTGCGCCATTTCTGATTCCATCGTGAACGTGGTGAATCTGCTGACATGGCGAAGATATTAATGAATTTTTTGGATTGGAACTTTGTCGGCTACTGGGGGCAATAGGATTAGGGCTATAACTCCAGTGTTAGATGCGCGGACGTAGCTAGACTGGCAACTATGCCGGCAAGTTAATCGGATAGCGTCGGCCTCAAGATGGACTTCGATCTTGGATCTGCACGTTCTTGCGGAGCCAAAGATCGAGGTTAGCGTAGACGGAATACGATCGGTTGACCCAAAATCTGGGCTTGGTTGCTCCTCTGGCCGGAACGTGATCGAGATAAGGGTATAAGCCGAGATACTCGTTACCTTTGAACTCTAGCTCATCGCTAGCTGCTATTGGTAGTATCGCAATCTTGCCCTTCATGCCGTCAAAAAAGCCCAGCTCCCAAGGCATCCATGTTGATGTGCTCGAGTGCAGGCTGTGAGCGTAGACAAGCATTCCACACTGAGCCATCCGTTCCCGTAGCACTGCAGCTGTCTCTTGGGTGACCTTAGTACGATCTAACTGCGGATCTTGGATCCAATCAACGTATACGGTGAAGCCATCATCTTCGAGAAGTTCTTTGGCCCCTAGGATAAGTTCTTCATCCGCCTTGGAATGGCTAAGAAAAATGTCGAAGGCCTGATCTTCAATGGCGGCGTGTTCCATCAAAATGCGGCCCGCCGATTTTTTCATAGCCTTCTCTACAAGCGACGCGCGCTGGCGCAGACGCTCTTCTGTGATCAGCAAGACGCGCTCCCCTTATTTTTCGAACTACTCTTCCCTGCAGAACTACGCGGGGCGGCGTGGATCTGGCTTCCATAGACGGTCTGCTATGTCAGCAGGCTGTTCGTCCGGACGGATATAACGCCTTTCCTGTTCTTGGATGCCGAGGCGCCGATGAAACAAGCTAACGTAGTCGAGATTATCAAAGAGATCTGGATCGGAGGTGCCCAATCTTTTCGCCACCTCAAGGGTCGCACCGCCGGTCGATGCGATGGGCAAAATAGTCGCTTGAGGCTGTAATTTTTGGAACAGCTCATATTCATCGACGATCCCCTTCATACCACCGATGAATATCGCAGCCGAAAATTGGTTCTGCTGGAACATAGCTTTCCGCATAGCCAATAGGCTGTCGTCACGGCTATCGTTGACACTATCGATGAAGGTCACGTTCTGGAAACGAATATTGTCTTCAGGATATTCGTCTTGGAAGAAGCGGGACTGGTACAACTTTACCCAGCGGCCGTAGTCTAGTCCCATGTCTTCAGCGACAACCCAGACCATCGGGGTGATCCCAGGTTGCCCCCCCCAAACGAGCGGGCGGCGGCCTAAGGTCACGAAAAGTAAGGCCGAAACCGCAGCTTGAATCGCGACGGTGTTCGCCGTTTTTGCATCTTCTGGGCTGCGTCTCGGATCGGGCACCCCAGCTGATAGAAAGATCGCATCCGACATCTAGCTCTCCAAGCCCACGATCGTCCACCCAAACTCTGCAGCCCGAATGGCACGGACGGAGGTGATATTTTCGTCGAGCCAAGTTAGGTGCGATGCCCAAGCAGCACCAATTCCTACATGATCGTAAACAAGAATGGGCGTGCCAGCTTGTTCAGCGTTCTTAGCCTTTATGGCGATGTCATTGAGTAGTTCAGCTGTCGGCACACCCACAACAGGATAAGCCCAAATCTTCGCTCCGTCATTCAGGCGTATAGCAAGTGCGCGGTGTGCGCCGACGCCCTCGAACGTTGCGCCGATCTTGGTGACCTCAGCCCGTACCTTACCCGTCATCGACATGTATCTGGAAGCGATGCTGCGGCTCCGTAGGGCTTCGACGGCCAGAACGATCTGATCAACTGTGGCATCGATGATTGGTCCGTCTGCAGCCTCCAATTCATGCGGCTCAAGATAAATGGTCTCAGCGAGATCAGTCATCTTGTTTGGCGTGTAGTCTGGCCAGACCACCCTGAGAACGTGAATTTCCTTTGCTCGGGCGCGACCAATCTCCTGCCTAGTCCATTTCCGCTCAAAATAGTTTGGCGTATCCAGCATCACCATGACGTCGGAATCACACAACCGATGCCACAGTACTTCCTGAAATGGATCTGCGGGCATTATGTCATGCGTGTCTAGGAACACATCATATCCACGGCTGCTTAGCTCGTCGTGCAGTTGGACGGCGGCGGCTCGCGACTCAACACGCCGATAGCTTACGAAGACTCGTCGCTGGCGGCGAAGCAGGCCCGCGCATTCAAGGAGGGCTGTCGCCAGTTCAGTGAACTTGAGATCGTCGGCTCGACGACGGTGCCCGTTAAAGCCCTGTAGGAAGCTTGGAATGACCGAGTTAAAGTCCTCGCCAGCCTTAATGGTGGGAATGACTGGCACGCTCGCCTCGACTAGCGCGCGCGCAGCGTCGAGATCTTTATTAGAGTCGCCGCCGAAATAGGCGGCCGCAGAGCTTGCATGTTTGTCACGCTGTGCAATGTCCTCGCCTGTGCGGACTGCAACAGACGTTCCCACGTCCAACTCGAAATCTACGAGCAGCGACGCGATGGTGTTCGTCAGTTGGTCCCTATCAGCATGGGAGACATCGCCGAGGATCGCGAGTTCATATACTGCCACGGTTTCAGGCCTGGTTTCGGATACGGATGGCTTCCTCGATCCAAGACTCAATGTTGGCCGAGATCGACGCATAGACAGCCTTACTGTCTGAGCCCGCCGGTATCTTGAGCTGTGCCACGTCGGCTAGTGTGCCTGATTTGTTAGTGAAGCTGACCTTGGAGAGGGGGTTTGCCCCTGCGGCCGATGGCTGACCATTCACGTCGAGAAGTTTGTTAATGCTAATTGCCACCACGCCCTTACCATCGTTCCATGCCTTCGAGATCTCATGGATGACCCACGGACGGGACGCTGTTTGTGAGCCGACTAGACATACTAGACACGATTTGCCGTTCATATTTTCAGCAATCCACCGCTCGATAGCTGCGTCGCCCTTTTTTTTGACTTCTTCCCAAGCGTTTGGCGTGCAAACGGCTTGCCCCTCTAGGGCACCAATGTTGCGGACCTGCTGGGTGCGCCAGTAGTCGTTATCAAAGTGAAAGCTGAAAAATACGCGCCGCGGCATGGTGAATGCTCCCTATGTGAACATTTCCTGAGCCAGCACAAATCATGCCAGCAACAACCGCAACGATATTGCTGGTACTATAGCACTAAATTATCGCTAAAATTTTGGTCGTCTTTGCCAATGTGGTTCGCCACTATTCAAAGCAACCAACTCTTAAAGCCGACCGCCTTAACGGCCGCTTGGTATCAGACTTACGAAGTGAGCGAAGCGGGTGAGCCATCCCAGAAGTGGACAAGTTCAAAGATCGAGTTGCGTCAAAATGAGACGTTAGTTGGCGATTAGCTCGGCAGGTCAGAGTAGACAGTTCTCAGATGATGCATTGAACAACCCATCGTTCAACGCCGATACTATCTTCCGCCTCTGTCTCGTTGGCGGGTGTTTCGCTTGAGGTTTGAGCTTTGTGATCGATCCTGCGCTGTGACTTTAGATGCAAGTCCGAGGGCACGGCTGACAATCTGATTGGGCGTTCGATAAGCCGTCTTTGAAGCTTGCTTTAAGGCCTTCATCTCCCGTCTCAAATGATCCCGTGCTTGATCAATGAATCTCGAAAGCCTGCGCATCTGCAAGATCAGCTGATTGGATCGCCCTCTATCCGTGACGGGTGAACTTGACGGAGCATTACGACGATCCCTCGACGCCCTCCGTTCAATGGCTGTTGAGATTGGTCCGAGCTTGATTGTGGGTTCGGCCTCGATGCCTTGGCGCGAAAAGCTCCTGTGATCGACCGTTTGGGGGATGTGGGCGCGCTCTAAGGCGCGGTTGACCATATCGGCCCAGGTTTTTCTCAGGTGCTCGACCTCTACGGATGCGGTGGAGGACACGTCCAGTTGGCGGGTCTTGGTGCTGAACCCATCCGAGCTAAGCGCGCGGGTGGTGGTGAGGAGGTGGGCGTGGTGGTTGCGTTGGTCGCCTTCGGTATTGGGCGGGTGGATGGCAACGTCGACGGCTACACCGTAGCGGGTGACCAGGTGGTCGGCGAAGGAGAGGGTAAGGCTGCGCCGTTCAGCCGGGCTAATCTCGGCGGGGAGGGCGATTTCGTATTCCCGCGCGACCTTGGCGTCCTTACGTCGTTCGGTAGCTTCGACCTGGTTCCACAGAATGGAGCGGTCGAGAGCCCAAGCGGGGGCATCCCTTGGCGCTAGGATCAGAGCCTCGATAACCGGCTTGCCGGTGAAGTCATGGGTTAGGCCGTCGCGATGGTTGGTGAGCTTCTCGCCAGCCCTGTAGGCCGCAGCGGCAACCGCGCTGCGGCCCATCGAGCGAGAGATCGACTTCACCGACAGATGAAAGATCGACATGGCCCGTCTCAGTCTCCGGCAAGTTCGCGATCAAGAGACCAGCCCTCGAAAGGCTTACGGTCGATATCCCGCGAGATGCGATCCATAAGACTGTTGAGGACAGAGACGTAACGCGTGTCATTGCGCGCCGCCTCCAACAGCAAACCACCTAGGATGATTTTGCGCCGTGTATCCGCCTTTCGCTCGCCCGCCTTGGCTCTGGCGGCCATGGCGTCGAAACGGGCCTGTGCTTGGGAAAGCTTCTGGCGCGCGAGAGCCAAGCGTTCCGGGGATGGCCTAGTCATTGCGCCATCTCCTGCGTGGGGGGCACCACACCCGCCGGTCGGAAAGGACCAAGGGCGCACTTTAGCATTGGTACCCAATGCGTGCGGCAAGGGCTTCGCCCCTGCACCCGTTCGCTTCGCGATGGGGCGACTTGCCCCAAGCCCCCGCCAGCGTTTCGACGCTGGACCCCATGTGAGACATTACCGGGATTGCGGATCATTTGGGGACCCTCCATCCCTGAAGTGAGCCGCCCGCAGATACCGCTCCCGCGAAACAGACGTGCTGCCCACTCATCCGCATACGTCGCCATTGTTTTCCCGAACACTCGCGCATTGCCGTCAGGCTACCGTCCTGATCGAGCTGCCTCGCAAATCTAGCGTTGGGGGTGTTTGCCCAGGAGGCCGCGGCAACTTCATCGCGGGCCTCAGCATAGCCTCGATCGGCACCGGCCTTTTGCCCAGCTATGAACCCGCTTCCTCCAGCTATCAACGATGCGCACGACATAGCTATCACCGCTGCGATTGCTCCGCGTATCCAGAGCGAGCGATCCTTTGCGGTGCTTGCTCGATCACGCAGAAGAGCTTGTTTCAGGCTTTCGACAGAGTTTGTTGCTTGCTCGAAGTGCGATGCGACGGAGGACAATTGATGAGCGGCTCCAGTTTGAGCCCCTCGCATGGCTGCTTGCTCAACGCTCGACGGATCCACGGTCATTCGAGAAAGAGCGGCTAGCCGTTCTGCTTCACGCTTTTCCTTTGCGCTCAAGCTTGCTTTGAGCTGCTGTAGGAAGAGTTTTAGTTCAACATGCCCGCCGATGATCTGGCTTAGAGACAGCGCTAGCTGCTGGGCCTCGGCTTCCTGCTTGGTGGCTGCTTCGTCAGCATAGAAGTCAAACTCTTCTCCGATATCGATCAGCTCGTTCTTGGGCTCATTTGAGATTGAACGAAGATCTCTACCTCTGCCGTAATCACGATCACGCATAGCGGCTTCCCTTCGTGCTGGAAGATTTTGCACGCAGGGTTCTGACCAGCTCTACAGCTCCTTCTCGTACAAAGGCGCGCACTTCTGCGGATTGGGAAGCGGGAACCTTATCTGGGGGTAAGGGGGAATTATTATTTTCAAGGGTTTGTAGGAAAATCGGTTCCTTGGTTGGATACCTGTTATTTCCTGCGGGCCTGCCTAAATCAGCAAGTTGACTGGAGCGTCGGTTTCGGAGGCGGCGATACCCATTCGGAAAGCCAATTTTGTATCGATTGGTAATACCGCGTTTGGTTCGGCGGACCTGGAGATAGCCTTTGCTCTCTAACGTCCGCAGTGCGGTGCCGACAGTCCTGGCCGTCAGTTCAGGCCTCTTCGCAAGAGTGTCGTGAGAAGGCCATGCTTCTCCCAAATCGCGGTTGAAGTGCTTGAGCAAAAGCATGGCTATACGACAGCATTGAGCCGATAGTTTTGGATCGCTGGCCACGGCCTCGATCCATTCGAATTTCTGAGCGGCTATGGCTTTAGAGGAACGTGCGGACTGCCTCATTATCAAGCCTCCATGCTCATCTGCGCAGACGCTTTATAGGTTCGCCTAGGCCTTTCGTTTATCCATGTATCGACCTCGTCCGAGCGCCAGCGAATGCTACGTGGGCCGAGGATTAATGGGGAAGGGAAGGTCGATGCTTTGACTGCGCGCCAGAGCGTTGAGCGGCACCCAATGCCCGTAATTTCTAGCACCTGCTTTGATGTGAGAAGGTTCATAATTGGCCTCTGTGTTGCGAAGTGCTGCTACAGAGGGCAGGAAAATTGACGGGTATCAAAGGCTAGTTCCGGACAGCTATGGCCGAAAAAAGACTTATAAAATACAGTACCTTATTTTGATGCGGCTTTGACCGCTGCTTCGAAAAGGAGTTTCCTCTCTTTTCGATTTTCAGTCGGGTTAAGATACTTTTGAACTTGATCAAAGCTTAGGCCGCTGACCTGGACTTCTTTGTTCTTAGGTGCGTGCCCTTTCTCGCGAGTGAGATTGTGATAGGCGGCGTGTACCTCGAAAAAATCTTTCCAAGATTTGTCTTTTATATCGAGGGACTCGGCGAATTTCCTCACCCGCTCAAAAGTCTCGCTATCGACTTTTCGTAGAGATGAAGGCTCCACAAATGCGTCCCGGAGCACGGTGAATGTGTGAGATTTTAAGTCAATTTCGCTGGATTTTAGGTAGAGTTTTTGAGCTCGCCATAGGAATGAAGGCCTGTGTATTTCTTTGAGGGCGAGCTTCTCTTGTAGAAGCCACGGGAGTAAAAATGATCTTTTTAGGCCCTTGTGTCCTCTATACAGTTTGAAACTTGATGGATAAGAATCGTCATATTGATAAATATTTGCATTATTATTATTCAAGTAATTAAAAAAGAATATAAACGAGATAGAATTTATATTATTAATATTTGGCCTTGTTGAGTATTCTTTAATTGATGCTTGAAAATTAATCTTAGATATTGCTGATCTCAAAGCAAACAAAATAAGAACCGTGACCAATAGTGGAATGGCGTAAATGCTGGTTGTGTTGTTAAAATTGGCCATATAGAAAGCGATTGTTGCCAATGAAATTGTTATAAACAAATAAAAAGTATAATTAAAAAACAGAAATAGCTTATTGTTAATATTCAATTTATTAATTATTCTATTTACATCATCCTTGCTTAGAACATGATCTATGTTTGAGCTATGGCCTCTGGATGCGTATGTGGTCGCCAAATCTAGGATAGAAATGTATTCGTCATTCTTCATGTTGTTATACATTTTCAATTAGATTCCCTAGCTCATTTAGAGCTGCGCGCTTCTCTTTCACATATCCATATCGATTATATGTGCCGGTCACGCTTGGTGCTGAAGGGCTGTGATTTAATATGCGGGCGACAATCTCTTCCAACGTTCCGATTTTTTCAGAGCACATAAGTGTAGCGCCTGTTCTCCTGAGATCGTGAAGGGTGGCATTTTCGATGCCGGCTTCAGCGGTCACACGAGACATGGCGCGGTTGAGGCTCAGTCGCTCGATCGGATGGATTTTAGAACCCAATCCAGATTGGGCATCGAGGCGTTTGGCGCGAGGTGAGGGGAAAACGGCGTCCCCTGGTGCCAAAGGGCGACCGTAGCGCGCTTCTGCGAGTAACTTGGCTTGGGCGATAGCGGTGGCTGCTTGAGGGCTTAATGGAACTAGGTTCTCACGCTTAGCTTTGGTGCGGGCGGCGGGGATCACCCACACAAGAGTATCAAGATCAACCTCACCCCAGAGCATACCAGCCACCTCGCTTCCTCGCTGACATGTATAAAGGCAGGTCTGTATTGCTAGTGCCATGCTGGTTGATACACCAACATGAGCCGAGGTTGGGGCCACCTCTCTGGAGGTGGATATGATGCTCTCCAGAGCTGTCCAAAGCTGTGAAAGTTCACTGGATGACAGGACTCGATCTCGGCTTGTTTCCTTGAAGGCGAATTTTATTGCGGCCAAAGGGTTGTGCTCAATGAGCTCCTCCTCCACTGCAAAATTGTACATCCGCTTCAGAACCGTCAGGCAGCGGTTGGAAGTGACGGGCCCCG
The DNA here is from genome assembly GCF_947305955.1 of uncultured Brevundimonas sp. Taxonomy (GTDB): domain Bacteria; phylum Pseudomonadota; class Alphaproteobacteria; order Caulobacterales; family Caulobacteraceae; genus Brevundimonas. The sequence continues at coordinate 30,547 of NZ_CAMZFB010000002.1, forward strand.
CATCAGAGCCGATTTCTTGAAGCACGGGACGCACGAGCTTGGAGTTCATTTCCAATGTGCGAAAATGACCGATGCGTGGGTTGATGTGTTTTCGGATCAGCCAGCCCCAATAAGTGAGTGTTGAGGGGCGGACGCCTTTTCGTTCTGAGGCTGCCAGAAGAGCTACGCCCAGATCGTGGACCGTCTTGATCTCTAATGCCCGCGCTTCAGCTTGGTGAATCTGTTTAGCTTGGGCTGGATCCTTTCCCTTGGCGACCTGACTGAGGATGTCGAGGGTTTGAGCGCGAGCATCGGTTAGGGTCAGGACTGGCCATCGGCCTAAGGTCATCCGGCGACGTGTTCCATCGACCAGGGTGTACCGGACCGAAAAGGTCTTGATGCCTGTCTTGGTGACATAGAGTTCCAAGCCTCTCATCCCGGTGTCGGGAATGGTCTGCATCCGGTCGATGGGCTTCAAGCTCTCGATGAATTTTTGCGTTAGGTTCGGCACGGGAGTCTCCACGTCGGACACCCCTCAGATATGCGTGCGTTGTCCCGCTGTTGTCCCGAATGGACGAAACTCACTGCAACCGAGGGCAATGCCACCCGACAACAAAAGTCTTTATTTGGCAATGGGTTGTTTCAAGACTGAGGCGATCCGCAACCTCTCGAAACGCCCTGAAACCTTACTTTTTTGAACTTCCCAAGCTGAATGTCAGGGGTTCGATTCCCCTTACCCGCTCCAAAATACATCCTGAAACACGATGTTGCCGGCTTTGACATTGCGATGTCTCGCCTTTGTCATGGTTTTCCGTTAGAGGAAGCCATGACAGATAAGATGACCCCCAAGGCGGTAATCGACCGCCTCGAATCCCTCTACAACCAATCCGTGGCCAACCTTCGCGATGCGGTGAAGGTGTTTATCGAGACCGGCGAGCGCGCCGATCCGGAAGCACGGGCCCAAGGCCTATTCTCCTATCCGCGCCTGACCGTCAGCTGGTACGGCGACAAGCCCCAGAATCTTGAGACCCGCGCCTTTGGCCGTCTCTCGCGTCCGGGCACCTATACGACCACGGTGACCCGCCCCGACCTGTTCCGCAACTATCTGCTGGAGCAGCTGACCCTGCTGGCGGACGAATACGACGCCACCTTCGAGGTCGGTCCGTCGGATCAGGAGATCCCCTTCCCCTATGTTCTCGATGGCTCGGACGTCGTGCTTGACCGCTCGATGACGGCGGCGATTGCTCGCTGGTTCCCGACCACGGAACTGGCCCACATTGGCGACGAGATCTCGGACGGTCTGTTCGATCCGGATCACGACTTCCCGCTGTCGCAGTTTGATGGCCTGCGCACCGACTTCTCGCTGGCCCGTCTGCGTCACTATACCGGCACGCCGGTCGAGGCGGTGCAGAGCTACATCCTGTTCACCAACTACAACCGCTATGTGGACGAGTTCGTGCGCTGGGCGGCGGCAGAGCTGCAAAAGCCGAACAGTCCCTATGACAGCCTGACCTGCTCGGGTGGCGTGATCGTCACCAAGGATACCCCGAACCCCGAAGCGGCAGTGATGGACTCGGCATGGCGCAAGCATCAGATGCCGGCCTATCACCTGACCCGTCCGGATGGTCAGGGTATCACCCTGGTCAACATCGGCGTCGGCCCGTCCAACGCCAAGACCATCTGCGATCACCTGGCCGTTATGCGCCCGCACGTCTGGATGATGATCGGTCACTGCGGCGGCCTGCGTGGCAGCCAGACCATCGGCGACTATGTGCTGGCCCACGCCTATCTGCGTGACGACCATGTGCTGGATGCCGTGCTTCCGGCCGACATCCCCGTGCCGTCGATCGCAGAGGTGCAACGCGCCCTGTACGACGCGACCAAGCTGGTTTCGGGCGCGCCGGGTGAAGAGGTGAAGAAGCGCCTGCGCACCGGCACGGTCGTTACGACCGACGACCGGAACTGGGAGCTTCGCTATTCCAAGTCGGCGCTGCGCTTCAACCAGAGCCGCGCCGTCGCTATCGACATGGAAAGCGCCACCATCGCGGCCCAGGGCTATCGCTTCCGCGTGCCCTACGGCACGCTGCTGTGCGTCTCGGACAAGCCGCTGCACGGGGAGATCAAGCTGCCGGGTCAGGCCAACCGCTTCTATGAAGGTGCGATTTCCGAGCACCTGCAGATCGGTATTCAGGCCGTGGACCTGCTGCGGGCCGAGGGCGCTGCCCTCCACTCGCGCAAGCTGCGCGCCTTCGACGAGCCGCCCTTCCGTTAAGTCGGGTCGCTCACCTGATCAAAGCCCCCTTCGCGTCACACACGGAGGGGGTTTTGTTTTCAGACAGGGCGGCATGTCTGCCGTATATGCTGGGCATCTGTTCGCCTGCCCGACGGTACCCCAAAGGCGCGCGAGTATGTCTCGGAAAAGTACTTTACAAAATAAAGTATATCGTTGATAACGGCGTCACATAAGGAGGACGCCCAATGTCTCAAGACCCTGCAATGCACGGCGGTGCCGATGTCCACAGCGACATCGCCTATATGAAGAAGCTCGCCGAGGAAGGGCGTCAGGCCCCGGTACTGGTCGGGCCGATCCTTGTCTCCGCGTCGCTATGGTTTGGCGCGGCGACGTTCATCCAATGGATGGGCAAGCTTGGGATACTGCCCATTGAGGGCTGGGGTCTGTTTGGCCTCTGGATGATTGCTGGTGCAGGCTTCGGCGTCGTGCTGTTCATGCTGATCCGCAAGCTTGATACGGTGGCGGGCAGTGGCACCCGCGACAATGTCGCCATCGGCGCGGCATGGTCGGCATGCGGTTTTAGTATCTTTGGCACATGGATGGTGCTGACGGCCTTTGCCCTGTCGACGGGGAGCTGGTCGTCCATGGCCTTGATGCCCGCGGTGGTGATGATCGCCTATGGCGCGGCGTGGATTATCGCCGGCCAGATTGTGCGGCAGGGCTGGATGATCGGCGTCGGCGTGATCAGTTTTGCGGGCGCTGTGGCGCTGGGCTGGTTCGCCTTCACCGACTGGACCTATGCCATCTATCTGGTGCTGCTGGTGGCGGTGGCCCTGTGTCCGGGGCTCTATCTGATGAAACAGGCTTCGCGGGCAGGGGGCTGATATGGCCGCTGGCGACGCAGAAGATTTCGACATCAACCGGATCGACGAGGTCATCCATGGCCGCATACGTCTGGGGATCATGGCCTATCTGTCGGGGGCGGATGTCGCGGATTTCGGCGAGATCAAATCCCGGCTTCAGACGACGGACGGCAACCTGTCTGTGCATCTGAGAAAGCTGGAAGAGGCCGGTTTCGTCGAGGTGGAAAAGACCTTTCAGGGGCGAAAACCCCTGACGCGGGCGCGGCTTAGTCCTGCTGGCCGAGAAGCCTTCATACGGTATCTGGACCAGATTTCGGCCTTGGTCGCACAACGTTAGATGGCGAAACGCACCAATCAGTTTATGGAAGGCGGTCATGAGCGACCGCCTTCTTTCATTTGAAGCCATCGAGAATTTCCGCGACTTCGGCGGCTATCGCGGTCGCTATGGCGAAGTTCGGCGCGGGGTTCTTTTTCGCTCGGGCCAGCTGTCGCGGGCCAGTGACGCGGACCTGATGGCTTTGGCCGATCTGAACTTGTCGGATGTGGTGGATTTGCGCCGCTCCAGCGAGCGGGCCAAGCAACCCGATCGCCTGCCGGAAGGCTGGGCGGGGCGGATGATATCCACCGATATCGGCGGTGATGGAGAGGCCCCTCATATCCAGTTCCTCAAGAGCGGCGCTCTGACCGAGGAGACGGGCCGCGACTATATGGCCAACACCTATCGCCGCATGCCGTTTGATCCCGCGCATGTGGCGCTGTTCAGGGACTGGTTTGACGCCTTGGCCCAGGCACCATCGGCGCTATTGGTCCACTGTGCCGCGGGCAAGGACAGAACAGGCCTGCTGTGCGCCCTCACGCAGACGGTGCTGGGGGTGGAGGAGGACGATATTTTTGCCGACTATATGGCGACCAATCAGGCGGTCGATCTGAAAGGTCGGGCAGGCGATCTGGCCCTCAAGCTGGAGAAGGTAACGGGGCGGCCCGTATCGCATGAAGCCGTGGTGGCCTTCCTCGGCGTCAGGGCGGATTTCCTTCATGGTGCGTTTGAGGCCATCCGCAAAGAGGCGGGGACGGTGGAGCGTTATCTGTCCGAGGTCCTGGGTGTGGATGTCGCGCGCCGCCAAATGATCCTGTCCCATCTGGTGATCTGACGTGGCCGTGGTCCGTGCGCCCCTGCCGTGGGCAGAGCCTTTGGATGTGGCCTCGGGGCTGCGTGCCCGATCATGGCCGGTCAGTCTGATCGCGGGGGCGGGAAGGCCACAGGACCATGGCGGGCGCTTTTCTTACGTAGCCTGTGATCCGGACCGGCAACTTGTGCTGGATCGTGCGGATGATGTGTTCAGGACGTTGGAGCAGCCTGACTGGGCGGGTGCTCCCGCTGTCGGGCTGGTGTCCTATGACGCAGGGGCGCGTCAAGCGACAGGAGAGCGTGATGCAGTCTGGCCCGATCTGGTTCTGGGACGTTATCCGGCATGGCTGGTTTTTGATCATCGTTTGAGCCGCGTCGAAGCCAGTGGCTGGGGAGCCGATACCGCAGAAGCAGAGGCGCAGGTGAAACGCGCCGAGGGTTGGTTGGCGCTTCGGTGTCGGGCAGAAGCGCCGCCCGCGCCCTCTCTGGATTTTACCGAATGCCGCGCAGGATCGGACTACCGTGCAGCGGTTGCCGCCGTCGTCGATCGCATCGGCCAAGGCGAGCTGTTTCAGGCCAATATAGCCCGTGAATGGTGTGGCACGCTCAAGGCGGGGGCTGATCCCTACGACGTGTTCCTGCGGTTGGCGGGCCAGCGCGGGGCTGCCTATAGCGCCTGCTGGTTGGCGGACGGCCACGCGCTGGTTTCCAACTCGCCCGAGCTTTTCCTGACCTATTCACCGCGCTTGCGGCGCTTGGAGGCCCGCCCGATCAAGGGGACGCGGCCGCGAGGGGATACGCCACAGGAAGATCTGGCCTTGGCGCGCGAGCTTGAGGCAAGCGCCAAGGACCGCGCGGAAAACCTGATGATCGTCGATCTGATGCGGAACGATCTGTCGCGCGTGTGCGAGGCGGGTACTGTCGTGGTTGAACAACTCTGCGGGCTGGAGAGCTTTGCGACCGTCCATCACCTGACGTCGGTGGTCAGTGGCAGGGTGAAGAATGGTGTGGATTGGCCCGACATCTTGCGGCAGACCTTTCCGGCAGGCTCGATCACAGGGGCACCAAAGCATCGGGCGATGCAGGTCATTGCCGACTATGAGGCCCCGCGCGGGGCGTGGTGCGGGAGCCTGTTCGTGCAGGGGATGGCAGCGGACGACACGATCACGGCCTCGGTCCTGATCCGCTCGGCCTCGTTCCAACTGACCGAAGGACAATGGCATTGGCGGGCCATGGCGGGGGCGGGCATCACCGCTGACAGCCAGCCCGCCGAGGAACTGGCCGAGACGGACGCCAAGATCAGGGCGCTAAGAGACGCGCTTTACTTGTAGCAGTCGGTGCAGGAGATCGACGCCACTTCACGCGGGCGCAGATAGAATGTGCGACGGAAGGTCGTCTGACCCGACAGGAAATCGCTGAACCCCGGCACGGCGATGTCGAACGGCGAGTCATAGACATAGACCGTCTCGGCCATGATCAGACTGTCGCCATCCTTTTCCAAAATATCGGAAGGCACTGTAACCAAAGTGTCCTTCTGAAGCGGCGACATGGCATTGCCATAGCTCCACTGCACGCGGGGCTCGTTCTTGGCGTTCAGGACGACGCTGGTGACACGGCCTTCCAACGGGGTGGAGGAGTAGGGGGCCATGATCAGTCCTCCCACCGCAAAGAAGTCATTCAGCTGGGCCTTCGTCACCGTATTCGCCTGCGCCACGATATCGGCCATCATGGCGGCAGAGTGGTGGGCGCGGCGCTGGACCATAAAGGCCTGCGTAAACTCGATCACGCAGATGTAGATGACCAGAAACAGCGGCAGCAGCAGTGCGAACTCCAGCGCGGCCGCGCCCTGTTCATCCTTACGGAAATGGCGGGTGAGGGTTCGGATCATGTTGCGACCTCCCATCACGCGTAGGGCTCGTTACGGAAGGCCGTGCTGGCGTGCAGCAGGGTGTCACCATTGTTCAGCCGCGTCATGGCGTGGCCTAGCAGAGGGCTGACAATCGGCTGGCGGTACCAAACGCGCATCAACATAAAGCTGCGCGGTGCGCCTATGTTGAACTTGGTATCGTTGGGATCGAACACCCCGTCCTTGATGGGGTCGTTGATGCCCGGATTGCTGAATGAGGCAACGGGCTGGAGGTCGAGCTGGAGACGTTGCAGGCAGGCTCCTTCGAAAACGGTCATCCGCCCGCAAACTTCCTTGATAAAGTCTTCCTTGGTCGCATTGGCTGGGATTTGCCCCGTACGGACAAGACGACCGCTGTTCATGACAGCCGACTCCAGCAGCGAGCTGACGGTCAGGATCGACGCCACTTCAAAGATGGCCAACATCAGTACAAAGAATGGGAAGGCAACAAGAGCAAACTCGACTGCGGTCGCTCCCTCGCGGACACGGCGCTTTCCGGCGCGGCCTTTACCCGACGCACGCGCACAACGCGTCTTTGGTTGTTCCAGCATTTGCCCACCCCCGGACAGCCATCCTCAAGCTTGAGGGGACCTACATGCCCCCGATGGCCTTAACGCCCTCTTTTCAAATCGATCAAAAATAACGCGCAATTGTAAATTCTCAGGTATTCAATGTATAACAACGGTCTTTCAAAATATTGGTAATACACTGTTTGGTAACCACGATTATGTCCTTCACAGGCGCAAAACTTTACCGTCGTTTAAGGGATGTTTGTCAGCTTGATCACGCATCAGGGGCTCCGTAGCGTGCTGCGGAGGCTCTACTGCGGGGGGCAGCCAGTGTCCTCCTGCCAAAACGAGAGAGGACTACACATGCGTAATCTGCTGAACCGCTTCGCTAAAGACGAATCCGGCGCAACCGCCATCGAATACGGCCTGATCGCCGCCCTTATCGCCGTTGTCATCATCGGCGCTGTTGGTGCCATCGGCACCACCCTGAGAGATAAGTTTGAGGCCGTTGAAACCGGTATTCAGACGGGTGAGGCTCCTGAGTAACTAGGACCTCCTGGCTATCTTGAGTTTGAAGGGCCGGAGTTCTTCTCCGGCCCTTTTTAGTGCCCGAAAGATTGGCTTAACCAAATTATGGCACTGTTGGAGCCATGTTTTATGCTCTGAGCGCCCTTTTGTTTCTGTACCCCGCCCTGGTGATCCTGGGCGGAGTTTACGATCTCGCGACGATGAAAATCCCCAACTGGATCTCCATCGCCCTGGTCGGGATTTTTATCCCGATTGCGCTCATTGTTGGCCTGTCGTGGCAGGACGGAGTGATCTCCCTGGCGATGGGCTTTGTTGCACTCGCTATCGGCATCGTTTTGTTCGCCCTGCGGATACTAGGTGGCGGAGATGCAAAGCTTTTAGCCGCTTCCATAGTATGGGTCGGTATGTCGGGACTGGTGCCGTTTCTGGCCATCACGGCGCTGGCTGGCGGGGCCCTTTCAGTGGCTCTTCTGGTGGCGCGTAAATGGGTACCGATGATGCCCGTTTCCCTGCCTTCGTGGTTGCAGCGCCTGATGCAGCCCAAGGGTGACATCCCCTATGGCGTGGCTATCGCCGCGGGGGCAGTACTCGGGTTCCCGTACTCTCAACTGTTGTTGAAGTTATCGTAACCAAGTTCGTTAGTAACATCGTTCCGATGTGCTGCTTTATTTGAACTTTCAAATGCCATTTGGTGGCAAAAGCGTGGATCCCTGCGGCTTTTGACTGCCGGAGAACATCAATGAAGCCTGCAAAGATTGCTGTAATCTGCGTTGCTGCTCTGGCTGCGGTCGGTCTCGCGCTTGTCGTGCGCTCTATGGGATCGTCGGGTCAGCAGAAGCAGGGCGCAGAAGTTACAGCGCCAGCTGCTGCGACGACCAAGGTTTTGGTTGCCGCTCATGACCTCGCCCCCGGGCATCAGCTGACTGCCGCCGACCTTGTTTGGAAGGACTGGCCTGCTGCCGATGTACATCCGGCTTTTGTGACCGATGGTTCCGTGCCGCGCCCTGACGCTGCGGTTCCTACCGAAGAAACGAAGGACGGTACCGTAGAAAAGGTCGTCGATGCTGTGGTCTCGATCAACAGCCCGACCGCGATCGACTCCTTCACCGGTGCGATTGTCCGCGAACAGATTTTGGCCGGTGAGCCGATCCAGGCCCGCAAGATCGTCCGTGCGGGCGAAAGCGGCTATCTCGCCGCCTTCCTCGAGCCGGGCATGCGCGCCATGAGTATTCCGGTCTCGGCCGATACCGCCGCCGGTGGCTTTATCCTGCCGGGCGACCGCGTCGATGTCCTGCTGACCCGCGAGGTGGATGTCCCGTCGGGTCAGGACACGCGCAAGCGTACCGTGACGGCTACCGTTCTGCAGAACCTGCGCGTTCTGGCGATCGACCAGTCGACGCAAGCCGCCGCCGAAGAAAAGGCAGTCGTCGGTGCGACCGCGACGGTCGAGGTCAACGACCGCGATGCAGAGACGCTAGCTCTTGCCCGCGCCCAAGGCGACCTGACGATTGTGCTGCGTTCCTACGCCGATGCGAGCGGGCCGCGAGGCCTGATCCCCGGCGCTGTACGTCGTGGTGAATATTATGGCGGCCGGACTACCGTCGCCGCAGCAGGCGATGCGGGGGCCCCCAATCCCGCCAATGATCCTCGCGCTGTCCGCATCTTCCGCGGCACCAGCGAGCCGGAAGTGGTGGTTCTGCAATGAGAAGGCTTTCGATGACATCGAACAAGAGCCGGTACCGTATGACGGCTGTCGCCAGCGCCGCCTTGGCCGGGGCTGTAGCCCTGCTCGCTCCGATTGCGGCACAGGCTCAGGCCCTTAATCCGGCGGCGGCCAGTACGGCGACCGTCGTGTCGGGTTCGGCACCGCGTCACATCAACCTGCCCAAGGGATCGTCCTTCGCTGTCGACCTGCCCTCGGACGTGCGCGACATCGTCGTGACCAATCCGGCCGTGGCCAATGCCATGTTGCACACCCATCGCCGGATTACGGTTGTGGGTCTGGCACCGGGCGAGACGGACGCTGTGTTTGTCGGCTCGAACGGCCGCGTGATCCTGACGCTGAAGATCCGCGTCGATGCCGGTGTGGCTGCCCTTCAGGAAGCGCTGAACCGCACCTTCCCGGGCAGCGGCGTGCGCGCCGAAGCGGTCAATGACGGCATCATCCTGACGGGCACTGTCGCCAGCATGGGCGACGTCGAGCGCGCCAGCCAACTGGCCCGCGCCCACGCCTCCGACCCGTCCAAGGTCGTGAACATGATCTCGTCCTCGGGGGCCGATCAGGTCACCCTCAAGGTGCGTGTCGTCGAGGTCCAGCGCAATGCCATCAAGCAACTGGGTTTCAATACCCAGGCCTTGATCAACGGCAATGGACGCCACCCCTTCGAGTTCTCGACCGGTATGAATTTCTCGGTCAACTCGGGTCTGCAAGGCGGCATCTCTGCGGATTGGCAACGCCTTACGGATCCGGGCAGTGATCTGACCAGTGGCCGCATCGGTATCAGCGCCTTCGAACGGGTTGGACTGCTGCGCACTCTGGCGGAGCCGAACCTGACCTCGGTCAACGGCGAGGCAGCCAGCTTCCTTGCCGGCGGCGAGTTCCCCATCCCCAAGAGCCGTGACCGCGATGGTCAGGTGACGGTGGAGTACAAACCCTACGGTGTGGCTTTGGCCTTCCGTCCCGTGGTTCTGTCCGAAGGCCGCATCAGCCTGCAGGTCAAGGTCGAGGTCTCTGAACTCAATCCGGGGTCGGGCATCACCATCGGTGCCGGCACGGCGTCGTCCATCACCCTGCCGGGCCTGACGGTCCGCCGCAGCGAAACGACCGTTGAAATCCCGTCGGGCGGTGCAATGATGATCGCGGGCCTGTTGCAGGAATCCACCCGTCAGGCCGTGGATGCCCTGCCCGGCATGACCAATGTGCCGGTGCTGGGTGCCCTGTTCCGCTCCCGGGACTATCTGATGGGCGAGACCGAGCTTGTGGTCATCGTCGAGCCCTACATCGTGACCCCGACCTCGCCGTCGCGCATGCAAACTCCGGCGGACGGGTTGCGCATCGCGAACGACGCCGAAACCATCTTCTTTGGCCAGCTGAACCAAGCTTATGGCTCTCCGGCAGCCGGTACCGCAGGTACCCGCTGGCAGGGCCCGGTCGGCTATGTGATCGAGTGACCGACATGATGAACCGATCCCTCTACGCAGTTCTGATCGCGGGCTCTGCCCTTGGTTTGGCCGCTTGCGGTGGCCTTGATGCCGGTCTCGACCGTGGTCCGGCTATCAACCCGCTGTCGCGCTATGTGCTGCAGGTCGAGCCGGACTTTGACCGCATCGCCTTGCGTGCACGCAGCGACGGTCTTTCGGAGCCCCAGCGCCGCGCGGTGTCGCAACTGGCCACGCGCTATCGCGCCTCGGCCCAGACCGGTCTGGTAATCCAGGTGCCGGGTGCGGGTGACAATGTCACCAACGCCACGGCGCGGAATATCGTCAACGCCCTTGCCGGCTACGGCATCGGCAGCAGCCAGATCAGCATGGGGTCCTATGAGGCCCCGGGTGCTGACGCTCCTGTTCTGGTCGGCTTTGAAACCATCCGCGCACAGGTGCCGCAATGCGGTACGGCCTGGGGCAGTGCGACGCGTACGGCTCAAAATACGGGATCGGCCAATTTCGGCTGTGCCGTGACGGCTAATCTGGCTGCCCAGATTGCCAACCCGAACGACATCGTCAGTCCGCAACAGATGACGCCTGCCAGTGCCCAACGCCGCGCCGTCGTCTATGATGCCTACAGGCAGGGCACCCCCACTTCTGCCACGCGTGAACCCCTTTTGGTGGAAGCACGCATTTCAGACGTAGTTGAGTAAGTCATGACCAAAGCGACCCCCGTCGACGATCCGTTGGACGGCTTCGAAATCGACGACGATTTCCTGACGACCATCAATACCATCGCGGCAGAAACCGACGATGTGGTCTCGACGGCGGCCGCGCCGGAGATAAAGCCTGGCTATGATGTCGGTGCTGCTTCTCTCAACTTTATGGAAACGGCGTTGAACCGGGTTGAGGAGGCGTTCGCACAAGCGGATACCCAGCCCGACGAGACCGTGCCGCCTCCGTCCGAACCCCTCGAGGCATCTGATATGTCTGCATTGAAGTTCGCGTCATCCCCTGAAACCTTTGAGCCGATGTCGTCCGATCCCGTCGCGACGATTGAGCTGGATGACATCGAAGTCATTGAGGCCCGACCGACGCTGGTGGATGTGAAGGATGTGGCCCCTGCCGCCGCAGAGCCGGTCGCCGATGCAACTCCAGAGCCGGTCCAAGAGCCGGTTATTGAGCCGATTGGCCCCGCTACGGTGGTGTCGCCCAGCAGCGTCGAGCCAGCCGGTGGAGCGAGCGTGCCGGTCGTCGCCGGTGTCGCCGGTCTCGACTTCGATGATCAGGCCGCCAATGTCTCGATCCCGCGCATTGCGGTGCATGTTTTCTCCGAGCGTCAGGACACTCTGGCAGCGGCCGAACGCGCGGCTCAGGACCGCCGCATGTCGCGCGCCACGACCCAGGTGCGTATCGGTGGCATCGCCGCTGCGATCGAACATTATCAGTCCGAGCCGACCCCGCCGCTGATCATCGTCGAGTGCATGAAGGATGCGCGCAGCCTGCTGGCTGAAATCGACCAGCTGGCCGAGGTTTGCGATTCCGGCACCAAGGTGGTTGTTATCGGTGCCGCCAACGACATCCTGCTCTATCGCGAGCTGATGCGTCGCGGCGTCAGCGAATACATCGTTGCCCCGATCCAGCCGCTGCAACTGATCGCGGCCATTGGTGGTCTGTTCGCCGATCCGGACCAACCATTTGTGGGACGCACGATTGCCTTCATCGGCGCACGCGGCGGCGCAGGGGCCTCGTCGGTGGCACACAACACCGCCTTCGCCATGAGCGAGCGGATCGGTGTGAATACGGTCATCGTCGATTACGACCTGCCGTTCGGCACCTCGGGTCTGAACTTCAATCAGGATCCTTTCGGCGGCGTCGCCGATGCCCTGAGCCAGCCCGAGCGTCTGGATGCGACCCTGCTGGACCGGATGATGGTGCGTTGCACCGACCGTCTGAGCCTGTTTGCCGCGCCGGCAACGCTGGATACCGACTGGGAAATCCGTCCCGACGCCTTTGACGAGGTGACCAGCCGCATCCGCACCACGGCCCCGTTCGTGGTGCTGGACCTGCCGCACCTGTGGTCGCGCTGGATGCGCGAACAGCTGATCGCGGCGGACGAGGTCGTGCTGGTGGCCACGCCTGATCTGGCGTCGCTGCGGAACGCCAAGAATCTGGTGGACCTGATCCGTCAGGCCCGCCCGAACGATGCCCCGCCGCGCGTCATCCTCAACCAGGTGGGCATGCCGGGTCGTCCGGAAATCCCCGCCAAGGAATTCGGTCAGGCGCTGGGTATCCACCCGTCGCTGTCGATCCCGTTCGACGCCAAGGTGTTCGGCTCTGCGGCCAACAATGGCCAGATGGTGCTGGACACCGCCGCCAAGACCAAGGCGGCAGAAGCCTTTGAAACCCTGGCGCAGATCGTATCGCAGCGCCAGTTGCCGACCGCGCCCGTCAAGGCGCGCAAGGCTGCCCCCAGCCTCTCGGGGCTCTTCCGGAGACGATAGTCCATGTTCGGCAAGCGGCAATCAGCAGTAAAGCCCATCGTCCCTCCTCATGACGAGGAGCACGATGCTTCGCCAGTCGCGCCGCTGGCCGCGGAAACACGTCAGGACCCGCCGGCCAAATCTGCGGCGTCTTCGGGCGCACAGATTGACGGCTTCGGTCTGGAAGCTCTCGAAGGTCTGACGGCCCCTGCGCCCGAGCCCAAGGCTGCCCCGCGCAAGACAGCCGGCTTCGAACAGATCAAGAAGGCCCAGGCCGTCACCGAGATCGTTCGCGAGCAGAGCGACTATTATCACGCCACGAAGACCACCATCTTCAACGCGTTGATGAACACCATCGACCTGTCGCAACTGGCCCAGCTGGACCAGAAGGCCGCGCAGGAAGAGATCCGCGACATCGTCGCCGAACTGGTGGCGATCAAGAACGTCTCCATGTCGGTGGCCGAGCAGGAGCATCTGGTTCAGGACATCGTCAACGATGTGCTGGGCTATGGTCCGCTGGAGCCGCTGCTGGCGCGCGACGACATCGCCGACATCATGGTCAACGGGGCCAACCGCGTCTTCATCGAAGTGGGCGGCAAGGTCCAGCTGACCAATGTCCGCTTCCGCGACAACACCCAGCTAATGAACATCTGCCAGCGGATCGTGTCGCAGGTCGGCCGCCGCGTGGACGAAAGCTCGCCCATCTGTGACGCCCGTCTGCCGGACGGTTCGCGTGTGAACGTTATCGCCCCACCATTGGCGATCGATGGTCCGACCCTGACCATCCGTAAGTTCAAGAAGGACAAGCTGACCATGCGCGATCTGGTGGAGTTCGGCTCCATCAGCTCCGACGGTGCCCGTGTTCTGGGCGTCATCGGTGCGGCGCGCTGTAACGTTCTGATCTCGGGCGGTACGGGTTCGGGCAAGACGACCTTGCTCAACACGATGACCGCCTTCATCGATCCGACCGAGCGCGTCATCACCTGTGAGGACGCCGCGGAACTTCAGTTGCAGCAGCCGCACGTGGTCCGTCTGGAAACCCGCCCGCCGAACCTTGAGGGACAGGGCCAGATCACCATGCGCGATCTGGTGAAGAACTGTCTGCGTATGCGTCCCGAACGCATCATCGTCGGCGAAGTGCGTGGTCCTGAAGCCTTCGACCTGCTTCAGGCCATGAACACCGGCCACGACGGTTCCATGGGCACGCTGCACGCCAACAGCCCGCGTGAAGCCATCAGCCGTATGGAATCCATGATCACCATGGGTGGCTATGGCCTGCCGTCCAAGACGATCCGCGAGATGATCGTTGGCTCGATCGACATCATCATCCAGGCCGCCCGACTGCGCGACGGTTCGCGCCGCATCACCCACGTGACCGAAGTCGTCGGCCTCGAAGGCGATGTGATCGTGACGCAGGACCTGTTCGTCTACGACATTACCGGCGAGGACGCCGCGGGCCGCGTGAACGGTCGTCACCGTTCCACGGGCATTGCCCGTCCGCGCTTCTGGGACCGTGCCCGCTACTATGGCCTTGAACGCGAGTTGGCCGACGCTCTGGACGCTTCGGAGTAATCTCTATGCTGATGGCACTCGCAGCAGTTCTGGCCTTTGTGACCATCGCCGGTCTGGGGTGGGTGCTGGTCGGTGGCGATGACAGCGCCGCCGACGGCGTCAAGCGCGCCAAGGCATTGGCCGCCGCCCGGCCCGCCTCTGCGGGGCAGGTCAAACGCGCATCCTCGGCGTCACAGTCGCCCGAGGCGCGCCGCAAACAGATCCTGACCCAGCTTCAGGATGCCGAGCGCCGCGACCGCAAGGCCCGTGTGCGCCTGTCGGCCCGTATCCATCAGGCCGGCCTGAATATGTCGGTCCGCACCTTCATCATCATCAGCGTGGTGGCGGGCGTTCTGGGCTTCCTGTTCCCGCTGGTACTCAAGGCTCCGCTGCTGCTGTGTCTGGGACTGGGTGTGGTGCTGGGCTTTGGCGTTCCGCGTTGGGCACTGGGTTTTCTGGCCAAGCGCCGGATCAAGAAATTCTCCGCCGCCTTTGCTGACGCCGTCGATATTCTGGTGCGCGGTATCAAGACCGGGTTGCCGGTTAATGACTGCTTCAAGATCATGGCCCGCGAAAGCCCGGAGCCGCTGGGCGGTGAGTTCCAGCGCCTACTCGAAGGGCTGGGCGTGGGCATGTCCCTGACCGACGCGCTGGACCGCATGTACACCCGCATGCCGACGCCGGAGCTGAAGTTCTTCTGCATCGTGATCGCCATCCAGCAGAAGACCGGCGGTAACCTCGCCGAGGCCCTGACCAACCTGACCACCGTGCTGCGCGCGCGTCGTCTGATGCGCGAGAAGATCAAGGCCATGTCGTCCGAAGCGGTCGCTTCGGCCATGATCATCGGCTCGCTTCCGCCGCTGGTGATGACCATCGTCATGATCACCAGCCCCAGCTACATGATCACCATGTTCACCGATCCGCGCGGGCAGTTCATGCTGCTGGTCGCCGGTTGCTGGATGGGTATCGGCATCTTCTCGATGAAGAAGATGATCAACTTCAAGTTCTGACGGGAGCCGGATATGGAAGGTTTCATCGGCTTCATGACCACCCCGCAGAACCTGCTGTCGATCCTTGTGGGCGTGGCGGTCTTTGCGACCCTGTTCACCCTGCTGTCGGGTCTGGGCGGCGATCAGGATCTGGAAAAGCGCATCAAGCGCGTTGCCGACCAGCGTGACGAGCTGCGCCGTCGCTCGCGTGCGGCCATGCAGGGCGGCAATACGCCCACCCTCCGCCAGACCGACGAGGGCTTTAAGAAGCGCGTCGTGGACCGCCTGAACCTGTCGACCCTCCTTGAGGACCCCAAGGTCAACGAGAAGATCTTACAGGCCGGTTTCCGTGGCCAAAGCCCGATCACCACCTTCTACTTCTTCCGCTTCTCCATGCCCTTCATTCTGATGGTGCTGGCAGCGGTCTATCTGTTCGTCATCACCGATTTCGACGTGCCGCTGATGACCAAGGTGGCGGGCGTGGTGGTGGCCTTTGCCATCGGCTTCTATGCGCCGAATATCTATCTGACCAACCGCATCCAGAAGCGCCGCCAGAAGATCGTGGAGGCCTTTCCCGATGCGCTCGACCTGCTGCTGATCTGCGTGGAGTCGGGCATGTCGATCGAGGCTGCGATCCAGAAGGTCAGTCAGGAAATCGGCACCCAGTCACTGGAACTGGCCGAGGAACTGAGCCTGATGTCGGCGGAGCTGTCCTATCTGCCGGACCGTCGCATGGCCTATGAAAATCTGGCCAAGCGCACCAACCATCCGGGCATCAAGTCGGTGGCCACGGCCATGACGCAGGCCGAAACCTATGGCACGCCGCTCAGCACCGCGCTGCGCACCATGGCCAAGGAAAACCGCGAACTGCGTCTGGCCGCAGCCGAAAAGAAGGCGGCGGCGCTTCCGGCCCAGCTGACCGTACCGATGATTATCTTCTTCCTGCCGGTGCTGTTTGTCGTGATCATGGGACCGGCCGTCATCAGCATCATGGACATGATGGCCAATAACTAGGGCCGGGGGCTGATCAGCTCTCGCTGACAGCCTTCAGCTTTTCGTTGATCTCGGTCAGAGCGGCGCGGAACTTGGCGCGGTGCTTGTCGTGGAACATCTCGCCGCGCAGGCCGCCAAAGATGATGCCGTTGGTGACGATGGTGGCACCTTTTTCGACTTCTTCCAGCGTGATGAAACGCGAGGTCGTGAACAGGAAGCCGCGCTTTTCCGCCCACACCAGCTTACCGGCGGGGACCCAGTCGGACACACTGGCCGAGGCCGTGCGCGGCCCCACGGACGGCCAGCTTTCCTCATAGGACAGAGGCGCGTTGAAGCCGATGGCTCCCACCGTGTTCTGCTCATAGGGGTTCCACCGCGACCAGTGGTCGAACTCTTCGATGAACTGCCAGATGTGCTCGGCCGAAGCGCGGATACCGATACGGTTTTCGATGCGGGTGCTGTCCATATCCTGCCTCTGACATGACGCGGGCATTGATAAAAGCCCCTATGCGGTCAACCCTGTCAAAAAGCGGGTCGGTGACGTGCGGGCGCTATGCGGGGCCCGCCGCTGCGGCTATGGCTCGCAGCGAGGAAAGGACCACCATGATCAAACGCTATCAATCCAATCACCGTATGAGCCAGGCCGTGGTGCACAACGGCGTGGCCTATCTGGCGGGTCAGGTCGGCGAGACGCACGAGGATGTCGTTGAGCAGACCCGTACCGCTCTGAAAGAGATCGATGCCCTGCTGGCCGAGGTCGGCAGCGACAAGTCGAAAATCCTGATGGCGACCATCTGGCTGGCCGACATGGCCGATTTCGAAGCGATGAACAGCGTCTGGGATGCGTGGGTCGATCAGGCCAATCCGCCGTCGCGCGCAACGGGCGAGGCCAAGCTGGCAGCACCGGAATACCGCGTCGAAATCATCGTGACGGCAGCCGTCTGATGGACGACAAGTCGGAACTGGAGCGTTTTCGCGCCGCGCGCGTCACGGCGCTGTACCGCCTGGACCTGATCGAGAAGGGCGCACAGATCCACTATGACGACGGCACGCCCGTCGACATGGCTTCGGAAGCCAAACGTCTGAAGGAACAGGTCGCGGACATGGATCGCCGCATCCGCAACCTTGAGGACAAGATCAAGCGGCAGGCGATGAACTGACCGCTGCAGGCGCGGCTGTGGTGTCGGGCGCGGGTTGAACCGGCTGGACACGCAGCTGCGCATTCTCGGCGCTGGAAACCGCCGCAGGTTCAGCCGCGGGCTGGGCCATCAGCATCGGCACCAGAGCCGTTACGGCCAGCAAGGCGCCTACCAGAAGCGCAACTACGGCCACACTGATCAGCAGGATGGTGTTGCGGCGGCGACGGTTACGCCCCACTCCGGCGCGGACGTTGCGCACAATAATGTAGCGCTTGTTGTCGAAGGCCTCGGACCCGATGATGTTGTGCTGGGACATGACAGACGCGCTCCCGATCTTGCGTACTGTCGCCCAAACTGCCGATCCGTGCGGCCAAACAATGGCCTAGTGATGATAGAGATAAGGCCACCCCGACGGAGTGGCCTTTTCAGTAACGGTATTCTTGTCGCGGATAATCAGAGGCTGAGATTGACGGTGCGACCGCCTCGGATCTGGACCTGCTGCATCAGGACATGCACCGGCGCGTCACCGGCACGGACCGGCACGATCAGGTAATAGCGGCCATCCGGCAGACCGGAGAAGGTAAAGCGATTGTCCTCGCAGGCGGTCGAACGCACGAACTCGCGATAGTCTTCATGCGGGTCCGACACGGTGCGGGCCCGCACGACGTCGGCCGGCAGCACGGCGCGGTTGGTGGCACCATAGAGGGTGCGCATACGGGCGTCGGTGAAACGCGTCGCGGGGGTCAGGCCTGCGCTGGCCACGCAGGAAAAGGCCACGCCGTCCTGAGCGGATGCGACGACACCGTTGATGCCGCCCTGTCCAGCGGCGCTGGACCATTCGAAATCGGCGCGGTTGAAGGCGCTGCTGGCGACCGGCATTGCGCCCGTGCCAGTGGTCGAACAGGCCGCCAGCGAGCCGGCACCGGCGAGCGCCAGAAGGGCCAGTGAAACGCGGGCGACTTTGTACGCTTTAATCGACATTGGGGGGCCTCGTTCCTAAAGGGAAGATCAGGCATGGCCCGTAGGATGACGCAGTGTCAAGCTTGTCCGCGAGAGAAGGCTGGTCCACAACGGCAGGTAAGGATGGGGGCAACATAAGCCCATTGCGACAACGACGCGCCTGAGGAAACACCTTCGCCCATGACTGTTACTTTTGAAGATATCCGTGCCGCACAACAGCGTATTGCCGGTCAGGTTGACCGCACGCCTGTGCGCCATTCGCGTCGCCTGTCACAACTGACGGGTGCAGACATCTGGATCAAATACGACAACCTGCATTTCACCGGATCGTTCAAGGAGCGCGGCGCGCTGAACCGCCTGCTGCAACTGACGCCGGACGAGAAGAAGCGCGGTGTCGTCGCTGCCTCGGCGGGCAATCACGCCCAGGCGCTGGCCTATCACGGCGGGCGGCTGGGTGTGCCCGTCACCATCGTCATGCCCGAGGGCACGCCCTTCGTGAAGGTGGACGGCACCCGCGCCCACGGGGCCAATGTGGTGATCCACGGCCTCGACTTCTCCGGTTCGACCGAGGAGGCCAAGCGGCTTCAGGCCGAGCATGGCTATGTTTTCGTATCGGCCTTTGACGATGAGGGTATCGTCGCGGGGCAGGGCGTGTGCGGTCTGGAGTTCCTTGAGGATGCCCCCGATCTGGACGCCCTCATCATTCCCATCGGCGGGGGCGGCCTGATTGCGGGCAGCGCCATCGCGGCCAAGGGGATGAAGCCCGACATCAAGGTCTTTGGCGTGGAAGCTGCACGCTACCCCTCCTTCACCGCCCGCCGCCGTGGCGAGCCGCCTGTCTGCACGGGCCAGACCATTGCCGAGGGCATCGCCATCAAGGCCGTGGGCGAGATTCCGTTCGCCTTGTGCAACGATCTGGTCGACGAAATCTTTGTCTGTGAAGAAGCCGACTTTGAAAAAGGCGTGGCCTTGCTGGCGACGCTGGAAAAGACGGTCGCAGAGGGCGCGGGCGCAGGTGGTCTGGCCGCCATTCTGGCTAATCCCGAACGCTTCAAAGGCATGAAGATCGGCATCGAGCTGACGGGCGGCAATATCGATGCCCGCATGTTGGCCGTAGTGCTGAACCGCGAGATGGTGCGCGAAAAGCGCCTGATCGTTTATCGCATTCTGGGCGATGACCGTCCGGGCATGCTGTCGGCGATGGCGGCGGTCATCGGGGGGCTTGGCGGCAACATCATTGATGTGGTTCACAACCGCCTCGCACTGGACGTGCCGGCCAAGGGGGCGGAGTTCGACATCATGGTCGAGACCCGCGATGCCAGGCACGCCGAAGACATTGGACAAGCCTTGAGGGACAAGGGTTATGAACTTCGCATGGGCTAAGCCCGCTACTGTTGTCGCAGCCATTGCCGCACTGGCTCTGGGGGCCTCGGCCTGTGGCCGTAATGACGGCGCTGCCACTGCCAATGACGAGGCCGCGATCAAGGCCGCTCAGGAATTCCTGATCGAGAACGGGACCAAGGACGGGGTGAAGACCCTGCCGTCAGGGCTGCAGTACAAGGTCATTACCTCCGGTCCCGCAGACGGCATTCAGGCCGACAGCAATGATCTGGTGCGCGTGCATTATGAAGGCACCCTGATCGACGGCACGGTGTTCGACTCCTCGTTCGAGCGCGGCACCCCCGCCATCTTCGCGCCGGAACAGGTCGTGCCGGGCTGGACCGAGGCGCTGCAACTGATGCGTCCGGGCGACGAGTGGTTCCTCTATGTCCCGCCGGCGCTGGGTTATGGCGACAGCCAGTCCGGCCCGATCCCGCCGCACTCGGTGCTGGTCTTCCGCCTCAAGGTGCTGGACGTCGCGCCGGTGCCGGGCGGCCACAAGGGCGGCAAGACCGAGAACGGCTAAAGCCCGTTAGGCTTCCCATTCGCTCCTGACCGAAGCCTCGCTCTCGGTCAGGAGCTTTTCTTTTTTGAGCGCCTCGAAACGGCTGGGCGACAGCTGTTTCAGCGCCCAGACGGCAGTGGCGCGCACCACATCGTTGTCGTCGGCCAACAGGGCTTCGACGGGGGCAATCAACGCCGCATCGTCCGAGTTTCCTGCCGCGTGCAGGACATTGCGGATGAAGCGGTTGCGGCCAATCCGTTTGACGGGGCTCTTGGTGAAAAGCGCGCGGAAGGCCGCATCATCCAGGGCAAGCAGATCGGCCAGCTTGGGTGCGACCAAACTCTCGCGCGCCTGAAGCCGCGTCTCGCGCGCTTCCTGCGCGAACTTGTTCCACGGACAGGCGGCCAGACAGTCGTCGCAGCCATAGATGCGGTTTCCGGTCAGGGCGCGGAACTCACTTGGCCAGACGCCGCCGTATTCGATTGTCAGATAGGACAGGCACCGCCGTGCATCCAACTGGAACGGCGCGGGGAAGGCCTTGGTGGGACAGGCGTCCAGACAGGCGTGACAGGACCCACAGTGCTGGACCTCGGCAGGATCGGCGTCGATCTTGGCGGCGGTCAGAATAGTGCCGATGAAGAACCAGCTGCCCAGTTCGCGGCTGAGTAGATTGGTGTGCTTGCCCTGCCAGCCCATGCCCGCGCGCATGGCCAGCGGTTTCTCCATCAGGGGGGCGGTGTCCACAAACACCTTCACCTCTTGGCTGAGGCGCGACGCGATCTGGCCCGCCAGTATCTTCAGTCGGCCCTTGATGACCTCGTGATAGTCGTCACCACGCGCATAGACCGAGATATAGCCGTTGGAGGCTTCGTCCAGTTCGGGGCGGGGGTCGTGATCGGGGCCATAGTTCATGCCCAGAACAATGGCTGTCTCGGCCCCGTCCCACATGCCATTGGGGTGGCTGCGGCGGTCCAGAGTGGTTTCCATCCACGACATGTCGCCGTGATAGTCGGCCTCGACAAAGGCCTTCAGCCGCTCGCCCGCCGACCATGGCTCACGCGCATTGGCAAAGCGGCACACACTGAACCCCAGTTCAGCGGCGCGCTTGCGGATGAAGTCTCTTGGATCGGCGGCCATCAGCGCCCTCTACGCCGTTGCAGGCTTAGAAGTCGAGGTCCGTGTACCAGCTGGCCGGGGACACGCCGGGCAGGCGGTCCGACAAAAGCGTGCGGAAACAGGGGCGCGACTTGATCTTGGAGTACCAGATCTTGAGCGAGGGCACGACGCCCCACGGCATCTCGCCGAAATAGTCCAGCACCGACAGGTGACCGGCGGCGACCAGATCGGCCTGACTGATGCGGCGACCGGCCAGCCATTCACGGCCGGCGGCCAGCTCTTCCAGCATGACGAGGTGGTGCTTCAGCGCCTCGCGGCCCTCGCGCAGCTGGCGGGCATCGGGCGAACCCAGACGCAGCAGCGGCTTTTCAACCCGCTCGTGCAGCAGGATGGAATCCACATCGTCCGAGAAACGACGGGCGAACCAGGTCGTCAGGCGACGGGCCTCGGCGCGTTCGGCGATGTCGCTGGACAGCAGGACTTCGGTCTTGGAGCGGTCCTCGATCCAGCCCAGAATGGCGTCCAGTTCGCACAGGTGGATGGTCTTGCCGCGCTCTATGATGCTGAGCACCGGCGGCATGCCCGACGCGTTCAGCTCGAACAGCGGGCAGTTCTCGTCCCACGGACGGACCAGTTCCTCGCCCCAGTCGATCTTGGCTTCGCCCAGCGCCAAGCGCGCCGCGCGCGAGGCCGGATGAAAGGCGAAGTGATAGAGGACGGCAGGGGCTGACATTTCACAACCCTCAAACCATGACGCACGTTAAGAGTGCGTTTACCGCGATGCGTGACGCGCAGAAAAATACAGATTTCAGAATTTATGTTTGCGGAACAAGGGTGTTCGGTGGCGTCGGCGCAGGGTCGGCATGGATAATCACATCCACATCGGGCTGAAGTGCCATCACGCGGCGCTCGGCTGCAACCACCAGTTCATGCGCGTCGGCCAGCGTCAGGTTGCGATCCACATCCACGTGCATCTGCACCATCAGCGTATTGCCCGCCATGCGGGTCCGCAGTTGGTGGACATTGGTCAGGCGCTCGTCTTCCAGCACGGCGGCCACAACAGCATTGCGGACCTCATCGGGCGCGGCCTCGTCCAGCAGGTGCCCTGCTGCGGAACGCGCCAGCCCGAAGGCTCCCCATCCTAGCCAGACGGCCACGACCAGACCTGCGGCGGCATCAAGCCCCGGTGCCCTGAGCAGGGCTCCTGAAATCACCCCGATCAGTACAACGGCATTGGCGGCAAGGTCGGCAGAATAGTGGGCGCGGTCACCCTTTACCGCCATGGAGTCCGAGCTGCGGATGGCGCGGCCCTGTTGCCAGATCAGCCATGCGGTGACGGCGATTGAAAAGACCGTCACACCGATGGCCCATCCGCCGCCTGTCACCGGCTGCGGATTGAAGATGCGGCGCACCGCTTCCAGTCCGATGAAGACGGCCGAGGCCGCGACCAGACCCGATTGCACCAGAGCCGCGAGGCTTTCAGCCTTGCCGTGGCCATAGCGGTGCTCGTTGTCCGGCGCGGCGGCGGCCCAGCGCACCGCGAAGAAGGTGGTCAGCGAGGCCAGCAGGTCCAGCGCCGAATCCGTCAGCGAGGCGAGTATGGAAACCGATCCCGACGCGCCATAGGCAAACCCTTTGGCGACAACCAGTATGCACGCCACCGCGACACTCAAGGTGGTGATGCGGCGGTTTACGGCTGCGGGATCGTGTACGGCCTCGTTCATGCCCCCTTGTCGCGCAAAAGGTGCGTTTCGCCAATGGCGGCAAAGGCCGCACGGGACTAAGACAGTCGGGTTAAACCGGTTTGGCCATGATTTGCGCCACACCTGATCACAGCGAGGAACAATGGCGGATTGGCTGATTGCGATCCTGATGGGGATCGTTGAGGGGCTCACGGAGTTCATTCCGGTGTCTTCGACGGGGCACCTGCTGCTGCTGGGGCATTTCCTCGGCTTTGAAAGCACGGGCAAGACGTTCGAAATCGTCATCCAGCTGGGCGCCCTGCTGGCGATTATCAGCATCTATTTCAAGAAACTGATCCATCTGGCGATCCGCTGGCCGACCGATGCCGAGGCGCGCCGTTTCATCATCGGCCTGCTGGTGGCCTTCCTGCCTGCGGTGGTGATCGGCTTTACCGCCTATGATTTCATCAAACAGGTGCTGTTCGAGACGCCGCTGGTGATCTGTATCGCCCTGATCGTGGGCGGCTTCCTGCTGCTGGCGCTGGACAGGATGAAGAAGGTGCCGGTCTATCTGGATGCCGACAAATATCCGATCCGCGTCTATTTCCTGATCGGTCTGGCCCAGTGTCTGGCCATGATCCCGGGCGTGTCGCGTTCGGGGGCGACCATTGCGGGTGGTCTGTTGTTGGGTACCGACAAGCGCTCGGCGGCCGAGTTCAGCTTCTTTCTGGCCCTGCCGACCATGGGCTCGGCGGTGTTCTGGGACCTGCTGCAGAACCGCGCCACGCTGAACTTTGACGATATCGGTCTGATTGCCATCGGCTTTGTCTCGGCCTTCCTCGCCGGTCTGGCGGTGGTGAAATTCCTGCTCGACTTTGTGTCCAAGCGCGGCTTTGGCCCCTTCGCATGGTGGCGGATCATCGTCGGTGTCGCGGGCCTGATCGGTCTGGCCGTCACGGGTGGCTTCTAAGACAGGCAAAAGAAAAGGGGCTCCGGATCGGAGCCCCTTTTTTATCGGGTCGAGACCTGCCGGATCAGGCGGTCACGGTGGCGTATTGACCGCCATTGCGGTAGCGCCACAGATAGCCCTCGGCGATGGCCTTCATGCCGACCGGCTCGATGCCCAGATCGGCAAAGCCCTTCGCTCCTTCGGACACGACATTGTCGGTGGCCAGCATCTTGACCTGATCGACGGTCAGGGCCGGGGTCAGGCCAATGGCCGCCGGGATTTGGGTCAGCGAGGCGACAGCCTTGGCCGCGACGGTCGGCAGGGCGATGGCGAGACGGTCACGACCGGTTTCCGCCAGCACATAGTCGATGACCTGCTTCATCGTCCAAACGGCCGGACCACCCAGTTCGAAGGTCTCGCCCGCGAACTGCGGGTTGACGGTCAGGCGGGCGACGGCCTCGGCCACGTCCAGAACGTGGACCGGCTGCAGGCGGCTTTCGCCCTCGATGATCGGCATCACCGGCATGCGGGCGGCCATATTGCCGAAACGGTTCAGGAACTGGTCTTCCGAGCCGAAGATCACCGACGGACGCACGACAACGGCCGAGGGGAAGGCGGCACGGACAGCCTGTTCGGCCTCGCCCTTGGTGCGGGCATAGTCGGCAGCGCTGTTAACGTCGGCACCCAGAGCCGACATCTGCACCAGCTGCTTGACGCCAGCGGCGGCAGCGGCCTCGGCGATGTTGCGCGAGCCTTCGACGTGGATGGCGTCGAACTTGCGACCTGCGGTCTCGCACAGGATGCCAACCAGATTGATGGCCGCATCCGCGCCTTGCAGGGCGGCGACGACATCGTCCTTCTTGGTGATGTCGCACAGGGTCAGTTGAACCTGACCGACATCGCCGGCCATACGCAGCTCATGCGCCAGTGCGGGCTTGCGCACAGCGATGCGGATACGCCAGCCGCGACGGGCCATGGCACGCGCCACCTGAGCGCCTACAAAGCCCGAGCCTCCGAAAATGGTCACCAGACCGGGGGCAAGTTCAGCCATTCTTTGCGTGCTCCAAACACCATATCGCTCCGCCCCGTGGCGGATGCGACGAAATCTACGTCGGGGGCTTAACCGATGCGGGCCCGACCCGCAAGAAAAGGGCCCGTTTCCGGCCTGTCGGGCGTGACCTTTGCGCCACGCGCCCCTGTATTAGTGGCCGATAAGGGAACGAAACCGCACAGACGTGACTATCCGGTAAGCATGTTGTGGCATGACCGGATCTGCTCAGGTCCTGTTCATTGTCGTTGTATTTTCCTGCCCCCCTACCCCCGAGGGACGAAAGGTAATCGAGATGATCGCGGCACTGGCCCTGCTGGCTATGGCAGGGGCATATCCCCAGGCACAGACGGTGTCGGCTCCGGCCACCGTGCGACCCGCTGTTGTCCGCGTGCGTCGTCCCTTGCTGGCACCGGCCCTGCTTCAGGATATCGATCCGTCTCTGCAACAGTCGACGGTGTGCGCGGCCCATATGGAACTGCTGATGGAAAAGCTGTCGGCGCGCCATGAAGAGCCCGACGCCTCCTTCATGATGGTGCAGGAATACTGGCAGGACCGTCTGCCCGATCCCGACTCCAAGGACGCCGTTTCGGACGAGGCGTTCAGCCGCATCAAGGACAGCTTGAACGCAGGGGCTGAACACGACGCCCAGCAGTATCTGGCCGGACTTCAGGAATGTGTGATGGCCGCAGCGCGTGGTGGCGCGCTGGACTGACCCCGACAGGTATAATTCGAATAGAAAAAGGGCCGCCCTCCGTATTGGAAGGCGGCCTTTTTACTGGGTTGGTCTGTTTTTACTGGCGACCGATCAGGGTATCGACCGAGTTGGTCGTGACCGGATGGTAGAGCGGACGCGACTTGGCATAGATGGCGCGGGCGTGCGCCTGACCCCAGTCGCCCTGACCCCACAGGGTCTGGAACAGCGGATAGACGAATTTGCGTCGACCCACGCTGGTCAGGAAGTGGTCCGCCGTCGCCACCGAAGGCTCGTAGCGGTGGGCCAGCGCGACCTGAAGCCATGCGAACAGGACCTCGGCATTGCCGGTCTCGTTCAGCGACAGGGTGGACTGCAGATCATCCAGCTGTGTCGTGGTCAGCCATGACTTGGCCCCGTCTGTCGGACGCCATGACAGGAAGTGCTGGCGCTGCTGGGTGTTCCAGTTGGCCCACGGAATGGCCGAGGCCGGACCCTTGGCAACATAGAAGGCCTCGGCGGCCTGATCGACCACGGTGAAGGCATTCGAGACCGGAGCCACGGCGTTCGACGGCAGGCCCGGCTGGTGCACCCACTGCTCCAGCATCAGGGCGTTTTCCATCTGGGCATCGCCCTTCACCAGATGGGTGCGGATGTCTTCCATGAAGCGGTCGGTCGTCATCGGACGCCATGCGTTGCGCTCGAAATAGCCGCGCATCCACGCATCGAACTTCTCGCGGCCCGCGATGCGTTCGATGGTGCGCAGGAAGGCCGCGCCCTTGTCATAGGCGATGGTGTTCATGCCCTCGTCAGGATCGCGACCCTGCAGGTCCAGCTTCAGGCGGGTGTCCGCCGGATCGAGCGTGGCCAGTTCTTCCTGCAGGCCCGTCCATGCCAGAACCTGTTCCTGCACCGCGGCATCGTGGCCGTAGATGGCCTCCATGATGCGGTTCTCGAAATAGGAGGTGAAGCCTTCGTTGAGCCAGAAGTCGTCCCATGTGGCGTTGGTGACGAGGTTGCCCGACCAGCTGTGGGCAAGCTCGTGCGCCACCAGCGACACCAGCGAGCGGTCGCCCGCGATGATGGTCGGCGTGGCGAACGTCATCATCGGGTTTTCCATGCCGCCGAACGGGAAGCTGGGCGGCAGGACCAGCAGGTCATAGCGACCCCACTGATACGGACCATAGAGGGCCTCGGCGGCGTCGATCATCGGCGCGGTCGGCACCAGTTCGTGGTGCGTGCGCTCCAGCTCGCCCGGTTCGGTCCACACGCCCGAGCGGTGGTCGAAGGCCTTGAAGTCGATATCGCCAACGCCCAGCGCGATCAGATAGGGCGGGATCGGCTTGTCGAGGTTGAAGCTATAGGTCTTTTGGCCGTTGCCTGCGGCGACGCCCTCAGGCGACAGGTTCTCGGCCGACATGACGGCGCGCAGGCTCTCGGGCACGGTGATGCGGGCGCTATAGGTCTGGCGGATGCCGGGGCTGTCTTGGGTCGGGATCCAGGTGCGGGTCAGGATGGCCTGTCCCTGAGAGAACAGATACGGGTGCTGGCCGCCTGCCGTCTGTTGCGGGCTCAGCCATTGCAGGGCCGAGGCATCGGGGCGGGTGGAATAGTGGATGGTGATTTCCATCACCTGCTGGCTCGCCGAGGCCGGAACGGTGATGGTCAGGGGCTGGCCCTTGATCGGGTCCGATGCGCCCAGCGTAAAGGGAAGGGCGGCACCGCTGGCGTCGGTCACGGACTTGATGTCGAGGCCCTTGGCATCCAGCACCACCTCGCCCACGCCTGCCTGCACGCCGACAACCAGCTGTGCGGTGCCGCTCAGGGTCTTGGCGGCAAAGTCGGCGGTCAGGTCCAGCGCGACGTGGGTGACGGCGGCATCATTGGGACGCGCATAGGAATGCACGTCGTTGATGTAATAGCCGCGGACCGTCTTGGCCTCGCCTGCGGCCTGTGCGGCTTCGAGAGCGGCAGCCGCAGCGGAAGTTGCGGCCGAGGTTTGGGCCTGCGGGACACTGGCGCGGGCCTCGGGCGCGGTGCCGGAGGTGGCACAGGCTCCGAGGCTGGTAGCCAAGGCGGTTGCGAGGGCAAGGGCGGATACCTTGCCAGCCAGACGAAGGTTCATCGGCAGCTCCTGAATTCAGATGCTGCCGAAGTGGCCCCGTTCTGGTGGAAAGATCAAGTTACAGGCTTGTGTGATGAATGTCGGGCTTTGAACAACTTGCCCTTTTCGGCCCACAGCACCAGCACAAGTCCGGTGATGGCGAGCAGGGCAAAACCGACCGTCAGCGGGACGGTCGTGCCGTTAAAGCTCTGGCCGATGGCAAAGCCCAGAAGCGCGCCCACGATGGTCGAGATAAAGCCCTGTACCGACGAGGCGGTGCCAGCGATATGGCCCATCGGCTCCATCGCCATGGAGCCGAAATTGCCCGCAACCAGACCGAAGCAGAACATCTTGCAGCCTTGCAGGATGGAGAAGGTCCAGATGTTGTCATGGCCCGACAGCGACACACCGGCATGGATCAGGCTGAAGAAAATGAAGCCGAGCAGGGCCGAGTGCGAGATCATGCGCGAGCCGAGTTTCTCGACCAGTTGCGAGTTCAGAAGCGACGAAACCGCAATACCGCAGGCCACCAGCGCAAAGACGGTGGTGAACAGTTGCGGGGCCTTGAAGATGTCGAAGAAAATCTGCTGGGCCGAGTTGATGAAGCCGAACAGACCCCCGACGATAAAGGTCATGGCGAGGGTGTAGCCCATGGCCTGACGGTTGGTCAGGGCCTGGGTGAAGGCTTCGACGATCGGGGAGAGACGGATTTCGCGGCGGTCTTCCGGATGCAGGGTTTCAGGCAGGCGAAGACCGGCCCAGATCATGAAGCCGGCACCGAACAGCGCAAACAGCCAGAAGATCCACTGCCACGGACCGATCAACAGGATCAGCTGACCCACGGTCGGCGCAAGGATCGGCACGCCGAGGAAGACGAGGAAGCTCAGGGACATGACGCGGGCCATGGTGCGGCCCTCATAGCGGTCACGCACGATGGACACGGCCAGCACGCGCGTGGCGGCGACCCCGATACCCATGCCGACGCGGGCCAGAAGCAGCAGAGCAAAGCTGTGCGAAAAGGCCGCGACGACCGAAAAGGTCACATAGATGCCGATGCCGCTCAGCAGTACCGACTTGCGGCCATAACGGTCCGACAGCGGGCCATAGGCCAGTTGCGCGACCCCGAATCCCAGCAGATAGGCAGTGATAATCCACTGGCGCGTATTCTCGTGCACGACGCCCAGATCGGCACCAATGGCCGGCAGGGCAGGCAACATGGCGTCGATGGCCAGCGCGTTCAGCGCCATCATGATGGCGATCAGGCAGACGAACTCGGCAAAGCCGGGGCCTTTGATTTTGGGGGTCGTGGCGTTTGTCATCAGGCGCAGATGAATGTTGTCGAACGCGGGCGCAAGCCGAGATGCGGCTTGATACAAGATTTGTATGAACCGTGATCTTAAATCCCGCTTTCCGTGTGGAAATGGAGGGGATTAGGTATTTTCCGGTTGATCCAGCAGGGCTAGAGCCTCTTCCAGCGTCTCGACCCAGCCGCCTTCATGGCGAAGGCCCGCCTTCAGGATCATGTGCCTCAGTTGGCTGGCGCGGTCGTTCAGGCCCTTGGCCAGATCACGCGTCTCGAACTGGCGGTATTGCTCCAGCTTGGCGCGGTGCTGGTCCAGACGCGCCTGCATACGGGCACGCAGGGCGCGGGCCCCGTCTGTGCTGTCCAGAACGGCCTCGGCCCTTAGCTTCACCATCAGCGTATCGCGCAGGGGCGGGACCGGTTCTTCCTCGCCCAGCCAGCTTTCCAACAGCGCGCGGCCCTTGGGTAGGACGTGATAATTGCGCTTGCGCCCCCGCGCCTCGGCTTCGGCTTCCGAGGCGATCAGTCCCTCGGCCTCCAGCTTGGCCAATTCTCGGTATATCTGCTGGTGGGTGGCCTGCCAGAAATGGCCGATGGATTTGTCGAACCGCTTGGCCAATTCCAGCCCGGAACCGGGGGATTCAATCAGGGCGGTCAACAGGGCGTGCGGCAGGGACATGGGCCTGACTAAACCGTGTTTCCGGCCAAAGCACAAATGTTTTGCAACCCGTTGCAAAAACTTTTCGTCGGTGTTCTAGATAGGGTTGAAAGACCCCACCTGAGGCATGGACATGACCCATTATCCGCATCTGAACGCCCCGCTTGATCTGGGCTTCACCACGCTGAAAAACCGTGTGCTGATGGGGTCCATGCACGTCGGGCTGGAAGAAGCGCCCAACGGCTTCAACCGTATGGCCGCCTTCTATGCGGAACGCGCGGCAGGCGGTGTTGGTCTGATCGTCACGGGCGGTATCGCGCCCAACAGCCGCGCCGCGCCGTGGCCGGGTGGCTCCAAGATGACCACGACCGAAGAGGCCGACCACCACAAGGTCGTGACCCAGGCCGTGCATGATGCGGGCGGCAAGATCGCCATGCAGATCCTGCACTTTGGCCGCTATGCCTATTCGTCAGAGCTGGTCGGACCGTCGGCCATCAAGGCCCCGATCAACCCCTTCGTGCCGCACCCGCTGACAGGCGAGGAGGTCGAACGGACCATCGAGGACTTCGTCAACGCCGCCCATCTGGCCCAGTACGCCGGCTATGATGGCGTGGAAATCATGGGCTCCGAAGGCTATCTCATCAACGAGTTCATCGCCGAACGCACCAACCAGCGCGACGACGAATGGGGCGGCTCCTACGAGAACCGCATCCGCTTCCCCGTCGAGATCGTCCGCCGAGTGCGCGAAAAGGTCGGCCCGAACTTCATCATCATCTACCGCCTGTCTATGCTGGATCTGGTGGAGGGCGGCTCTACGCTGGACGAGGTGATCCAGCTGGCGCAAGCCATCGAGAAGGCCGGTGCCACCATCATCAACACCGGCATCGGCTGGCACGAGGCCCGCATCCCCACCATCGCCACCAAGGTGCCGCGCGCGGCCTTTGCGTGGGTGACCAAGAATCTGATGGGCAAGGTCGGCATCCCGCTGGTGGCGACCAACCGCATCAACACGCCGGAAGTCGCCGAACAGGTGCTGGCCGAAGGCAATGCGGACATGGTCTCCATGGCCCGCCCGTTCCTCGCCGACGCCGAGTTCGTGAAGAAGGCCGCCGAGGGCCGAGCCGAGGACATCAACACCTGCATCGGCTGCAATCAGGCGTGTCTGGACCACACCTTCAGCCTGCAGATCACGTCCTGCCTCGTGAACCCGCGCGCCTGCCACGAGACGGAAATCGTCATCAAACCGGCAGAGGTCAAAAAGACCATCGCCGTGGTCGGTGCCGGTCCGGCAGGTCTGGCCTTTGCCACCACGGCAGCCGAGCGCGGCCACGCCGTCACCCTGTTCGATGCCGACGACAAGATCGGCGGCCAGTTCAACATCGCCAAACAGGTGCCGGGCAAGGAAGAGTTCTACGAGACGCTGCGCTATTTCGGCCGTCGCCTCGAACAGACGGGCGTCAGCGTGAAACTGAACACTCGCGTCAGCGCCAACGATCTGCACGGCTTTGACGAGGTGGTGCTGGCCACGGGTATCGCGCCGCGCCGCCCTGCCATCGAAGGCGTGGATGGCCCCAATGTGCTGGGCTACCTCGATGTCCTGCGGGACAAGAAGCCGGTGGGCGAGAAGGTCGCCATTATCGGCGCGGGCGGCATCGGTTTCGACGTGGCTGAATACCTTGTCCATGAAGGCACCAGCCCGTCGCAGGACCTTGAGTTGTTCAACACCGAATGGGGCGTGGATCGCACCTAGTCGACCGCGGGCGGCCTGAAAGAGCCACAACCGCACGCGCCCGCGCGTCAGGTCACCCTGCTGCAGCGCAAGACCACCAAGGTCGGTGCAGGCTTGGGCAAGACCACGGGCTGGATCCACCGCGCGGGTCTGGTTGCCAAGGGCGTTGGCATGATCCCCGGCTGCACCTATGAGCGGATCGACGACAAGGGCGTCCACGTCACCATCGACGGCCAGCCGCAGCTGATCGAGGCCGACACAGTCGTGATCTGCGCCGGTCAGGAACCGGAACGCTCGCTGCACGCGGCCCTGACCGAGAAAGGCGCGTCGGTCCATCTGATTGGCGGGGCGGACGTTGCCGCCGAACTGGATGCCAAACGGGCCATCAATCAGGGCACGGTTCTGGCCGCTGCTATCTAGGAGGGATGATCATGCTGACACAGGAAACACACTTGAACCCGAACGTCGTGGCCACGCTGGAACGCTGGCATGGCGTGGTCGAGAACAAGGACATGGAGACGCTGCGCGCCATCCTGCATCCCGATGCCGTGTTCCGCTCGCCCATGGCCTTCAAGGGTTATGAGAGCGCCGATGCTGTCGTGCTGGTGCTCAGCAATGTCATCGAGGTGTTTGAGGATTTTACCTATCACCGCAGTTTCGCGGGTGCTGATGGCCTAAGTGTCGTTTTGGAGTTTTCGGCCAAGGTCGGGGACAAGTCCCTGAAGGGCATCGACATGATCCAGTTCGACGAGAACGGCCTGATCACCGACTTCGAGGTCATGGTGCGTCCGTTCAATGGACTTCAAGCCCTTGGCGCGGCCATGGCGGCCCGTCTGGGACATTTGTTACCGGCTTATAAAGGCGGCTGATTTTACGTTTAAGGCTTAACGGCGTTAAGAAATTTTAAACCATAAAATCTTGCAGAAACATGATGTTGTCGGGAAATACCTAGTAGTATCACGTAGCAACCGAACGGTGATTTGTAACGTTCCTTGGGTCGAACTGTAGCGCTGTGGCGCGTGACCCTTGGAGCGTATGTATGCCTGCCCAAACGAACGCCTTTATCGTCAAGGCCAAGCTTGTCGCGGGTGAAGCCTCGGCTGCCGCTGCTGAAACCCTGAACGTTCAGGGCTTGGTAAATGTGGCCGGTTTCGATCGTATTTACCTCGCCGAGTATGCGAGCAACATCACCGGCATGGTTCGCGAAGGGGCGAACCTGCTGGTGTACGGCCCCAATGGTGAACTGCTGACCGTCCAGAACTTCTATGAGGGGCTGAACGTCAAAGACCTGTTGCTGATGGATGGCCAAAACGGTCTGGTCGCGATGGAGACGGGGGCCGTCACCGATGGTCCCATGGCCCTGTCATCCACCAGTGCGGGCGAGCCCGCTCCGTTCGAAAGTCTGACGGAAACCCCGGGCGAGAACAGCACTTCCAACAGCGGCACATCTCCGACCAACATCATGGCGGTCGTGGCCGGCGCGGCTGTTGCAGGCGTTGCCGTCGCGCAGGCACAGGACGATGACAAGAACACCGATCCGACGCCTGATGGCCAGCCCGATACCACACCGCCCGCCGCCCCTACCGGATTGGTATTTGCGGCGGACGGCAGCACCCTTTCCGGCTCGGCAGAGCCCGGTTCGACTGTTACCGTGCGCGATGCACAGGGGCAGGTAATCGGGACCGTTACCGCAGGCGCGGACGGCACTTTTTCAGTCACCTTGAATCCGCCGCTCCAGAACGGAGAGACGGTGACGGTGGTGGCGACCGATGCAGCCAACAATGTGTCGGACCCGGCCCAGATTTTTGCACCGGATATCACCCCGCCCGCGGCGGCTTCGGATGTGGAGATCAACCCTGATGGAACCGAACTGACCGGTCGGGGCGAACCCGGCGCGACCGTCGAGATCAGGGACGGCAACGGCAATGTTCTGGCCGAAACCACAATCCGCGCCGACGGCAATTTTACCATCCCGCTCGTGCCGCCTCTGGTGGATGCAGAGACGGTCACGGTTGTGCTGATCGACGATGCCGGAAATACCTCCCAGCCCGCAACGGCGACGGCACCGGACCTGACGGCCCCTGATGCGGCCAGCGATGTCTCCGTCAGTGCGGATGGTAGCCGTGTTGAAGGTCGGGGCGAGGCCGGTGCCACTGTCGAAATCCGTGATGCTTCCGGCAATGTGATCGGCTCGGGTCAGGTGGGGCCGGACGGCACCTTCTCGGTTCCGCTGTCCCCCGCGCTGGTGGATAGCGAGACGGTGACGGTGGTGCTGACGGACGGGGCTGGAAATACCTCCCAGCCCGCAACGGCGACGGCCCCGGACCTGACCGCTCCTGATGCAGCCAGCGATGTAACCGTCAGTGCGGACGGAACCCGCGTTGAAGGTCGTGGCGAGGCCGGCGCCACGGTCGAAATCCGCGATGCTTCCG
Source organism: uncultured Brevundimonas sp. (assembly GCF_947305955.1). Classification (GTDB taxonomy): domain Bacteria; phylum Pseudomonadota; class Alphaproteobacteria; order Caulobacterales; family Caulobacteraceae; genus Brevundimonas. Next base: position 64,553 of record NZ_CAMZFB010000002.1, read on the forward strand.
GCAATGTGATCGGCTCGGGGCAGGTGGGCGCGGACGGCACCTTCTCGCTCCCGCTGTCCCCCGCGCTGTTGGACAGCGAGAGGGTGAGGGTGGTGCTGATCGATGAGGCCGGAAATAGCTCGCCGCCCGCAACGGCGACGGCCCCTGACCTGACGGCTCCCGATGCGGCCAGCGATGTCTCCGTCAGTGCCGACGGTACCCGCGTTCAAGGTCGCGGCGAGGTCGGTGCCACGGTGGAGATCCGCGATGCTTCCGGCAATGTGATTGGTTCCGGTCAGGTGGACGCGGACGGCACCTTCTCGGTTCCGGTCTCGCCGACACTGGTCAACAATGATGTGGTCCGTGTGGTCCTGACGGACGAGGCGGGCAACAGCTCACAACCAGTGACGGCTACGGGTCCCGATCTGACCCCGCCCGATGCGGCGACGGATCTGAGCGTGACCCTGGACGGGACCGTCATGACCGGACGTGGCGAAGCCGGCGCCACGATTGACGTCCGCGACGAGAACGGCAACCTTGTCGGTACGGGCACGGTAAATGGCGATGGCACCTTCAGCGTTGATCTGGTGCCGCCGCAACAGACGGGCGGAGAGCTGGGCGTTGTGCTGCGTGATGCAGCGGGCAACCCGTCCCAGCCGGCCATTGCCTATGCGCCGGATATCGTTACGGGCGACCCGCTGGGTCAGCCGGTTCTGACGATTGACGAGGCTGCGGGCGGTATCGACGCCGACGAACTGGCGGATGGTATTACCGTGCGTATCAGCCTGCCTGAAGGCTCGGACGTGGGGGATATCTTCTATGTCGTGCTGCAGGGCGAAGGTGGCGTGGTCTATACCTTCGAGCAGGAGATGGTCGGCGACGACATCGCCTACGGCTATGTCGAGATCAATATCGGCCGCCACGTCGATGGCCTGTACTCGGCCTACGCCTATGTTGTGTCGGATGACGGGCGCACCAGCCCCAACTCCAACACGGTGGACTTCGAGGTCATCGCCGGTGAGCCGAACCACGGCAGCTTCCCGCTGGATGCGCCTGTCGTCACTGTGCCGGAGGCCGTCGACGGTATCGATGCCGATGAGCTGGCTGACGGTATCGAGGTCCGCGTCAACCTGATCCAGGGCTCGGATGTGGGCGACACCATCATCGTGGTCGTCAGCTCCATGGGCGCGCCCTATTCGGTGACGCACACCATCACGGGCGATGACATCGCCTTTGGCTATGCCAGCATCAATATCGGCAGCAATTTCAGCGATGGCACCTATTCGGTCACCGCGCGGGTGGAAGTCGCCGATGGCCGGGTCAGTCCGGTATCCGCTCCGGTTCCGATCACGGTCGATACGAGCGTGGTCACCCCGCCCAAGCCCTCGGTTGATATTCCCGAAGCGGCAGATGGCGTAACCGGTGCCGAGGCCGCTGACGGTATTCAGGTGGTCGTGACCCTGACGCCGAACTCCGCACAGGGTGACACCGTGATCCTGTCCGATCAGGACGGCGAGATTATGCAGTACCAGCTGACCGCAGGCGATATCGCCGCGGGGTCGGTGACCCTGACCATTCCGGCAGGCCCTGCGGGGACCTATACGGTGTCGGCCACAATCGTGGGCAGCGGCGGTACATCGCCTGCGTCCGATCCGGTGTCATACGACATTCTGCCCGTTGCCAGCGGTACGACGGTAAGCCTCGATCCGGTGGCCGGTGACGATGTCATCAACGCCGCCGAAGCCCAGGGCAGCGTCATCGTCTCGGGTCAGGTGACGGGCGAATATCAGGCTGGCGACATCGTCCAGATCACTCTGGGCAACACCACCTTTAACGGTGTGGTGGCCGCCGATGGCCGTTTCTCCATCGGCCTGCCCGGCAGCATGCTGACCGGTGGCACCCTGACCGCCGTGGTTCGTGCCACGACCGCCGAGGGCGTTCAGGATTTCACCGCCACCCGCTCCTATGAGGTCGATCTGGCCGCGCCATCTGCTCCCAGCGTGTCGGTTCCGGCGGCCGCTGACGGTGTCATTGACGATGCTGAGCTGGCTGATGGTGTGACCGCTCAGGTCAGCCTGCCGCAGGACGCGGAGGCCGGTGACAAGATCATGGTCTCGATCACCGGCCCTGCCGGAACGACGACGGTCGAACATGTCATCACCGCTGGCGACCTGCTGGCCGGAACGGTGGGCGTGCCCCTCGGTTCGGCCCTGCCGGACGGGGCCTATCAGGTCTCTGCCCGTATCGTGGACGCAGCGGGCAACAGCTCGGCTTCGTCGAGCCCCGTCTCGTTCGCGGTGGATGCGGTTCAGCTGGATCCGGGTACCGCTTCTGCCAGCCTCAGCGAAAGTGATCTGTCGGCTGTCGCCACCGGCAATCTGCCGCTGGAAGACGTGACGGGATCGGTGTCGCTGGTGCTTTCGGGCCCGACGGCGACCTTTACGTCCAAGGGCGAGACCATCGTCTGGTCGTTGAATAATGACGGCGCGCTGGAAGGCCGCGCGGGTGGACGTCTGGTCGTCCTGGCTTCGGTCGATGCGCAGGGGGGCTATGAGGTCCAGCTGTTTGACGGCATCGACCACCCTGCCAACAGTGACACCCTGATCCTGCCGATCACGGTTACGGCTACCGACGATACCGGTTCGGCCACGGGTGCCATCAATGTCGCCATTGCCGATGGCGCTCCGGTGCTGGCGGCGCCTGGAACGGTGTCTCCGGCCACGCCGGGCACGGTGGTCGGCACTCTGGTCACCGATATGGGGGCCGATGGCGGTGAGCTGCGCTCGGTTACGGTGGATGGTCTGACCTTTACCCGTGATGCGTCCGGCCAACTGAGCCCGACCGGCACTTCTTCGACCGTGATCTCGTGGTCGGTGGATGGCGATGTCATCCGCCTGACGACTGTGCGCGGTGAAACCGTCGAGATCGACACCGCCACCGGAGCCTATTCGGTGGATGTGACCGGACAGGGCGCACAGGTCGCCACGCCGTCCAATCCTGTTGTGGGCATGGCCACTTCGGGCGGCCTGCTGGGTCTGATCGATGCCAATGTGCTGGGTGTCATCCGTCTGGATACGCAACAGTTCTATACGGCGACGGATGCGGACAACGACCTTGTCTCTCTGAAGCTGTCCAGCCGCTCGCTGCTGTCTATCGGCTCGTTCAACTATAATGCCGCTCTGGCCTTTGAACTGGGCCTGAAGATCACCGAGACGCCGTGGCAGGCCTTGGGCGGTGCCGGTCTGTTCGGCGACATCGGCATCACCATTACGGCGCTGGATGGCGGCCAAATGGACAGCTGGAAGCTGAACGAGTTTCTAGGCTCGGTCACTTTCGGCAATAACGTCCTGACGGCCTCCGTCCTGTCGGGGCTGAGCATGGTTGCGACCGACTCCAGAGGTGAGCAAACCAGCCTGAGCGATGTGGAACTGGCTGACCTTGGAGTGGGCAAGGGTCTGCTGGAAGCGCTTCTGCCTGACGTGAACGTGTCGGGTAACAACGACTCAAACGTGCTGAACGGCAACGACAATGCGACGGGCAACCGCTTGGATAACCGCCTCTATGGTTACGGTGGCGACGATGTCCTGAACGGCAATCGCGGCAACGACCTGCTGCGTGGCGGCGCGGGCAATGACATCCTCAACGGCGGTGATGGTAACGACATCCTGATCGGCGGGACGGGCGTCGATATCATGACGGGCGGGGCTGGATCGGACCTGTTCCGCTTTGAAAAGGGCGATGCGTTCGGCATCAACTCTACCCTGCGCGACGTGATCGAGGATTTCAGCAACGCCTCGCTGTCGAGCGGCGGCGATGTGCTGGATCTGTCCAGCCTGCTGCAGGGCGAGGGGCGCATCGGCAAGACCGCGGGCAATCTGGCCAACTATCTGCACTTTGAGGCCACGGCCGAAGGGACTGTGATCCACATCTCGACGGTGGGGGCCTTTGCGGGTGGCTATGGCCCGATGAACCAGATCGCCACCGATCACCGCATCCTGCTGAAGGGCGTTGACCTGACCGCCGGCTTCGACAGCGATGTCGCGATCATCAATGACCTGCTGGCGCGCAATAAGCTGATCGTCGATGTGCTGAAGACTTCGTCGGCGGGTGGCCATGGCGATCTTGAGATCATTGCCGATGTGGTCGATGGCGACGGCGATGGCGGTCAGACGTCGGTCATCATCAGTGAGGACCTGCTGACCCCGGGGGCGGGCAACCACGCTCCGGTAGTCGGTGCCGAAGCCGACAGCTGGTTCCTGACGGGGGGGCTGCTGGGTTACAGCCTGAACGGTCAGGACCTGCTGGTCGCCGATGCGGACAACAACCTCGCCAAGGTCGAGGTGGCCTATCGTCCGTTGCTGGCAGTGAACCTGTCGCCGCTGGGCTTTGCCTATGATGAAAGCCTGGCGACCCTGTATGGCTATAACGTCCAGCTGGTGGCCAATGAGGGTCTGCTGGGCGTGGTCGCACCCTCGGCACGGATCGTGATCACCTCGGCGTCCGGCGACCCGCTGGACAATGAACAGATCAACGAATTCCTCGCTACCGTGCGTCTGGTTGATCTTCAGGGGGACCTGTTGTCCAGCAGCCTGCTGTCGGTCGATCTGTTGGCCAATATGACCCTCTATGCCGAGGATGTGTGGGGCCAGTCGTCCGAGGCGACCCTGTCGTCCTTCCTGAACGTCAATGCGCTCAACAGCATCAACCAGCCGCTGGTGGGGGGCAGCACGGGCTTCAGGACGTTCGCCTTTGATCAGGACCTCATCGATGTGCCGGATCATGATTATGGCCACGACCACGGCGGCGATTGGGGACGCGGCGACTGCGATGACGGCGTCGATTTCGACCAGTGGCTTGAGGACGACGATCTGGTGATTGCCGGTCTTCAGGACGATGCCCTCGCCGCTTCCGGAACGGCCTTTGATCACGGCTTTGCGGCAGAGCCGGTCTTTACCGCGCCGCTCCCGCCCCTGAGTGACGATCACCACGACCTGGTGATCTGACGATGGCTCACCATGCCCTGCGGAAAACACGCAGGGCATGGTGAAGCTTAACCTCTCGGTTTAGTGTTTCATTGTTATCTCAAACTCACCACTGAGTCGGATATTCCAGAGCGGGGGCGTAAAGGTGCGGTTCTTTCGGGTAGGGCAACCAACAGCAGCGGCGGTTCTGGCTCTGGTCTTGTCGGCAGGCACGCCAGCCTTGGCCCGCGACCCTGCTGGCGAGGCAGAGATGGCGGCGGCTGTCCGAGAGGCGTTGCGGCGCGATCCCGATGTGCGGGCCACCTATGCCGAGGTCGAGGTGGCCGAGGTCGAGGGCGACATTGCCCGTAACGGTTACCTGCCTGCGCTGAATGCTTCGGCGGGTCCGGAATCTGCGGGTGTCGGTTATGACGTCAGCCTGTCCCAGACCCTCTACGACTGGGGTCAGATTCGCGCGACCGTGCAACGCGCCGATGCCGTCACCGCTGAACAGCGTGCCAGTTATCTGATCAAGCGCGACGATGTGGCGCTGGAAGTGGTGGAGCTGTGGCTGGATATCGCCCAGGGCCGTGCCCAGCTCGATCTCATTCGTGGCCATATCGAACGCCTGTCCCGCCTTCAGGGCATGGCGCAGGAACGGGTGGCGGGCCGCTATTCGGATCAGGCGGAGCTGGGGCGGGCCAATCTGGCCGTCTCGACCGCACAGGCGACACGTGCCCGCCTGAACGGCGATCTGGCCGAGGCCGAAAATGCGTTTCAGGAACTGGTCGGCTATCCCGCTACCCGTGTCCTGATCCCCGACCAACCGGCCTTTATGGCTGCCGTCGCCAGTGGTCCGCAGCTTGAGGCCGCCATCACGGCGTCGCCGCTTTATCGCCGGGCCGTCCATACCGCCGAGGCGGCCGATGCCTCCTATGCCGAGGCGAGGGCTTCGGCCCGTCCGCGCCTGGTGGTCGAGGGATCGGTGCAAAAGCGCGAGATCGGCGGGCGGCTGATCGATGACTCTTCGATCGGCCTACGCCTTCGTATGAACACCCAACAGGGGCTATCGGCGTTCCAGCGCCCGCGCGCCGAACAGGCCCGTCGCGATGCGGCGCGGCTGGGCACCGAAACCATCGCCCGCGAACTGCGCCGCAAGGTGGCCTCGCTACAGGTCTCCGACCGCGCTCTCGAAGGCCGCATCAATGCGCTGGCCGATCAGGTCAGCCAGTCCGATCAGGTGCGCTCGACCTATGCCGAGCAGTTTGTGGTCGGTCGCCGCGACATTCAGGACCTCGTCCTGATGGAGAACGAATATTTCGAGGCCGAGCGGCAGATTATCGAATTGACCATCGAACGGTTGCGCACCCAGTACAGGGCCGCCGCCCAATTGGGGCTGCTTGCCGAGGCTCTCGCCCCATCGGGGGGGACCGCCAGCCGATGACCCGCCGCCCTCTCCCCCCGGAGGTTGACCCCCTAAGAGAAGGCCTCAGCCTGTTGGCCGCAGAGCTGGGCTGCAAGACCACAGCCGCCATGTTGGGCGACGGGCTGCCGCTGGAAGATGGCCGCCTGCCGCTGGATCAGGTACGGCGGGCCATGCGGCGCGCGGGGCTGTCGGCACGGGTGGTGCCGCTGGCGCTGGATGATGTGCCGGATGATTTGTTCCCGACCCTGCTGCTGCTGAAGAACGGGCGCACGCTGGTGTTTGCGGGGCGCGACGGTGATCAGGCCATTGTGCTCAGCCCCTTTACCGATGGCGGTGCCCATCTGGTGCCGATGGAGCGGCTGAAGGCCAACTATGCGGGACAGATGGTTTTTGCCCGTCCGGTCTATCGCAGCGATGACCGCGCGGGGGCCTATGCCCGCCCCAAGCCTAGGCACTGGCTGCGCGGCACGGTCGCCGAGGCGTGGCCCAGCTTTATCGAGGTCGGGGCCGCCGCCATCTTTGCCAACCTTCTGGCGGTGGGCACGTCGCTGTTTGCCATGCAGGTCTATGACCGCGTGGTGCCCACGTCGAACTTTCCGACCCTGTGGGTGCTGGCCTCCGGCGTGGTGATCGCCATCCTGTTGGAGCTGTTGCTGCGTCAGCTCCGCGCACATCTGTTGGAGGCGACGGGAAAGTCGCTGGACCTCAAACTGTCGTCGCGACTGTTTGAGCAGGTCATGGCCGTGCGCCTGTCGGCCAAGCCGGGATCGACGGGGGCCTTTGCCAGTCAGGTGAAAGAGTTCGAGTCGGTGCGCGAGTTTTTCACCGCCTCGACCGTCGCCGCCTTCAGCGATGCGCCCTTCATCCTGCTGTTTATCGGGGTGATTGCCATATTGGGCGGTCCGGTGGCCTTTGCACCCTTGGCGGCGGTGATCCTGATGATCGTGCCCGCATGGCTGATGCAGTCCAAGATGGCGGCCCTGTCGCGAGAGAACCTGCGCGAAGGGGCGGTCAAACACGGTCTGCTGCTGGAAACCGTCGATAATCTGGAAGGGTTGAAAGCCGCACGGGGCGAGGGGCGGAACCTGCGCCAATGGGATCTGATGTCGGCGACGCTGGCGGAGTCCGGCCTCAAGACACGCAACCTCTCGACAGCGCTCAGCGCCATCGGGTCCAGCGTCCAGCAATTGGCCTATGTCGGGGCTGTGGTGATCGGCGTCTATCAGATCGCGGGCGGTCACATGACCATGGGCGCGCTGGTTGCCTGTTCGCTTCTGGTGTCGCGCGCGATTTCGCCAACCAACCAGTTCGTCGGCATCATGTCGCGCTGGCAGTACATCAAGGTCGCGCTGGAAGGGCTGGACCAGTTGATGGCTGCCCCTGTCGAGCGCCCGCAGGACCGCACCTTCACCCGCAAAACCGATCTTCAGGGCCACTATAAACTCGAAGGCGTCGAGGTGGCCTTTGGTGCTGACGCCGCGCCCGTGCTCAACATCCAGAGGCTGGAAATCCATCCGGGCGAGCGGATTGCCCTGATTGGCGGCAATGGTGCGGGCAAGTCGACCCTGCTGCGGTCGCTGTCGGGCCTTGGCGACATCACGGCGGGGCGTCTGCTGTTGGACGATGTCAGCCTCAGCCAGATCGATCCGGCAGACCGTCGCCACGCGATCGGCTACCTGCCGCAGGATGCGGTGCTGTTCCACGGCACGCTGCGGGACAATCTGACGCTGGATGGCGGGCGTCACTCCGATGACGACTTGCTGGATGCGCTCGACGCGGTGGGGCTGGGCGGCTATGTGCGCGCCCATCCGCAGGGACTGGACTTGCCACTGGTGGGACGCGGAAGCGTGTCGGGCGGCCAACGTCAGGCCATCGGCATGGCGCGACTGATCCTGCAGGACCCGCGCATTGTCCTGATGGACGAACCGACGGCGGCCTTTGACCAGAATAACGAAGCGCGCCTGATCGGCTTCCTGAAACAGTGGCTGGAGGGACGGACGGCTGTGATCGCCACCCACCGTCGCTCGGTCCTGACGCTGACGGATCGCATGGTGGCCCTGTCCAATGGCCGCGTGGTCGGGTCCGGTCCGGCGACAGGTGGTGTGGTGCATAGGGGGCGCGTGGCCCATGGCTAGTGACCGCGCCATTTCGCGCCAGCTGCGCCGCGCCCTTGCCGACACCCGCGAGGGCGAGGCCCATCCTCTGGCCCGCCCCATACTGTGGGCCTGTGTCGGTGTGGTCTTTATCTTTGTGGTCTGGTCGTCGTGGGCCACGGTGGATGAGGTGGTGCGTGGCGAGGGCAAGATCGTGCCCAACAGCCGCGTGCAGACGATCCAGAGTCTGGAAGGCGGCATCCTCAGTGATCTGATGGTGCGCGAGGGCGAGATCGTCGAAGCCGGTCAGGTGCTGGCCAAGCTGGACGACACTCGCTTCAACACCGCCGCCGGAGAGACCGAGGCTCAGGTCAAGGCCCTGACCGCCGCCATTGCCCGCCTCGAGGCCGAGGTGCTGGGCCAGACGGAAATCCGCTTCCCCGACACCATCCCCGCGAATGATCCGGTGATCGCCTCCGAGCGCGCCCTGTTTCGCGCCCGTCGTCACAACCTGAATGCCACGCTCGCCGCCCTGTCATCGGAAACCAGCTATGCCCAGCGCCAGCTGTCCATGGTCCGCCCCTTGGCCGAGCGCGGCGTGGTGTCCGAAGTGGAGTCGCTTCGTCTGGGCAAGGATATCGCGGCCCTGACCGGGCGACAGACCGAGGTCCGCAACACCTATATGCAGGAAGCCTATTCGGAACTGGCGTCGAAGAAGGCCGAACTGGCCGCCCAGACCCAGATCCTGAACCAGCGGCGCGACCAGTTGGAACGCACCGAGCTGACGGCTCCGGTCAAGGCGCGGGTCAATGACATCATGATCACCACCCGTGGCGGGGTGGTCCAGCCGGGCCAGCCGATCATGCAGCTGACCCCCGTCGAGGACCAGCTGTTGGTCGAGGTGAAGATTCAGCCGCGCGATGTGGCCTTCCTGCGCGAGGGCATGCCCGCACGGGTCAAGATCACCGCCTATGACTATACGGTCTATGGCGACCTTCCGGGCAGTGTCGAACAGATCAGCGAGGACACGATCGAGGAGGACACGCCGCGCGGGAAGATGGCCTTCTATAGCGTGCTGATCCGTACCGACCGCGCCTATCTGGAAAAGAATGGCCGGCGCCTGCCGATCCGCCCCGGCATGGTGGCGCAGGTCGATGTGCAGTCGGGCCAGCGCACCATCCTGTCCTATCTCCTCAAACCGCTGTTGAAGGCGCGACTGACATGATCGCCGCGCCCTTTACCCCCGCACTGGAAGCCACCGCCGAGGGTCAGCGCATTTTGGCGCGGGACTGGTCGCGGCATGCTCTCGGTCCGCTGGCATCGTGGGATCAGGGACTGCTGTCTGCGCTGGCCTATATGCTGCCAATGGGCGTGCCCGCGGCCCTGTTGTGGGGGCCTGATGCGCGGCTGTTTTTCAACGGCGCGTTTGAACAGGCCTTCTCCGACCGCAACCTCGTACAGGGGCAATCTGTCGGTGACACCAGCGATGCCCTGTGGAAGTCGCTGGTCAGCTATCGCGCGGGCGGCAGCGAGGTGTCCATCGCGGCCAAAGGCGTCACCGACTGGTGGCAGGTGAACCAGTCGCCGCTGCACGATGCCGAGGGGCGGGTCAGGGGACGGCTGGTCCTGTTGTTTAACATCGCGGCGCGCAAACTGGCCGAACAGGCGCTGGTGGCCAGTGAGGAAGCCATGCTGGGCCTGATGGACCAGCAGCCTCGCTATCTATGGCGGACTGATCCGGTCGGGCGTCCGATCTGGATCAACCGTCTGGGACGACAGTTCATCGGCGTCGAGAAGATGGAAGGGCTGGACCTGTCGCGGATCATCCTGTCCCCCGATCTGGCGGTATTGATGACCGAGCTTCAGGGCCATCTGGCCACCAAGACGCCCATGACCATTCAGGTGCGCGTCCGCTCGGCCTCGGCGGGGGTACGGTGGTGCCTGATGCATTTCACGCCGCTGACGGATGTGAAGGGCGCGGTCCATGCCTGGGCGGGTTCGGGTGTGGATATCCAGCACTGGCATGACGCAGCCAGTGCCGCCACGCGGGTGCTGGCCGAACACGAAGGCCCCTATGGCGCGCGGCCCGCCTATGACCGCTATGGCCGCGAGCAGTTCGCCTTTGTGGCGGATATCGAGACGGGCCGGATGCGACCGCTCGATCCGGTCGGGGGGCAGGAGTGGGGGCTCAATCTTGAGGGGCCGCCGGAACTGTGGGCCGACTGGCTGATGCGCCTTCCGCCGGACCAGCGCGAGCGTGCGGACGATACCTTCTCCATCGCGGCTGAAGGCGGTGTGGCCGAGGACCTCTGGACCGTTTTTACGCCCGATGGCACCGAGCGCGACGTGCATGTCACGGTCTTTTCCATTGAAAGCCCGGACGGTGTGGTCCGCAAACTGGGCGGGGTGCTGGCCCCTGTCGAGAAGCGACCGGAGCAGCGCATCTATCTGATCGATATGATCGGTGACGATCCGGCCCAGCGGGGCAGGCTGGCGCGTTGTCTGTCGCTGTTGGGGGCGCGGGTCCATCGTTTCGACAGTCTGGAGGATTTCGCCATCAGCCTTGGCGACCTGCGGCGCGGGGCGGTGGTGATCCGCTCGGGCCAGCCCCGCGATGATCTGGGCGGGGCCTTGGACATGCTGTCGCGCAACCGTGCCCATTTCCCGTGGCTGGTGCTGGCCCAGTCAGAGACCACGACGCTGGAGGTGGTCGAGTTGATGCGGAACGGTGCCCAGACGGTCCTGCCGCCGGATGTGAAAAGGGCCGAACTTCTGGCCGCCGTGCGCGAAGCCATCCCGCCGCCCGTCAAGGACGAGATCGTCCCCTCCGACAGCGCCGAGCGGATTGCCGCCCTGTCCAAGTGTGAGCGGCAGGTGCTGGAAGGTCTTTTGGCGGGCGGCACCAACAAGGTGATCGCGGCGCAGTTGAACCTCAGCCCGCGCACCGTCGAGGCCCATCGCGCGCACCTGATGGACAGGCTTGGCGCACGGTCACTGGCCGACCTGATGCGTATCGTCGGGCCGCACTATCTGGCAGAGCCGAGCCGCCGCAACGGATAGGTTTTCGGGGAAGGTCCCATGGTGCCGGTGGTCGGACTCGAACCGACACTCCTTGCGGAACCGGATTTTGAGTCCGGCGCGTCTACCAATTCCACCACACCGGCACGGTCTGGGAAGGAGGCGCAATCTAGCGATGCCTTCGCTGTGGTCAATCGGTTGGTGAAAAGAAAAACGCCGCCCCGAAGAGCGGCGTTGTAAATGGTCAGACGGGGCTGACCTTCTGTTCGATAGTCCCGAAAATGCTGTGGTTCTTTTCGTCCAGCATTTCGATCCGCACGACGTCGCCGTGTTTGAGAAATCCGGTCTTGGGCGCGCCTTGCTGGATGGTCTCGACCATGCGGACCTCGGCGATACAGCTATAGCCCAGACCACCCTCGCTGACGGGGCGGCCCGGACCGCCGTCGGCATCCTTGTTGGAGACGGTGCCGGACCCGATGATCGTGCCCGCGCACAGGCTGCGGGTTTTGGCCAGATGGGCGATCAGGGTACCGAAGTCGAAGGTCATATCGACGCCCGCATCAGCCTTGCCAAAGGGTTGCTCATTGATGCTGACCAGCAGTGGGCCGTGCAGCTTGCCATCCTTGAAACGCTCGCCCAGCGAATCCGGCGTGACGAAGACAGGCGACAGGGCGCTGGCAGGCTTGGACTGGACGAAGCCGAAACCCTTGGCCAGTTCCGCCGGAATGAGGTTGCGCAGCGACACATCGTTGACCAGCCCGACCAGACGGATGGCCGACAAGGCGTCTTCACGGCTGGCCCCCAGCGGAACATCGCCGGTCACCACCACGATCTCGGCTTCCAGATCGCAGCCCCAGCTTTCGTCCTTGAGCGGAATGGCGTCACGCGGGCCGAGGAAGCCGTCCGATCCACCCTGATACATCAGCGGATCGGTCCAGAAGGTCTGGGGCATTTCGGCGTTGCGGGCTTTGCGGACCAGTTCGACGTGGTTCACATAGGCCGAGCCATCGGCCCATTGGAAAGCACGCGGTAGGGGCGCTGCGGCTTCGCGCTCGTGGAAGCGGCCACGCGGCACGGCTTCGTGTTCGAGACTGTCGGCCAGGGCGCGAAGCAAAGGCTCGCACCGCTCCCAGTCATCCAGCGCCGCTTGGAGCGTGGGGGCGATCAGGAAGGCGTCCGTGTACCAGCGAAGGTCTTCGGAAACGACGACGAGGCGGCCATCACGGCCATGCTTGAGCGAGGCAAGTTTCATGAGTGAACGCTAGACCGCGCTGTCCATTTGGCAAGGCCGAACTGGCACCGGAACAGGGCTGCGCGTTCACTCGCGCGTGAAGGGATCAGGCCAAGGGCGGGGAAATGACGGCGCGGGCCTCGGCACCGGTTTGCTGGATCGGATCGCGCACCTCGACCTCGACGACGATGGCACCGCCGGTGGTGCCATTGTCCCACAGATAGCGGCGCTCGACCTCGACCTCTCGGCCCGACGGAGCCATGGCCTCATAGGTATCGCCCCATGGCGTGATCTGGCGCATCTCCGCAAAATGCAAACCGCAGGCGGCGTCCAGCTCCTCCAGAGCCATTTCCGACAGTTCGTTTTCGTGGGGAGGAGGATTTACAGCCAACGTCGCACTTTCCGGCAATAGAGTTCGTATGGGGTCCCGAAGACGCGCTTCAGGTGGGCTTCCTCTCGCGGAATGACAAGGCGGTCCATCACCACCAGACAGGGCACGAGAAGGCCCAGAGCCAGCGGCGAATCCATGCCCACGGCAAAGCCCGCATAGGTGACCGCAAAGCCCAGATAGATGGGGTTGCGGGTCTGTGCGAACAGACCGTCGGTCAAAAGGGTGGTCGCTCCTTTCCACGGTTCGACCGCTGTGTTGTGGCGGCGCATCTGGCCGGCAGCCATGCCGTCCAGCACCAGACCCGCCACCACCAGAACCAGCGCGATCACGCGCTGGACGGTTTCCTCAAGACCAAAGGTCCAGTCCACGACCACCCGCTCCACGCCCCATCCGGCCAGAAGGAAGGCGAGGTAGATGAGGGGCGGGGGTATGCGAATACCGGGTGTGTCGTGGACCGGAGCCATCAGTTCTCTTCGTCGCCGTAGATGGCCACACGGGCCGCAGAGTCGCTGGAGACGGCGCCGCGATACATGCCCGACGAGTTCATCGAGAAGGCAATCGTGCCGTCAGCCGCAATCGCGATCACGCCGCCGTCGCCGCCCAGACGGCCAACCTCGGCGATCTCGGCATCGGCGGCCTGTTGGATGGTCTTGCCGCTGGCTGTGCCATGGCAGATGTCGCGCGCGACGGTGGCGCGGATGAAATACTCGCCCGAACCCGTCGCCGAGACGGCGCAGCCATCGGCGTTGGAGGCATAGGTGCCTGCGCCGATCACCGGCACATCGCCTACACGGCCCCAGCGTTTTGCGGTCATGCCACCGGTCGAGGTGGCGGCGGCCAGACGGCCCTGACTGTCACGGGCGACAGCGCCGACCGTGCCGTATTTGCGCTCGTCCAGCGGCGCTTCGTGCAGGTTGAAGGCCAAGGGTGCGGCGGGGCCGAACTCTTGCGGGGCGGGCGGTGCGCCAGCCGGACGGGCGGGCAGGGCCTCGCCACGCTCACGCAGGGCCTTCAGCAGGGCCTGCCAGCGGCTTTCGGTAAAGAAGTAGGCGGGCTCGACCTGTTCCAGACCTTGCGAGGCGGCAAAGGTCTCGGCGCCCTCGCCGATCAGCATGACGTGTGGCGAATGCTCCAGAACGGCGCGGGCGGCACGGATCGGGTTGCGGGTGCGCGTCAGACCGGCCACCGATGCGGCGTTCATGTCCGTGCCATCCATGATGGCGGCGTCCATTTCATTGGTGCCGGCAGAGGTAAAGACCGCGCCCTTGCCGGCGTTGAACAGCGGGTTGTTTTCCAGCACCTGAACCGCGGCTTCAACCGCGTCGATAGCGGTGCCGCCAGCGGCCAGCACGGCCTCACCGGCTTGCAGGGCCTCGCTCAGGCCTTGGCGATAGAGGGCGTCGCGCTCCGGCGTCAGGTCGCTGCGGTTGATCACACCTGCGCCGCCGTGGATCGCCAGCGACCAACGCCCGTCCGTCGGTTGGGCTTGCGCCATGCCTGCCGTCGCCAGCGAGGCGGCCACTGCCGCGATCAAGATTGAGTGTTTCAAAACCGTTCCCTCCGTTACTCCACACGGGGGTGATAGGGCGCAGTCTTGAGAATGTCACCCGTTGGTGCGGCGTCTTCTGAAGTGATGATGCAGGCGAACGGTCAGGGATGGCACGAAGGCGCAGATTAGTCCGGTCATCAGCACGGTTCCGAAACCGCCCTGAAACAGCAGGATACCGAGCAGCCAGCCGCCCGCCAAAGCGCAGACGGGGCCGAGCCAGGGAAACCAGGATGGCGTGTGCATAGGCATGGCAAGTCTCTCGAGACGGAGGCTGGACAGGCGGCGACGCAGGGACACGAGCAAATGAACACACTCAATGGTTAACGCGGCAAAGCTAGGCGGGGCGCGGTTTATGGTCAAGCTTTGGCCGTAATCGGGTGAGGCAGGAGGTCGCCTCGCCGTCGGGCACAGGTCTTGCTAAGACAGCCCCGTAGGCGAGCTGTCGGAGTAGAAATGCTGCGCAAACTTTATGACTGGGTCTTTTCGCTGGCCCGTCACCGGCATGCGACGCGGTCACTGGCGGCGGTGTCGTTCGCGGAAAGCGCGTTCTTTCCGATCCCGCCGGATGTCATGCTGGCCCCCATGGTGCTGGCGCGTCCTGACCGTGCCTATTTCTATGCCACCGTCTGTACCGTCGCGTCGGTTCTGGGCGGCCTGCTGGGCTATCTGATCGGCTATTTTCTGGAACCGCTGGGCCTGTGGCTGCTGGCGACCATGGGCAAGGCCGACACCTTCGAAACCTCCAAGGCTCTGTTTCAGGAACACGGCGAATGGGTGATCCTGATCAAGGGGCTGACGCCGATCCCGTTCAAGCTGATCACCATCTCGGCGGGCATATTCAAATTCAATCTGGCCCTGTTCATCGCCCTGTGTGTGGTGACGCGGGGCGCGCGCTTCTTTCTGGTGGCCTTTGTCCTCAAGACGTGGGGGCCGCGCATGCTGGAAGTCGTCGAGAAGCGGCTGACGCTATTTACCGTGCTGCTGTTGGTGATCTTCGTCCTGGGCTTTGTGGCCGTGCGCTTTATTCACTGATCGGGCGCTTGACCCATCGGTAATGATGACGGCGGGGCCAAGGGGAGCTAAGACTGCCCTCATGAAGGCTCTGTATTCCAAACTGAAGCGCTGGTGGACGGCGGTCGCATTTGTGGCTTCCGGTGCCATGCTGGCGGCGGCACACGCATTCGAGCGTTTCGGCGGGCTGGACCCCTGTAATCTGTGCCTGAAACAGCGCGAGGTTTACTGGGCCGCGCTGGTCGTCTCGGGACTGGCGACCCTATGGCACCTGATCAGCCGATCACGTCGTGGCACGCCGAGGCTGGCGGCCTTTGTGCTGGGTCTGGTCTTCATCACCGGTGCCATCACCGCGGGCTATCACGCCGGTGGCGAGCAGAAGTGGTGGGAACTTCCGGCCACCTGTTCGGCGGGCAATCCGCTGGATGTCGATCTGGGCAATCTGGCAGGCATTCTCGACGGCTCGGTCGAGGTTGCGCCGATCACCAGCTGCGGCGATATTCCATGGAGCTTCCTCGGTCTTTCCATGGCTGCATGGAACTTTATGATTTCGCTGGCGCTGGCTGTAATGAGCCTGATCGCGGCAAAACGTCCAAAGGACGCCCGCGCTCCGCGGAACTAAGGATTTGGCCATGACCCAAGACACCGTTGCCGATGCCCGCCGTGTTCCTCTGCCCCGTCCGGGCGCAGGCGCGCAGTCGCGCCGCATGGCCGAGATCTTGCGCGTGGACCACGCCGGGGAGTTCGCGGCGGTCCAGATCTATCGCGCCCAACGCGCCATTCTTGGCGACCGCGCGGGCAAGCAGGAGATTTCGGGTGATCTGGTGGAGATGGAAGGCCATGAACAGGTTCATCTGGACCGCTTCAACGCCCTGCTGAACGAGCATCAGGTCCGCCCCACAGCCATGATTCCGGTGTGGAAGGTGGCGGCCACCGTGCTGGGAGCCGGTACGGCGCTTTTAGGCGAGAAGGCCGCGCACGCCTGCACCGAGGCGGTCGAGAGCGTCATCGAGAAACACTACGCCGACCAGATCGCCGAGATCAAAGACCGCGATCCGGAACTGGCGGCTGAACTGACCCAGTTCCGCGACGAGGAGCTGATGCACCACGACCATGCCGTAGCACACGGCAGCCGCGAGGCTCCGGCCTATCGTCTGCTGAGCAGTGTCATCAAGATCGGCTGCAAGGCCGCGATCAAGATCAGCGAGCGCGTTTAGGGCGTGACATCAAAGGCCAGCATCAGCGTGCGCTGAAGCGGGTTCTCATTATCGTCTGACAGGATGTAGAGGCGGGTCTTCCCGCCTCTTTTCGTTGCGGCGATGCCTTCGAAATTGTCGGTCGTGCCGGGCAGTTTCAGCTCGACCGTCACGGGGCCAAGCGTGCCGTCCTCGGCCATGTGGCGCACGCGCGCGCGGGCATCCAGCGGCGGCTTGAACGATCGCTGCACCACCCAATAGCCGTGACCGTCAGGATCGCGGTCCATGCCCGTGATGCGGTAATCGGAATCCTTGAGCGGTTCGTCGGGCGGCATCTGCACCAGTGAACAGGTGATGCGGGTGCAGTCCCAGATACCGCCATCCTCGCCCGCGACGCGCCAGCTGTCTTGGCTGGCAGCGGCGATGGCTTCCATCCCGCCGTTCTCGTTGAACGGCCAGATGGGGCGCGGCAGGCTTGCCGGATTTTGCAGGGCATCGAGCGGACCATAGGTCCAGATGCGGTGCTCGCGCTCGAAACTGACCAGCAGCTGACCATCGGGCAGGATGGCGAGGCCCTCGGCGTCGCCATCGACCTTCTGGGTGATGGGCGAACCATCGGTGAGCGACAGCCGATGGCTGCGGAACTGTTCCAGCCCGACCAGCCGCCCGTCCTCGTCCAGCTTGATCTGCCCGCGCACCAGATCTCCGGCATCGGACACGGCGACAAAGCCGTCGTCGCCCACCAGTTTGAGATCGGACAGGCTGCGTAGCGTAGAGACGGTGGGGGTCAATATCTGGACCCCGCCCGCAAAGGTCACGCCGTCACCCAGCGTCCATCCGCCCATCCCTAAGCCCACGGTGCGGGTGCTGGCGGACTGGGCCGTCCATCCGGCAGAGGCACTATCTGTCCACGGCTGCGATGTGATCGCTGCGCTGGCACAGGCGGCCAGCGTCAGACAGGCAATCGCGGAGAGATAGAGTTTGCGGTTCATGCGGCCTTGCGCCTGCGGGTCTGGGCGGTGGCGGGCTGGGCGTCAAATAGCTCGGCCAGTTTCTCGGTCATGGCCCCGGCCAGCTGCTCCACATCGCTGATGGTCAGGGCGCGGCTGTACCAGCGGGTGACATCGTGGCCGATGCCGATGGCCAGCAGCTCGACCGGAGAGGCGGTCTCGATCTCGGCAATGACCTGACGCAGGTGTTTGTCGAGATAGAGGGCGGCATTGGCGCTCTGGGTAGAGTCATCGACGGGCGAGCCGTCCGAGATCACCATCAGGATGCGGCGCTGCTCGCTGCGGGCCAGAAGGCGGTTGTGCGCCCACTGCAGGGCCTCGCCGTCGATGTTTTCCTTCAGCAGGCCCTCGCGCATCATCAGGCCAAGGTTCTTCTTGGCGCGGCGCCACGGGGCATCGCCGTCCTTGTAGATGATGTGGCGCAGGTCGTTCAGACGGCCCGGATTGGTGGGCTTGCCGGCATTGATCCATGCCTCGCGGCTCTGGCCACCCTTCCAGGCACGGGTGGTGAAGCCGAGGATTTCCACCTTCACCCCGCAACGCTCCAGCGTACGGGCGAGGATGTCGGCACAGACCGCGGCCACCATGATCGGGCGACCGCGCATGGAGCCGGAGTTGTCCAGCAGCAGGGTCACGACCGTATCGCGGAAGGCGCTCTCGCTTTCCATCTTGAACGACAGCGGGCTGGACGGGTCGGTGATGACGCGGGTCAGGCGCGCCGTGTCCAGCATGCCTTCCTCGAGGTCGAACATCCACGAGCGGTTCTGCTGGGCCATCAGGCGACGTTGCAGCTTGTTGGCCAGACGCGACACCACACTGCCCAGCGACGCCAGCTGGGCATCCAGCATGGCGCGCAGACGATCCAGCTCCATCGGATCGCACAGGTCGGCGGCGTCCACCACCTCGTCAAAGGCGGTGGTGAAGGCGTGGTACAGCTCGGCCTTGCGCCCGTCGTCGGGCATTTCGTTGCGATTGGCCTGCGTGCCTTCGCTCAGTTCGGGATCTTCCTCGCCCGGCTCGCCCTCGGCATCGGCGGGGCGGCCATCGGGACGGGTCTGGCGCTCTTCCTCGGCGGTCTGCTCGTCGGCGCTGCCTTCGAGAGACTGGCCACCTTCGGCCTCGCCGTCCTCTTCCTCTTCTTCCTCGTCGGGCGCGTCCTGCTGGGCTTGGTCCGGTTCGTCCTCGCCTTCGTCCTCGGAGTTGTCCGGCGTGTCGGCAGAGCCTGCCTCAAGATCAAGCGCGCGCAGAAGGTCGTTCAGGCGACTGGAGAACAGTTTCTGGTCATCAGCCGCTTCGGCCAGAGCATCGAACTGCTGTCCTGCCTTGGCTTCCAGATCGTCGCGCACCTTGTCCAGCATGGCCCCCAGCGCGTCGGGGGCGCGGGTCTGCATGATGCGTTCGCGCACCAGAAGGGCAGCCGCTTCGCTCAGCGGAATACGGTCCGGCTCGGCCCGCAGGGCACCCGTGCGTTCCAGTCGCGCCGTCAGGGCCGCCCGCAGATTGGCGCGAACACCGGCCAGTTTGCGCGCGCCAATCGTCTCCACACGCGCCTGTTCGATGGCGTCAAAGACCTCGGCGGCGGTACGGTCCAGCGGGCGGGCCTTGGCGTCGATGGCGGCGTCGTGGTTGGCCAGCTTCAGCGCCATACGGTCGGCCTGCCCGCGCACGGCGGCACTTTCGTTGGACGAAGGATCGCGCGGCGGGTGCGGCAGGGTCAGGATGTTGCCGACCAGCTTGGGACCGTCCGAGGCAAAGTGAACTTCCAGCTCGGGATGTTCGGCAAGCGCGCGCGCAGCATGGGCCAAGGCGCGTTTAAAGGTTTCCTGCGGTGTCTCGGGTCCGGCCATGCCCCACACATAGACGATGCTACGCCAAGGGGAAGAGGGCGCAGGGTCTCAAAGGCGATGTTGAACGGTCCGGATTACAGCTTAGCCGCCACCCGGACGGGTTTGGGGATCGTGGCGTATGCCCTGAAGCTGGCGCAGCATAGCCTGCGCCTCGGGATCGCCGGGTGCGCCATTGATCGGCACTTCACGGCAGACGCGGCGGCGCAGGGTGCTGCCGGTCTCTGCCTGCCAAGCGCAGCTGGTGCGCGTCGGGGTTCCGGCGCGCGGGGCGCTCTGAGCGGTAATCGACCTGACGGAGGATGAGGAGGCTGCCGGTGCGGGGCGCGGCAGTGGGGCCTGAGCCGGAGGAGCAGGGTGCTGGGTTGTCGCCATGACTGACGCAACCACTGCGAATGCGAAGCCTATCATCGCCGATCCTCCATACCGGAGCGACCGTAACCGATGGCTGCATAAACAACAATGTTATCGCGAATGGCGGCCCGCTACTTCCCCGGCTTGATCCGGACCTTCAGACCGTTGCCGCCCGAGGACACGATCTCCAGCTTGGGCAGGGCGCGGACCAGATCGGACAGTTTTTGGAAGCCGTAGGTGCGATGGTCGAAGTCGGGATAGGTGGTTTTCAGACGCGTTCCCAACGGACCCAGCGCGGCCCATCCGTCGCCGTCATCATCGCTGGCATTCAGGGCGTTGATGATCAGTTGTTGGGCCTGATTGATGTTTTTGGGCGCGGCGCGGGCCGGTTTGGCGGCGGGCGGTTCGGCTGAGGGGGCGCTCGGGGCCTCTGCCGCCGGCTCGGCCGATTGCAGCAGGTTTTCGATATAGATGAAGCGGGTGCAGGCCTGACGGAAGCTTTCGGGCGTCTTGTGCTCGCCAAAGCCATAAACGGGCAGGCCCTGTTCGCGGATGCGCGAGGCCAGACGGGTAAAGTCGCTGTCGGACGACACCAGACAGAAGCCGTCAAAACGGCCCGAGTGCATCAGGTCCATCGCATCGATCACCAGCGCGATATCGCCCGAGTTCTTGCCCTTGGTGTTCTGGAAATTCTGCTGCCACTGGATCGCCCAGCGCGGCAGGACCTCGACCCAGTTCCGCAAGGCCGGACTGGCCGCATCGCCATAGATGCGGCGCGCCGTCGGCTCGCCAATGGTGGCGATCTCGGTGAATAGCGCCTCGGCAATCTTCGGAGAGGCATTCTCGCCATCGATCAACAGCGCAAGCTTCAACGGTTGGGCATTGGTCGTCATGGCAACTCCTGAAGATTGACGGCCATATTCAGAACCGTTCGGCCAGAGGTCAACACAAAGCGGTTCCGGCCCCATAAGGCTCCCGAACTTCAAATAGTTTGAATATCCAACTAAATGCCCTAAATAGGGGCGATGACCCGTAGTGATGATGTGCGTAGCCGTTTCGGCATACATTTTTCGATTGTCGCCCGCCGCTGGCGCAGAGAGCTGGAAGCCGCGCTGGCCGAGGCGGACCTGAGCGATGCGACGTGGTCGCCGCTGGTCCATCTGCATGAGACGGGCGGCGGTCTGACCCAGAAACAGCTGGCAGCGCTGGTGGGGGTGGATGCCTCTACGCTGGTGCGGTTGGTCGATATTCTGGAGACGCGCGGTTTGATCACGCGCACGCCCGACCCGATGGATGGCCGTGCACGCATCCTGAACCTGACGCCGCAGGGGCTGGAGCAGGTGTTGCGTATCCGCAGCCTGCTGGACGCCAGCGAAGCGGAAATGCTGGTCGATCTCGATGATGACCAACTGGCCCTGATGATGGATGCGCTTGGCCGCATCGACGCCAGACTGACCCTGCGCCAGCAAGAGCGCGCAGGGCGGGAGGGCGCGAAATGAACAAGCCGGTTCGTCGCCGCGACGCCGCCCGCATGCTGATGTCGCGCAAACAGATGTCGGCATCGCTTCGCGTCGCGCGCCCGCCCCTATGGGGCAACTCCATTCTGGCGGGTGTTCAGGCCGGTCTGGCTGTGGCGCTGGCGGTCGGGCTGGTAGCAGTCTCGCCGTGGTCCAACCTGATCGGCGCGGCCAGCCTCGGGGCCATGGCGGCGCTGTTTGGCCGGTTCGCGCCCAAACGCAGACGCTCGATCATCGTCAGCTATGCCGCCCTGTGCATGATGGTCTCGATCGGCAGCATGTCGCTGGCCTCATTCTTTGGCTTGCCGATGCCCGTGCTGCTGGTGCTGCTGTCGGTCTTGGGAGCCGTCTATTTCCTGATCTGTATGATCTTGCGGTTTGGACCTCCGGGGGCGTTGATCTTCATGTTCGCAGGCATGGCGGGCATGCACGCTCCGTCCAGCCTGACAGAGGTGGGGTTGCGTGTCGCGGCCACGGTGTTTGGCGGCATTGTTGCGGTGGTTGTCTGCGCGGCGACCGAGTTCCTGCGTAAGGGCGAGGGGCCCAATCCCCAGTCCGTGCCTTCGGTCCGCAACCAGCTGGCACAGTTCGCGCCGGCCTTCCTGCGGATCTCGGTCGGCTCCGCGATCGCAGGGCTGATTGCCTATAGTATGGGACAGGCCCACCCCGGTTGGGCCGCCATGGGGGCCACGGCTGCGCTTCAGGGGGTGCATCTTCACACCACCTATCATCGCGCGCTCCAGCGTGTGGCGGGCACCGTGGTCGGCAGTGTCGTGATCTGGATGATCCTGTCGCAGGAGCCGAATATCTGGATGGGCCTTGCCATCCTTGTCGCCCTTCAGATCGTCACCGAGATCGTGATCGGCTTCAACTATGCCCTGGGACAGGTGTTTGTGACGCCTATGGCGCTGATGATGACCTATCTGTCCAACCCGGGCAGTTCGGGCGCGACCATGGCTCCCGAGCGGGTGCTGGATACCGTGCTGGGCGCCGCCATCGGCATATTGATCGCAGTGATCATTTCCACCCGCAAGGATCGCAGCCAGCTACACAGCAACCACACAGGCCAAGCCTAATGAAAAAGCCCCGACCATCCGGTCGGGGCTTTTGTTTTCGGGATGTTGGAAGACCCGATCAATCGTCGTCCATCTTGAGGGCGGCGATGAAGGCTTCCTGCGGAATCTCCACCTTGCCGAACTGGCGCATGCGCTTCTTGCCCTCTTTCTGCTTCTCCAGCAGCTTCTTCTTGCGGGTGGCGTCGCCGCCGTAGCATTTCGAAGTCACGTCCTTACGCAGTGCGCGGACGGTTTCGCGGGCGATGATCTTGCCACCGATGGCGGCCTGGATCGGGATCTGGAACATATGCGGCGGGATGAGTTCCTTCATCTTCTCCACCATGCCGCGGCCACGCGTCTCGGCGCGGTTGCGGTGGACCAGCATCGACAGGGCGTCGACCGGCTCGGAGTTGACGAGGATGCTCATCTTCACGAGGTCGCCGATCTTGTATTCGGTGATCTCGTAGTCGAACGAGGCATAGCCCTTGGAGATCGACTTCAGGCGGTCATAGAAGTCGAACACCACTTCGTTCAGCGGCAGTTCGTAGATGACCATGGCGCGGCTGCCGACATAGGACAGCTCCAGCTGGTTGCCGCGACGGTCCTGACACAGCTTGATCACGCCGCCGAGGTATTCGTCCGGCGTCATGATGGTGGCCTTGATCCACGGTTCCGCGATGCTTTCGATCTGCATTACGTCCGGCAGGTCGGCCGGATTGTGCAGGTCCACCGTCGTGCCGTCGCGCTGGTTGATCTTGTAGACGACCGAGGGGGCCGTCGCGATCAGGTCCAGATTGAACTCGCGGCTCAGACGCTCCTGAATGATTTCAAGGTGCAGCAGGCCGAGGAAGCCGCAGCGGAAGCCGAAGCCCAGAGCGGGACTGGATTCCATCTCATAGGTGAACGAGGCGTCGTTCAGGCGCAGCTTGGCAATCGCGGCGCGCAGGTCGTCGAAGTCGGCGGCGTCCACGGGGAACAGGCCGCAGAACACCACCGACTGGACTTCCTTGAAGCCCTTCAGCGGTTCGGCGGTCGGTTTCTTGTCGTCGGTGATGGTGTCGCCGACGGCGGCGTGGGCCACTTCCTTGATCTGGGCGGTGATGAAGCCAACCTCGCCCGGGCCGAGCTGCTCGACCGGCGTGTTCTTCGGCAGGAAGACGCCGACGCGGTCCACGAGGTGGGTCGTGCCAGACTGCATCATCTTCACGCGCATGCCAGCCTTCAGCACGCCGTCGAACACGCGCACCAGCAGCACGACGCCGAGGTAGGGGTCGTACCATGCGTCGACCAGCATGGCCTTCAGCGGGGCGTTCACATCGCCCTTGGGCGGCGGCAGGCGGGTGACGATGCCTTCCAGCACGTCCTCGATGCCGATGCCCGACTTGGCCGAGCATTCGATGGCGTCCGAGGCGTCCAAACCGATGACGTCCTCGATCTGGGCCTTCACGCGCTCGGGTTCGGCGGCGGGCAGGTCGATCTTGTTGAGGACCGGAACGATCTCGTGATTGTTGTCGATGGCCTGATAGACGTTGGCCAGAGTCTGGGCTTCAACACCCTGCGAGGCGTCCACAACGAGGATCGAGCCCTCGCAGGCGGCCAGCGAGCGCGAGACTTCGTAGGCGAAGTCGACGTGGCCCGGCGTGTCCATCAGGTTGAGGATATATTCCTCACCATCCTTGGCCTTGTACTTCAGACGCACGGTCTGAGCCTTGATGGTGATGCCGCGCTCCTTCTCGATGTCCATATTGTCGAGCACCTGCTCGGACATCTCGCGCGCGGTCAGGCCGCCGGTGAATTGGATCAGACGGTCAGACAGCGTCGATTTGCCGTGGTCGATGTGGGCGACCACAGAGAAATTCCGGATGCGTTCGATAGGAGGCGTTGTCATGCAGCGGCGCTTAGCATCGCGCGCACATAAAGGCTACTTCCACATGACATAGGGGCATGAAAGCGGACCGCGCGGGGGCGCGCGTTCACCATGACCGATAACCGACTGTTAAGTGCGGTGGAGTCTAGAGTAACGCTGATATTTGGAGTTTCCCCCCAATGCTTCGAATAGTTCCCGGCAAGGACCGGTCGCGTGATGGCTCCATCGCGGTGGAGTTCGCTCTTGTTTTCCCGATTCTGCTGTTCATGCTGATCGGGATGATTGTCTATGGCGGCTGGTTCTGGCTGGCCCATTCCGTGCAATCACTCGCCTATGAATCCGCCCGCGCCTCACTGGGCGGACTGGATGCCACTGAACGCCGCCAGCTTGCGCTCGACTTTGTCGCCTCGCGCGGACAGCAGATGGGCGTGCCTGTCGACCCGGCCGCCGTTCAGGTCACCAGCGACAACCAGACCGTGGCGGTACGCATCGGCTATAACGTCTCCAACCACCCGATCATGACACTGCGGAATCTGACGGTTCCGCCGCCCCAAACCATTGAACGCGAGGCTGTGGTCAGACTGGGTGGCTATTGATGGCTCGCCCGCGCCGCCCCTTTAGCCGGTTTGCAAAGGATACTGATGGCGGCGTGGCCATCATCGGGGCCTTTGCGGCCATCCTGTTTGTTATTCTGGCGGCGCTGGCCATCGATCTCGGCTCGATGGTGCTGAAAGCGCGCCATGTTCAGGGTGCAGCGGACCTCGCTTCTCTGGCGGCGGCACGCGATCTTCCGCGCGCACCGGCGGCCGCCCTATCGACGGCGCAGGCCAATCTGGGCAGCGATATTACCGTCGTTACGACCACCGGCACCTATGTCGGTGACGCGGCGATCCCGGTGGGGCAGCGCTTTACAGTCGGCGGGTCTAGTATCAATGCGGCCAAGGTTCGTATTACCGGTAAGGCTCCGCTCTTTTTCGCGCGGATCATTGGCTATCATGATGTGACCATCACCCGCGAAGCCATTGCCGCCCTGCCGGGGGCCAAGCCTTCGGCTATGTTCTCTATCGGCTCGCGGCTGCTCAGCCTGAACCGTGGCGTGCTGAACATGATCCTCGGCGGTTTGTTGGGGTCGAGCGTCAATCTCAACGTCATGGACTACAATACCCTCGTCGGGACCAAGGTGAACCTGCTGGAGTTCTTTGACGCTCTGGCGGTGAAGCTGAATGTCGAGGCGGGGGATTATGACGCGCTGCTGGCGCACGATGTCACCACCGGTCAGGTGCTGGATGTCCTTCGTCTGATCGCAGATGATGATGAACGGGCGGTGCTGGGAGCGATTACCGGCTCGCGCCTCAGTGTGCCGATCAAGGTCGGCGACCTGCTGGGTGTGAATGCGGATGCCAAAGACGGTCTGCGTCGTGCGCTGAACCTCGATGTGGCGGCGCTGGACTTGCTGATCGCGTCGCTGGAGACCGCCAACGGCAACCGACAGCTAGCTCTGAACGGGGACATCAATGCGATCCTCGCGGACGTTACCGTCATGGTCGCTATAGGCGAGCGCCCCAATCAGTCGTCATGGCTCACGGTATCGTCCGGCGGGACGCCCGTCCTGACCACGGCCCAGACGCGGGTCTTTGTGAAGGCCGAGACCAAGAATCTGGTGCCGCAACTTCTGCATGTTGATCTGCAGGCCTTTGCCGAGGTTGCTTCTGCGGAAGCCAAGATTTCAAGCATCCAGTGCGGGGCAAACCGCAGCGTCGACGTTCAGGCCCGGCCGGGTGTGGCCCGCGTGACTATCGGCAGGGTCACCAATCCGGGGGACCTCAAAGACTTCACCCGCAAGATCAATACCGAGCAACTGACCCTTGCGGAGGTGCTGCTCATTCCGATCAAGCTCTACGCAAATGTCGAAAGTAAGGATCGCAACTGGCAGACCCTGAGGTTCAACCAAAGCGAAATCACCGAACAGTCTCCGAAGACGGTGCGTTCGCAAGAGCTGGTGGGCAGTCTGCTGAACAACCTGACCAAGGATATCAAGCTGTCGATTGGCGGCCTTGAGCTGGGGTGGGTGGTCAATCTGCTTGGCCCGCTCCTGACGCCAATTGGCTATCTCGTCGATATGATCATCAACCCGCTGTTGCGTATTCTGGGCATTGGGCTGGGCGAAGCCGATGTGCGGGTGCTGGGTATTAACTGCCCGGGCGGTGTGGGCGGTATCCCCTACCTCGTGGGTTGATACGCAGCATCCCCAAAAAGAAAAAGGCG
The DNA here is from genome assembly GCF_947305955.1 of uncultured Brevundimonas sp. Lineage (GTDB taxonomy): Bacteria > Pseudomonadota > Alphaproteobacteria > Caulobacterales > Caulobacteraceae > Brevundimonas. Next base: position 91,320 of record NZ_CAMZFB010000002.1, read on the forward strand.
CGGCCCCGAGGGCGGCGCCTTTTAACTTTGATAGTTGGTCGATCAGCTGTTGATCGGACGCAGGCCGTTCGAAGCGTTCATCGTGACAGGGCGGCTTTGGCCACCGGCGGCGATGATGCGGTCGATGCGGGCCTTTTCGGCGCGGAAAGCGGCCAGTTCGCTACCCGATAGGACGGTGCCTTCCTGGGTGCGGACGCTGGCCGGATTGATGCGCTGGCCGTTGCGCCACATTTCATAGTGCAGGTGCGGGCCGGTCGAGTTGCCGGTGGAACCGACATAGCCGATCACCTGACCTTGGGTCACACGCAGACCCGGGCGCATGCCCGATGCATAGCGCGACAGGTGGCCGTAGCCGGTTTCCAGACCGTTCGAGTGACGCACACGGATCCAGTTGCCATAACCACCCCAGCGACGGGCTTCGACGATGACGCCGTCAGCCGGTGCGATGATCGGGGTGCCGCTGGAAGCGGCGAAGTCCATACCCTGGTGCATCTTGCGGTAACCCGCGATGGGGTGGGTACGGAAGCCATAGTTGGACGAGACGCGGCGGAAGCTTTGCAGCGGGGTCCGCATCATGACCGAGCGGACGTTTTTGCCGGTGGCGTCGAAATATTCGACCTTGTTCGAGCCCGGGCGTTGGAAGCGATAGAAGGACACGCCCTTCAGTTCCGCATACAGCAGGTCGCCGGTTTCGATGGTGCGGCCCGCCTCGGTGACCGAACGGTCGAAAACGAGGGTGAATTCGTCAGTGGCGCGCACATCGCGTTGCATGTCGAACTTGTGGGCGAAAAGCTGGCTGGCCTTGCGGATGACCGCAGAGGTGGCACCCAGTTCGCGGGCGCTGGCCGACAGCGAGCCCTGAACCTTGTCATTGGCGACCACAGTCTCGTGGGTCACCTTTTCATCGAGGGCGCGAAGACGAAGAGCACCGTCAAAGCTGCGCGAAACCGTCAGCTGGCTGGCCGGTCCGGTGCGCATGGTCAGGCCGATCAGGCGGGCCTCGCCCACACCGCCACGCGGACGGGACACGGCGGCTTCGAACTTGTCGCCGGCACGGATGTCCTTGAGGTCAAAGGCGCTGGCGATGGTCGCGGCTACGGCGCTGGCGTCATTTGCGCCGACACCCGAGCGACGGATGGCATCTTCGAAAGATTCGCCGCGACGGATTTGAACCGGAACGGCTTCCGGTGCGTTAAGACCGGCAGGAGCGGCAGCAGCAGCGTAAGCTTGGGTTTCAAGATAGGCCGTTTGCTGCGGGGTCAGAACGGGCAATTCCTGAGCCTCGGAGGCCGCGAAGGGTTTGCCCGCCATCAGGGCGAGGCCGATGGCAGCTGCTGTTGTCAGCAGGTGAGGGGCAAGCCGCAACGGTTGGCGGCGAGGATCGAACTGGGCCATTTTTCCCCGGTATTCGACGACGCTACTGCGCCCAACGAAATCTGGTTTGCGCTTCCTTCCCTCTAGAAACGCAAGCGACCTATATAGACCGACTGTCTCAAGATGGGAAGCTGTCTGTTACAATTGTGTAACGAGAGCGGAGGTGCGCGTTTAGGTTGCAGCCTTTTCTACGAAGCTTTGGGCGAAAATTAGACGACGCAACAGATCGTTCCGCCAGACTTACGTCTGCGGCACTCCAGATACGCAAATCGCGGGACCGATTTTACAATCCGCGATAACTGAGCAGCCATTAGTAAACTCAAAAGCTTGAACTTTCGTTGCATTGGCGGGTTTGGCTTGTTCCTTGGCCGCAAACGGTGGACAGTCCGGTCCGTGAACTCTGAAACGCCTGACATTTCTTCTCCCGAGCCCGCGCCAACCGCGAAGCCAAGCCGTCGCCGAACCCTGCCCATGGGCCGTGTCGGGACGGGACTGACCATCGGTGGTCTGGCCATCGCCCTCGGGCTGGGTGGTCTTTATGTCGGTCGCCGTGCGGTGGCCGAGGAAGTACTCGTGGGCTGGTTGCATCGTCGCGGGATTACGGCGGATGTGCAGGTCCAGCGTCTGGAATGGGACGGGTTTACGGGCCGCATTATCGTGGGCGATCCGGCGGACCCGGATGTCCGCGTCGAGCGCGTGGATGTCGACTACCTGATCGGTCTGCCGTGGAGCCGTGACGGCCTTGGCCTGACGCCCAAGCGCGTGGTTCTGGAGCGGCCGGTCATCAAGGCCGAATGGACGGGCAAGGCCCTGTCCTTCGGTTCGCTCGATCCTTTGATCAAAGAGTTTACCTCGCGCCCGCCGGGCAAATCGCCGGGGCCGATCGTCATTGTGAATGGCGGCAAGGGCATCGTCACGACCCCGTACGGGCCGCTGTCCCTGACGGCAGATGCGCGCCTGAACGATTCGCGTCTGGAATGGCTGAAAGCCTCGCTGGACCCGGCCGTGCTGACGCTGGACGGCAAGCGCGCCGAGGGTGTGGCTCTGGAGGTCGAAGCCCGCAGCACCGCAGACGCCCTGACTTTCAAGGGGCGGGCACTGGCCGAAAAGGTGACGGGTACGGGCTTCAACGCCTCCGGCTTTGCCTCCGATCTTGAAGGCCTGGTGCCCTATCCGGCCAAGAATGTCCGCGCGGCCAAGGGGCCGGTGCGGTTGCTGGCCAATGCGAATATCGGGCAGGTCGATTCCGAGGCCCTGAAGGGCAAGGATGTCGCGGCACAGCTACAGTGGAACGGCCTGCTGGAAGGCTGGATCGACCGCTTTGTGCTGGATGGCCGTGCGCAACTGGCGACAACGGCAACGCAATTGGCCTCCGGCAACCAGTCGGCGCGCAATCTTGATGTGCAGGGGCACGATCTGGTGGTGTCGCTGTCGCGCGGACAGGCTCCCGAGGAAGGCGGGCGGATCCAGTGGTCGCTCGCAGGGCCGGTAGATGTCACCGCAAGTCATGTTCTGACGGGGGGCGTCGCGGGCGACAATGTCCGTATCAATGCCCGTGCCCTGTCGTTGAAAGGTCTGAATGGCCAGTTCGAGGCCAGTGGCCCGCTTAATCTCGCAGTGGCCCGTATGCAGACCTCGGACCTGCACCTGCAACAGGTCAGCGGTGTGATGGCGCTGGATGCCACGCGCGGCATCGCCACCCGCATCCGGCTGGACGGACGTCTGAAGGCGCAGGGGCGTTATGGCGGGCTGGGACCCCTCACGGCATCCGATGCGCCGGAACTGGCGCACCTCAAACAAGCGGCACAGAGTTTCGCGCTGGATGTCCCGGACGCTCGGCTGACCATTACCAACCGCACGACGGCGCTGGAACTGGACGCTCCGGCACGACTGAGTGCCAGCAATGGCGCGGTCGTTACGCTGGCGCAGTTGTCGGGTCCGGTCATGCGGCTGGATGGCGGTGCGCCCGTCGGCGCGGCCCGTCTGGTCATGGGCGGCGAGGGCATGCCGCAGATCGATGTGAACATCCCGCGCTGGCAGGCCATCAACGGCGGTTTGTCGGCCCAACTGGACGGCAAGGCCGCGCTGGACTTCACGCCCGTCAGCGGCATCGCCCTGCAGACCAAGGGCACCCTGACCTCTAGCGGCGGGACAACCCGTTTTACGCCGGACGGCTGTTCCGATATTTCGGCCCGTCAGGTCGATATGGGCGAGAACCGTCTGGACAATCTTCAGGGCCAGCTATGCCCCAATGGCGGGCCGGTCTTTGTGATGGCGGGCGGGGCTTGGGAGCTGGGCGGACAGCTTCGCAACACGCGCCTGTCGGCGGATTTCCTGAATGCCGATCTGACGGACGGTTCTGGCAGCCTGAAGGTTCAGTCGCGCGGCGGGCAGCTGGGCGTGGCCCTGTCCGGCATTGCGGCTCGCCTGTCCGATACGACGCCGACCCCTACAGGCGCAGAGGCGGGCTCCCAGCTTCGCTTCAATCCGGTTCAGGCCACCGGTCAGGTCCGCTTGCAAAGCGGTCGATGGACGGGACATCTGGATCTCGCGCGTGAAGGTATCCGGCTGGCAGGACTGGACCTGTCGCACGATGGATCGACGGGCATGGGGCAGCTGGGCGTTGCCAGCGAGCGTCTGGACTTTAGCCCGTCCGGTCTTCAACCCGCCAGCATCAGCCCGATGTTGGCCAGCTATATGACCAATGTGCAGGGGCGCGGCCTGACACTGAACGGCCAGATCGGCTGGACGCGTGCGGGTGTCCAAAGCGGCGGCGTGCTCAACCTGTCCGGGGATGATGAGGGCCTGACCTTCGATACGCCTGCGGGCCGTCTGCAGGGGCTGACAGGCACCCTGACCCTGACGGACCTGCTGAATCCGACCAGTGCAGGACTTCAGACCGTGCGCGCGCGCCGTCTGGATGCGGTGGTGCCGATGGAAAATCTGACGGTGAATGTCGACCTTGGCGATCGCAAGCTGAGGATCGTCGATGCGGCCTTCCAACTGAATGACGGCCGTGTCCATGCGCCGGAAATCATCGTGCCGCTGGATGGCTCGCGCACGGTTCACGGGCGGCTGGAACTGGACAATGTCCAGCTGAACGATCTGCTGGCCGCAGCCAATCTGGGCGACAAGGCGATTTTCGATGCCAAGGTCACGGGCGGCTTTGCCTTTGAGTACGGTGAGCGACTGGGCTGGCAGATCCGCGATGGCCGCTTGAGCGCCTCGTCGGGCCGTCTGCAAATCCAGCGCGAAGTTCTGACCGGCATGTCCGCCGAGGGCAATGAGGTGGTGGCCGAGGGCGGCGTCGAGGTGCCCGTCCAGCCCAATGCCGTTCAGGATCTGGCCTATCAGGCGCTGGAAAATCTGGCGATCGAGGACCTGTCGGCCAATGTCTTCACCCTTCCGGAAGGGCGATTGGCGATCAACTTCGTCATCGACGGCCATTATGATCCGCCCCAGCGCAAGGAACTGCGCCTGTCGATCATGGACCTTCTGCGCGGTGACTTCATGCAGCGTAAGCTGGACCTGCCGTCGCGGGCCCCGGTCATCCTGCGCCTGAATACCAGCTGGAATGCCAATGAGCTGGCGACCGAAATCTACAATGTCATGCAGAAACGCTTTGATCGGGTTGAAACCAGTTCGTCCGCGACGGATTCTAGTTCCCAACAGCGATAGTGCCGCCTTATTGCTTTAAACCTCATTCACTGGAGGTTCAGGTGCCAAGTGACCCAATGGCACCCTGTTCCCCCACCCTGCCGGAGACATCGACAATGTTGAACAAACGACAGTTCACCATCCTCGCCTTTTCAGGGGCGGTGGCCGGTGTCGCCGCTTGCTCCCCTACAGTGAAGGTCGCGTTTGACAAGCCGCTTGAAATCAATGCGAACTTGAACGCGAACATCCACATCAAGCTGGACGAAGAGCTGCAGAAGCTGCTCCAGCAAAACCCGAACCTGTTCTGATCTGGAGGCATAGAATGATGGCCTACCGTAAACTCTTCATCGCTGTGACCGCGGCTGCCGCTCTGGGCGTGGCCGGCGGCGTTATGGCCCAGACGTCCAGCCAGAAGGCTCTGGTTGACGCTGCCAAGGCCGAAGGCAAGGTCGGCGAGCAGGCTGACGGCTATCTGGGTATCCGCACCCAGGTCGAGCCGGACACCCGCGAAGCCGTGAGCGCCGTGAACAACGGCCGCCGCGAGGCCTATGCCCGCAGCGCGGCCCAGGCCGGCACCACCGCCGAGGTGGCCGCGACCCGCATGTTCGAAACCCAACTGTTCCCGCGTATCTCCTCGGGCCAGTGGTATCGCAATGCCCAAGGGCAATGGGTCCAGAAATAAAGCCCTCTCCGCCATCGTGCGGAGTTTGACGCTTTAGTCGATTAAGGCCGGTCTTCAGGAACGAAGACCGGCCTTTTTCGTATTAGGATCATGTCTTGCGCGCGGATATCATCGCTGGCGCAGACGGGGAGGCTGGAATGCTTAAATCGGGTTGTGTTGTCGTCGCTGCTCTGGCGGCTGTTTCGCTGGCGGCGTGTACGTCTCAAAAATCAGAGCCGGTGGCCCCGCCCGAGCCTCGGCTGCTGGCCGGTGTCGATCTGGACAAGGCCATTGTGGCTCTGGGCAATGAGCCGTTCTGGAATATCGATATCGACGGCCAGAAGGCGGCCTATTCCGATCCCGAGCTGACCACGCCGGTCGAGGGCACGGTGCAGGGTCCGGTCATTACAGGCAATGTCGCCGAATGGCGTGCATCCCTGTCCAACGGCACCCACGCGGTGCTGACGATCGCAGGGACCGACTGCAGCGACGGTATGAGCGATCGGACCTATCCGCTTGCCGCCCGCCTGCAACTGGGCGAGACGACCTACACCGGTTGCGCCGCATCGAAGGCGGCTCTGGACAAGGCGGGCGAAAGCGGTCGCGTCGAATAGGCGCGCGGGGTTTAGCGGCGGGCCGATTCCGACGTGTTGGTGACGGCACGGCCAGCGGCCTGAACGTCACGGCCAATGCCGGAAACAGTATTGCAGGCCGAAACGGCAAGCGCAGCGGCAATCATGCCGAGGGCGACGATTTTGCGCATTAAATCTCTCCGGATCTCACGTTGTTCTGGTTGGCGAGCGCTGTTTTATAGGGTTAAGACAGCGGTCTGACTTCACAATAGTGTGGAGCCACGGAATTTCGAGCCCGAATTCGGCACACCGTCGGGCCGCTTGCCAATACAGGTAGTCATGACTGCATCACCCGCCACAGCCGCCCGTCGACTGGTCGAGACGCTGGTTCTCAATGGCGTGGACAAGGTGTTCTGCGTGCCAGGTGAGAGCTATCTGGCGGTGCTGGATGCGCTAGCGGATGTGCGCGAGGAAATCGAGGTCATCGTCTGCCGTCACGAGGCGGGCGCCGCCAATATGGCCGAGGCCTATGGCAAGCTGACGGGCAAGCCGGGCATCTGCATGGTGACGCGTGGACCGGGGGCCACCCACGCCTCTATCGGCATTCATACCGCCCATCAGGATTCGACCCCGCTGATCATGTTCGTGGGCCAGATCGCCCTGTCGGACCGCGGCCGTGGCGCGTTTCAGGAAGTGGACTATCGCGAGGTGTTCGGTGGTCTGGCCAAATGGGCGACCGAGCTGGAGACCCCGTCGCGTACGGTCGAGATCGTAGAGCGCGCCTTTGCCACCGCCCTTCAGGGGCGGATGGGTCCGGTGGTCGTGGCCCTGCCGGAAAACCTGCTGCACGAGGATGGCGGTCCGGCCCCCAGGCGTCCTGTCACGCCCGCTCGCGCCGCGCTTGATCCCGCCTTCGTCAATCAGGTGGCGGGAAAACTGGCCCATGCCGAACGCCCGCTGCTGGTTCTGGGCGGTTCGGGCTGGACCGAAGAGGCGACCACGGCCATTGGCGCATGGGCCGAAGGGATGGGCCTGCCGCTGGCGCTGTCCTTCCGCCGCAAGGACCTGATCGACAACCTGCATCCCTGCTATGCCGGTGATCTGGGTCTGGGGCCGAACCCCAAGCTGATCCAGCGCCTCAAGGAGGCTGATCTGGTCATCGCCATAGGTGCCCGCCTCGGCGAGAATCCGACGCTGGGCTATACGGTTCTGGACCGCGACCGCACCGCCGACACCCTGATCCATATCCATCCGGGGGCCGAGGAGCTGGGTCGTGTCTGGGCACCGCTGCTGTCGGGGGCGGCGGACAACAGTCTGGCGGCGCTGGCCCTTTCGCAGATCGAGCCGGGACGCCAGTGGCACGATCAGGCCGCGCAGGCGCATGCCGACTATCTGGCCTATTCCTCCCCGATCCAGACGGTCGGCGATGTGAACATGAGCGAGGTCATCGCCCATCTGGCCGAGGCCCTGCCCAAGGACGCCATCATTACCAATGGCGCGGGCAATTTCGCCGCATGGCTTCACCGCTTCCACCGCCACAGCGCGCGCGGCACCCAATTGGCCCCGACCTCGGGCGCGATGGGCTATGGTTATCCGGCGGCCCTGTCGGCTAAGGCTGTGGCCCCGCACCGCGAAGTGGTCTGCGTCGCCGGAGACGGCGACTTCATGATGAGCGCCAATGAAATGGCCACCGCCGCTCAATACGGCTTGGGCGTGATCGTCGTGGTGGTCGACAACGGCACCTTCGGCACCATCCGCATGCACCAGGAAGGCCACTATCCGGGCCGCGTGATCGCCACCGATCTGAAGAACCCCGACTTCGTGAAATATGCCGAGGCGTTCGGGGCCTTCGGCATCCGTGTGACCGAAACCGGCGCCTTCCCCGAAGCACTGGCCAAGGCCCGTGACGCAGCAGCCAAGGGACAGCCGGCACTGGTTCATCTGATTACCGATGCCGAGCAGATCTCGCCCGCCAAGACGATCACCCAGCTGCGTCAGGGCTAGGCTCGCTTCTGGCGGCGCGGGCGCTCATTTCAACTTGGCGTAATCTTGTAAGCCAGACCGTTTGCTGAAACTGTGCGCCCCGGAGTTCGTAACGAGGGGGAGCGCAATGCGCCGTATTCTGATTTCGTCCGTGGCCGCACTGGCCCTGTGTGGTGCTGCCGGAGCTGCCATGGCTCATGGCACCCTGCCGGCGGCTGCGACGGCTGTAGCCCAAAGCGAGGACGCCCGTCTGGCCGACTGGTTCGAGGCCGCCTATCAGGCCCGTCTGGCGCTCAGCCCGCAACAGATGACGTCGATGGGTCTGAAGACCGATTACGACAAGCTGGATGACCAGTCGCCGGAAGCCCAAGCCCGCTCGCTGGCGCTGGCCGAGGCGCAACTGGCTGAGCTGAAGTCGTCGTTCGATGTGTCGAAGCTGTCGACCCAGAACCAGCTGTCGGTCCGCCTGTTTGAATATCAGGTCGAGCAGAGCCGTCTGATGAACCAGTGGCGCGACTGGGGCTTCCAGTTCGCGGCCAACGGCAACCCGACCACCAGCCTGCCGGTGTTCATGATCAACAACCACCGCATCACCAGCGTCTCGGATGCCGAGGCCTATGTGGCGCGTCTGGTCGATACCGAACGCTATATGGGTCAGGTCGCGGACACCCTGCGTGACCGCACGGCCAAGGGCATTGTCTCGCCGATCTTCGTGTTCGAGCCGAGCATCGACAATACCCGCGCCGTCATTCAGGGCGCGCCGTTCGAGGGCGCAGGCGTCAATCCGGTGTGGGAAGACTTCCAGAAGAAGGTCAACGCCCTCGACACCGACCAGGCGACCAAGGACCGCCTGTTCGCTGCGGCCCAAGCGGCTCTGACCGGCCCGTACAAGCGCGGTTTCGAGACCGTTCTGGTGGCTCTGGGCGAGGCTCAGGCCAAGGCGGACAGCAATGATGGCGTGTGGCGCCTGCCGGACGGCGAGGCCTATTACAACTCGCGTCTGAAGTTCTCGACCACCACCAACCTGACCGCCGATGAAATCCACAACATCGGTCTGGCCGAGGTGGCCCGTATTCAGGCCGATATGGAGAAGATCAAGGAGCAGGTTGGCTTTACCGGCACCCTGCAGGAGTTCTTCACCTTCATCAAAACCGACCCGCAGTTCCAGTATCCGAACACGCCGGAAGGCAAGGAAGCCTTCCTGACCGACGCGCGCGGCTATGTGAACCGCGTGATGGAGCTCGCGCCCCAGTGGTTCTCCGTCCTGCCCAAGGCGGCTCTGGAAGTGCGCGCGGTCGAGCCGTTCCGTGAAGCCACCGCCTCGGTCGCCTTCTACATGCGTCCGGCACCGGACGGCTCGCGTCCGGGCATCTACTATATGAACCTGTCGGACATGACCCAGGTGCTGAAGCCGCAGGTCGAGGGCATCAGCCTGCACGAGGGCGCGCCGGGCCACCACTTCCAGATCGCCTATGCTCAGGAAATGGAGGGCGTGCCGTCCTTCCGTCGTTTCGGCGGCTATGGCGTCTATTCGGAAGGCTGGGGCCTGTATTCCGAGCAGCTGGGCAAGGAGATGGGCTTCTATCAGGACCCGTATTCCGACTTTGGACGTCTTTCGACCGAGCTGTGGCGCGCCGTGCGTCTGGTGCTGGACACGGGCCTTCACGCCAAGCGCTGGAGCCGCGAGGATGCGATGGACTATTTCCGCCAGAACTCGCTTCTGTCGGAGCGTGACATCCAGAAGGAAGTCGAGCGCTACATCACCAATCCGGGTCAGGCTGTCAGCTACAAGATCGGCGAGCTGAAGATCTTCGAACTGCGCCGCAAGGCCCAGGCCGCGCTGGGAGACAAGTTCGACATCCGCGACTTCCACACCGTGGTTCTGGGCTCGGGCGCTGTGCCGCTCGAAGTGCTGGAAGAGCAGGTGGATCGCTGGATCGCGCAGGGCGGTGGCCAACCGGCCCTGTAAGCCGAACAGGATGAACGCTTGGGGCAGGAGGTTTTCAGACCTTCCGCCCTTTTGCTTTTACGGGGGTTCGGCGCTAAAGGCCGCGCATGGCTTTTACCGCAACCGTCCTGACCATGTTCCCCGAGGCTTTTCCGGGCCCGCTCGGCGTGTCGCTGATCGGCACCGCATGGCGCGAGAAGGGGCTGTGGAGTCTGGAAACACTGGACATCCGCGCGTTTTCCGAGGATAAGCGCGGCTTCCTGGACGACACCCCTGCGGGTGGCGGTCCGGGTCAGGTACTCAAAGCGGACGTGGTGGCGCGGGCTCTCGACAGCCTGCAAGGTCCCCCTCGGCCGCTTTTGTACATGAGCGCACGCGGTCGGCCCCTGACGCAGGCGCGAGTGAAGGAATGGGCGAAAGCCGACGGTATCGTCGTGCTGTGCGGCCGTTTCGAGGGGGTGGACCAGCGCGTACTCGATGCGCGCGGGTTCGAGGAGGTCTCCGTCGGAAACGCGGTCCTCGCCGGTGGCGAGGCGGCGGCAATGGTGGCGATCGAGGCGTGCGTCCGGTTGGTTCCGGGGGTCTTGGGTGCGGCGGAAAGCCTGTCGTCCGAGAGCTTCGAGGACAACCTGCTCGAACATCCGCAGTACACGCGACCGCGGACATTCGAAGGCCACGACATTCCCGAGGTCCTGCTGTCGGGCGATCATAAAAAGATCGCAAAGTGGCGTCAGGAACAGCGGGAAATCACGACGCGGGAACGGCGCCCAGACCTCTGGGAGCAGTATCTCGCCAACTTACAGGTAAAGAGCAAATAAGCTCCGGAGATTGACCATGAACATCGTTCAACAGCTCGCTGCTGAAGAAAAAGCCCGCCTGCTCGAAGGCAAGACCATTCCGGATTTCCAACCGGGCGACACCCTGCGCGTTAACGTGCGCATCAAGGAAGGTGATCGCGAACGTATCCAGGCTTTCGAAGGCGTCTGCATCGCCCGTGACGGCGGCGGCATCAACGAGACGTTCACGGTCCGCAAGATTTCGTTCGGTGAAGGCGTCGAGCGCCGCTTCCCGATCCTGTCGCCGAACGTTGAGTCGATCGAAGTGAAGCGTCGCGGTGTCGTCCGTCGCGCCAAGCTGTACTACCTGCGCGACCGTCGCGGTAAGTCGGCCCGTATCGCCGAGCGTCAGACCGCTCGCAAGGTTTCGGTCCCGACCACCGGCGCTGAAGAGTCGACCGAAGGCTGAGATCGGCCCCAAGGCTGATAATGAAAAACCCCGTCGCGGATGCGACGGGGTTTTTTGTTGGCCTCAGGAATGGCCCATGGCGTCCAGTTCGCTCAGGTCTTCCTGACTGAGCGGCAGCTGTTCCAGACCGCGCCGGACGATGTCGCGAGTGGTCACCGAAAGCTCGGTGTCGGCCGAGGCCTTTTCAAAGCGGCCACGGACCTGATCCTCGGCGGACTGGATCATCTGGAAGATGGGGGTCTGATGGCCCAGTACGGCCTGTTTGAAGCCGCTGAAGGCCCGCGAGGCCTTGGCGAGGATGGAGCCGTTATCCTCGGGCGCTCCGCCGCGGGCGCGAACCTCGGCCTTCAGGGTCTCGACCAGCGCCAGATATTGCGAGGCGCGGCGGTCCAGCCATTGGGAATAGCGCGGCTCGGGGGTGTCGCGCGCGGCCTCGGTATATCCGTCTGCGCAATCGATCAGAGCCTCGATCAGTCCGTTCAGGACTTTGATATCATGGGCGTTTGCACTCATGTCAGACTCCTTTGTGCCGGGGAGGCGGGAATGACGTGAACTCCCGCCCTCGAGGAATGGTTGCTAGGTTACAACTTTGTACGCAGCGACCACAGTTCCGGGAAACAACGGCGTTTCAATGTCTCGACCAGATAGCCGACGCCGTCGGTGCCGCCCGTCCCCTGACGGCGGCCGATGATGCGCTCGACCGTGACCACATGTTTGTGCCGCCACGTCAGCAGGGCGTCGTCCAGATCGACCAGCTTTTCGGCCAACTGATACAGGGGCCACCATTTCTCGGTATTGCGATAGACCTCCAGCCACGCGGCCTCGACACCGGGGTGTGGCTCATAGGTTTGGGAGACGTCGCGTTCCAGCACCTCCTGCGGCACCGATACGCCCGCGAGCGCCAACTGGCGCAGGGCATCGTCATAGAGGCTGGGGGCCTCCAGTGCGGCGACAAGGGCGGCGTGGGCCTCTGGCCGTTCGGCGTGGAAGCGAAGGAAGCGCGGGTCCTTCAGGCCCAGCATGGTCTCCAGACGGCGGAACTGGTCGCTCTGGAAGCCCGAGGACGAGCCAAGGTCGCCACGGAAGCGCAAGTAGTCGGCAGGCGTCATGGTCGCCAGAATGTCCCAGCTCTGGGTCATGACCGACTGGATGCGGCTGACGCGGGCCAGAGACTTATAGGCGGGCACCAGATTGCCCGCACGGATCAGGCTTTGGGCCAGCGCGACCTCGTGCAGGATCTGCTTGAGCCACAGTTCCTTGGTCTGGTGGATGATGACGAACAGCATCTCGTCATGCTCGTCCGATCGCGGCTTCTGGGCCGACAAAAGCTCGTCCAGCGCCAGATAGCCGGCATAGGTGATCCCTTGCGGCTCATGACGGGCGTTCTCGATGGATTGGCTGCGGATTTGGTCGGATGACTTTGTCATACGGAATCTATCGCCCGTTATGCCGTGTCATTCCAGTGTGCAGATTTTTAACGTGAGCCGCCGCACAGCGCCCACGAAAAAGCCCCGGCGGTGGGCCGGGGCTTGTTTCAACCGAGCGGGGCTCAGTTGGTTTCGTGTGCCGAAATGGCGTTCTGGGCGATCTGTCGGCCCTCGGCCATGGCGTTACGGGCATTGTTATAAACGAAGCCGTAGGTCGGGTAGATGGTGGTCCCCAGTCCGTTGATCGGATTGTACCAGACCTTCACGCGGCTCCAGTTGCCTTCGGGAGAGACGTCAACGACGGTGACATTCTCTTCGACCTTTCCGCGGCTTCCGCCCCAGTTGGCGTGGGTGACGCGGATCACCCGATCGGTCAGCACGTCCGAAACGACAGCGACGTGACCGGAACGCATACGACCGTGTGGCTGAAAAACGAGAACCGAACCGGTCTCTGGTGCGTTACCTGTACGGAAGCGATCAACCGCTTGGCGCCACCAGGTCCAGGCATCGCCGAAAATTTGAATCCCGGAGAACATCCGGGCGAAGGTGACGCATTGCCAATACGGATCGCCAGCCTGAGCCGGTGCCGGATTGAACGAGAAAAAGCCGAGTGCAGCCGCTAGCGTAGCAGCAGTGAGCCGTTTCATCATCGGGCGTGCTCCCCTGGCTGGTTGTCTGTTGGTGGCAAACTGGTAGCGCATGTTTTTGCGGGTTTGAAGCTTTGTTTCGGATTGTCACTGCAAAACCACTGTGAAAATGTGGATTTGAAAGGTTAATGCGGGGTTAACCTTTGCTGTTACCGATCATGCTGCTCCCGCGAAATCACAGGGCTTTTGGGCACTCGTAGACCTGTGTTTGACGGTCACAGAGGTTTGCATTTACGCGGATAGAAAAATCCACAGCTAATGCCAGCTTGACCGGTCAAACGGCGCACAGTGTGGAGGTTGCCATGAGCTTTCTGGAAGAACTGATGGGTAAGGGCGGCCTTCCGGGCGGTGCCGAAGCGATCGGCGGCGTGCAGGAATTGATCGAGTCACAGGGCGGCGTGCAGGGCCTGACCCAGAAGTTCAGCGCTGGCGGACTGGGCGACATTGCCAAGTCGTGGCTGGGTCGCGGTAACAACCTGCCGATCTCGGCCCAGCAGATCGAAGCTATCATCGGCTCTGGCCCGATTGGCCAATTCGCACAAAAGCTGGGTGTCTCGCCCGCTCAGGCCGCAGGCGTGCTGGCCATGGCCCTGCCGATCATCATCGACAAGCTGACGCCCGATGGCGATGCCGCCAACCCGAAACAGGGCGTGGATATGGGCGACATCCTCGGCGGTCTGTTGGGTGGCGGTGCTGGTGGCGGACTGGGCAACCTGGGCAGCATCCTTGGCGGGATGCTGAAGAAGTAATCAGCTTTCGGTGTCGTAGGTGACGCCGGTCAGATAAAGGCCGTCCGACGGTGCAACCGGTCCGCAACGCGTGCGGTCGGCGGCATCGAGGGCGGCCTTGAAATCTTCGGGCGTCCAGCGGCCAAGGCCCACCTCGGCCAGCGATCCGGTCATGGAGCGCACCTGACGGTGCAGGAAGCTGCGCGCCTCGAACACCAGATGCACCTCGTTGCCGACACGGGTTACACGCGCCACGTCCATGGTCTTGATCGGGCTTTGGGCCTGACACTGGGCGTCACGGAAGGTGGTGAAGTCGTGCTGGCCCAACAGATATTGCGCGGCCGCGTGCATGGCCTCGGCATCCAGCGGCTTTTTGACGTGCCAGACGCGGCCCTGATCGATGGCCGGACGGCCCGGTCGGTTCAGGATGCGGTACAGGTATTTGCGGCCATTGGCGGTGAACCGCGCGTGCCACTCATCCGACACCGGAACGCAGTCCAGCACCGACACACGCTCGTCCAGCATGTGGGCGTTCATGGCGTTCATGACGGTGCGGGCAGGCCAGTCCTTGTCCAGATCGACATGGCAGGTCTGTCCTGTAGCGTGGACGCCCGTATCGGTGCGGCCCGCAGCGGCGATCCGCACGTCCTGACCGCTGAACGCCTTGATGGCAGCTTCCAGCGCGCCCTGAACCGTGGGCTGGTCTTTCTGGGCCTGAAAGCCGTTGTAGGCCGAGCCGTCGTATTCGACCGTGAAGCGATAGCGGGGCATCTTTAGGTGCGCTGAGCCGAACTAAAAATGGTCCCCGTCGGGATCTTAAAGCCGTTGAGCAGCTCCGCGCCCGACTGCTGGGCCTTGCCCGCACGTTGGGCGCGGATCAGGCGTACGGCACCTTCACCACAGGCAATCGTCAGGTTCTGGTCCAGCAGTTCGCCCGCTTGGCCCGAGGCATCCACCACTTCGGACAGGAGTGCCTTGATGCGGACGGGCTGGCCATCGACCTCGACCTCGAACCATGCGCCGGGGAAGGGCGACAGGCCGCGGATGTGGCAGTCGACCTCGGCGGCGGGACGGGTCCAGTCGATCTGGGCCTCGGCGGAGGTGATCTTCTTGGCGTAGGTGACCTCGCCGACCTGTTCGACCTCTTGGGCACCTCCGCGCTCGATGGCGGCAAGGGCGCGCGACCAAAGGGCGGCGCCGGTGTGGCTCATACGCTCGGACAGGGAGGCGGCGGTGTCGGTCGGCAGGATGTCCATGACTTCCGACAAGATGATGGCACCCTCGTCCAGACCCTCGCTCATGCGCATGACCTGAACGGCGGTCTGCTTGTCACCGGCCATGATGGCGCGCTGGATCGGGGCGGCACCGCGCCAGCGCGGCAGCATGGAGCCATGCAGGTTGAAGCAGCCCAGAGCCGGCGCTTCCAGCACTTCGGTTTTCAGGATCTGGCCATAGGCGACGACGATGGCGGCATCCAGATCCAGCGACTGGAACTGGGCAATGGCCTCATCCGATTTCATGGATTCCGGCGTAAACACCGGCAGGCCCATCGACTCTGCAAAGGCATGGACGGGCGAGGGGGTCAGCTTCTGGCCACGGCCCTTGGGGCGGGGCGGCTGGGAATAGACCGCGACGATCTCGTGACCGGCGGCGATCAGCTCGGCCAGCGACGGCACGGCGAATTCGGGGGTTCCCATAAAGGCGAGGCGCATGATGACTCCTTCATCCCGTGCCGGAACATGGACGGGAGGGCCTCGCCTTTAAAGGAAGGTGAGGCTTACTGCCAGCGGGTGTGGGTCGAGCCGTCCAGATCCCATGCACCGCCCGCGTCCAGCGCGTCGTCAAAATCGAGCAGACGATCCAGCAGCAGGCCGGCGATCACGCCGATGGCGGCGACGCCCACGATGGTCGCAGCCGAAGCCACGCCCACCTTGGCAGCGCGGGTCATCGGACGGCGGGACTGGATTTCACGGCGTTGGCGACGGGACATTTAGGCAGCCATCCTTTGGTGTTTCTTGACCTTGGTCACAGCACGGTCGCGACGCAGGCGCGACAGGTGGTCGATGAACAGAACGCCGTTGAGGTGGTCCAGTTCATGCTGGAAGCAGACAGCGTACAGGCCGTCGATCTCTTCCTCGATCTTCTCGCCCTGATAGTTCAGGTAGGAGACGCGCACGCGGGCCGGGCGCTGGACCTCGTCATAGTAGGACGGGACCGACAGGCAGCCTTCTTCGTACGGCTGGGTCTCTTCGGATGCCCACAGCACTTCCGGATTGACGAAATAGCGCGGGTTACGGGCGGCCTTCTCGGCTTCCTCGCCTTCCAGACCCTCAGGGACGATGCCGTCGCCCAGGTCCATGACCACAACGCGATCCAGCACGCCGATCTGCGGCGCGGCCAGGCCGATGCCGGGGGCGTCGTACATGGTTTCCAGCATGTCATCCATCAGCGCACGGGTTTCGTCCGTCACGCTTTCGACCGGCTTGGCCACGGTCTTGAGGATGGCCAGATCGGCCGGAATGTCGATGGTCAGGATGCGTCGGATAGCCATGGTCGGGAGGTAGGGTCTGCTGATGCCAAGGTCAAGGAATGCGCGACCTTGGCATCATAGTATCACATTTGGGACGAAGGCGCTGCCGATCAGGCCAGCGGCGAGACTTCCGGGATCGGGCGCGGCTTGCGGTCCTCGTTGATGGCGACATAGGTGAAGATGCCCTCGGTCACGCGGACGCTTTCTTCCTCGGCCTGACCACGGGCACGCTTCCAGGCCTCGACGTGGACGCGGATCGAGGTACGGCCCGTGTGGATGATGCGGGCATAGATGGTCACCTCGTCACCGATGGTCACCGGCTGGTGGAAGACCATGCCGTCCAGAGCCACGGTCGCGCAGCGGCCACCGGCGCGCTCGAACGCAGGGGTGGCACCGTGCAAGTCCATCTGTGCCAGAAGCCAGCCACCAAAGATGTCGCCGTCGGGGTTGGTGTCGGCAGGCATGGCAATGATGCGGCCATAGGGCTTGGTCGTCGGCAGGGTCGGGGGATTGATGGCGTCGGTCGTCATGATGAATCCGTTGGCCCGAAAACGAAAACTAAGGGGGCGGGCCTTTGTTGCGTCGCAAAATGGCGATGACGACCCGTTTTCGCAAATCACCTTGGGTATCGGGATGAAACGCTTGTGTGGCGGGGGCTTGGATGCTTCACACAGGGGATGAAACTGGCTCTGGTCTATCCCTTGGCGGCGTTTGCCGAGATTGCGGGATGCTTTGCCTTTTGGGCATGGCTGAAGCTCGACCGCTCGCCGCTGTGGCTGGTGCCGGGGGTGGTGAGCCTGATCGCCTTTGCGTGGCTGCTGACACTGGTGCCCAGCGACGCGGCTGGGCGGGCGTTCGCGGCCTATGGCGGGGTCTATATCTGTGCGTCTCTGGTGTGGATGAGGGTGGTTGAAAAGACCGTGCCGGACCATTGGGACCTGATCGGCGGGGCGGTCTGCCTGATCGGGGCGGCCATCATCCTGCTTGGACCGAGAACCTAGGGCTGCAGGTCAGCCAGAAAAGGCGGCAGGACCTTGGTCGCGGGACCGTAGAGATGCTCCGAGAACAGGTTGCGGCCGACGGTCGGCTCCAGATTGATCTCGATCGTCCGTGCGCCCGCCATGGCGGCCAGCTGCACAAAGCCCGCCGCCGGATAGACATTGCCCGACGTTCCGATGGACAGGAAGATTTCGCACTCCGACAGGGCCTTCTCGATCCGTTCCATCTCCAGCGGGATCTCCCCGAACCAGACGATGTGCGGGCGCAGATAGCCCGCCGGATCGAACGGTGACGGGTGATAGGGCTGAAGATCGCTGTGCCAGTCCCTGACCTTGCCGGTGCGGGTACAGCGGACCTTGAGCAGCTCGCCGTGCATGTGGATCAGGGAGAAACCGTCGGCGGGTTTGATCCGCTCGTGGGCGCGGTCGTGAAGGTCATCGACATTCTGCGTGACGAGGGTGAAATCCCCCTGCCAACGGGCCGCCAGTTCGGCCAGCGCCAGATGGGCGGCGTTCGGCTCCACCTCTGACAGGAAGGCGCGGCGCTGGTTGTAGAACTGCTGGACCAGTGCAGGGTTGGCGGCAAAGCCTTCGGGCGTGGCGACCTCTTCCACGCGATGCCCTTCCCACAGGCCATCGCTGGCCCGAAAGGTCGGCACGCCGCTTTCGGCAGATATTCCGGCTCCGGTCAGGACGACAATGTTCATGGAAATCCACACGGCGGGATTGTGAGGTCATCAACCCTTGATCATAGTCGAACGATGTTCAAGCGTTTGTATGCCGCCACCGTCGCCCTTGGCACCTTGGGTCTTGTTCTGGCCTCTGCCGCCCATGCCGAGCCGGTACAGGTCGATCTGATCATCCAGAATGCCCGCGTTGTGGATGTGGCAGCGGGCCGCGTGATGCCGGACCAGTCGATCGCCATCCGCGACGGGGTGATCGTCGATGTGGTCGCCGACTGTGATCAGGCCGAGCGGTATGACGCGGGCCGGATGCTTCATGTCGGGGGGGACTATGTCATGCCCGGCCTGTGGGACAATCACATCCATTTTGGCGGTGCGGGTCTGGAAGAGGAAAACGCTGACCTGTTGCCTCTGTTTGTCCTGAACGGTGTAACGGCGGTGCGCGATGCGGCGGGCGATCTGGCGCAGACGGTTCTGGAATGGCGGGCGCAAAGCCCGCGCGCGATTGCACCGCGCATCTTCACCTCCGGTCCCAAGATCGAAGGCATCGCCCCCGTCTGGAAAGGTGTCATCGAGGCGGGCAGCGAGGCCGATGTGGATGCGGCGCTGGACCGACTTCAGGCGCTCGATGTCGACTTCGTCAAGATCACCGACAACACCCTGACGCCCGAGCTTTTCCTCTATGCCGTATCACAGGCCAAGGCGCGGGGCATGAAGACGTCGGCCCATATTCCGATGGAATTAACGGTGCTTCAGGCGGCGGAGGCAGGCCTGTCGACCATCGAGCATCTGAACTATCTGATGAAGGCCGGATCGCGCGACGAGGCGCAGATTTCGGCGGACTATATCGCGGGCAGGCTGACCTATGCCGAGGCCATGGCCCGCTATGCACAGACCTTTGACGAAGAGGTCGCCCTTCGCGCCTATCGCCGTCTGGTCGAGCTGGGCGTTATGGCCTCGCCCACCCAGCATGGCTCGTCGGTTATTGCCCATCTGGACAGCGGGGATCATTCCGCCGACCGCGAACTGGCCTATGTAGGGCCGGGGATTGTCGCCACCTATGATTGGCGCGTCGAGCGGTCGAAGCAGGCGACTCCGCAGATGGTGGCCGACCGCCATTTCGTCGAAGAGGTGACGCTCAAGACCCTGCCGCTGCTGCGTCAGGCGGGCGTGCGTATTCTGGCGGGGACGGATGCGGGCTATCTGAACAGCTACAACTATCCGGGCTTCTCGCTTCATGACGAACTGGCGCTCTATGTCGCCAATGGCCTGACACCGCGCGAGGCTTTGGAAGCCTCGGTCATCAACGGTCCGGCCCTGATGGGGCAGGGTGCCCACTATGGTTCGGTCGCGGCGGGCAAGGTCGCGGACCTGATCGTGCTGGAGGCCAATCCGCTTGAGGATATTGCGGCCACCCGCCAAATCCGGACGGTCGTGCTGGGCGGGCGTGTCCATGATCTGGAAGCCTTGCAGCAACTGGATGCCGACATCCGTGCCAAGGTGGCCGAGGCGAGGGCTGCCAACCCCTAGGGTCTGGTGGTCGCCGCCAAATGGTCCTGTAGCCAGTCGATCATGGCTCGCACCTTGGGCGGGACGTGACGCGGGTGGGGATGGACAGCCCACACCCCTTCATCGGGCGGACGGTGTGCATCCAGAACAGAGACCAGTTCTCCGGTTTTCAGGGCCTCGCGCACATAGAAGTCCGGCAGCTGGCACAGACCCAGCCCTTGCAGGGCCGCATCCATCACCGCCGTGCCGGAGTTACAGCGCCAGCGGCTCATGGGCGTCAGGGTGATTTCGCGCCCGCTCTCGGTGAAACGCCATTGCTGGGATGTGCCGCTGAGCGTGTCGTGGCTGGCGATTTCGGACAGGTCGCGCGGGGCACCTCGGCGGGTCAGATAGTCGGGGCTAGCGCACAGGATCAGCGAGCGTGAGGCCAGACGGCGTGCCATCAGCCGCGAGTCTGTCAGATGGCCGAAACGGATGGCCAGATCATAGCCCTCGCCTACGAGGTCGCGCAGGCGATTATCCAGATCGAGGTCGATCCGCAGTTCGGGATACTGACGGGCAAAGGTGTTGACGGCAGGCGCGATGAACCGCTCGCCATAGGAGACGGAGCAGGTCATCCGCAGCAGGCCGCGCGGGGCGTGGTCATCGGGCTGGATGGCCGCCAGCGCCTCGTCGCGTTCGTCGATCAGGCGGCGACAGCGGGCCAGGAACTCGCGTCCCGCATCGGTCAGCTCGACGCGGCGCGTGGTGCGGTGGAGCAGGCGCGTCTGCAAGCGGTCCTCAAGCCGCGCGATCTCGCGACTGACCGCCGAGGTGGACAGCCCCAATCGCTTCGCCGCGCCGGAAAAGCTGGCCTGCTCGGCCACCGCCGTAAACTCGTCGATCCCGTCCCATCTGCTCATCGGGACGTTGCAGCAGGATTGTTGCTAATACGCAATAATGTTTTGCGGTTGTTACCGGTAGGCGCGACCCCAAACGCAGCGTAAAACCACACACAACGTCAGCCACTTTCACGGAAATCCCCTCAAGCAGCGAGGCCCCGCGGGCCGAGCGATAGGGGCCTCCGGAGGAAACCAACTATGAAAACCCGCGCCGCTGTAGCGTTTGAAGCCAAGAAGCCGCTGGAAATCGTCGAAGTCGATCTGGAAGGTCCGCGCTTCGGCGAGGTGATGATCGAGATCAAGGCCACCGGTGTCTGCCACACCGACGCCTACACCCTCGATGGTCTGGACTCTGAAGGTCTGTTCCCGTCGATCCTCGGCCACGAAGGCGCGGGCGTTGTGGTCGAAGTCGGCCCGGGCGTGACCAGCCTCGAAGTCGGCGATCATGTGATCCCGCTCTACACGCCGGAATGCCGCCAGTGTAAGTCGTGCCTGTCGCGCAAGACCAACCTGTGCACCTCGATCCGTGGCACGCAAGGCAAGGGCCTGATGCCGGATGGCACCTCGCGCTTCTCCTACAAGGGCCAGACCATCCACCACTATATGGGTTGCTCGACCTTCTCGAACTTCACCGTCATGCCGGAAATCGCCGTGGCGAAAATCCGCAAGGACGCGCCCTTCGACAAGGCCTGCTACATCGGCTGTGGCGTGACCACGGGCGTGGGCGCGGTGACCAACACCGCCAAGGTCGAGCCGGGCTCGAACTGCGTGGTCTTCGGTCTGGGTGGTATCGGCCTGAACGTCATTCAGGGCCTGAAGATGGTCGGCGCCGACAAGATCATCGGCGTTGATCTGAACGGCGACAAGGAAGAGTGGGGCCGTCGCTTCGGCATGACGGACTTCATCAACCCGAAGAACACGCCGGACGTGGTGGCCGAGGTCATCCGCCTGACCGACGGTGGTGCCGACTACACCTTCGACTGCACCGGCAACACCGACGTCATGCGTCAGGCGCTGGAATCCTGCCACCGTGGCTGGGGTGAAAGCATCATCATCGGCGTCGCTGAAGCCGGCAAGGAAATCGCCACCCGTCCGTTCCAGCTGGTGACGGGCCGCGTCTGGCGCGGTTCGGCCTTTGGTGGTGCGCGCGGCCGTACTGACACGCCGAAGATCGTTGACTGGTACATGGACGGCAAGATCGAGATCGATCCGATGATCACCCACACCTTCGGTCTGGAAGACATCAACAAGGCCTTCGACCTGATGCACGAAGGCAAGTCGATCCGTTCGGTCATCGTTTTCTAAGGCATAGTTGCCAAAAGCAACTGACTAGGTTTAAGCTCCCCTCGATAACGATATCGAGGGGAGTTTTTTATGATTTCGCACGTCATTCTGGGGGCCGCCGATCTGGAAGCGTCCAAGGCGTTTTACGACGCGGCACTGGGGGCCTTGGGCCATCGCGAGGGCCGCAAGATTCCGGGCATGGGTCGCGTCATGTATATGACCCGCAACGGCTCCTTCGGTATTGCGATCCCGATCAACGGCGAGCCCGCCACCTGCGCCAACGGCAGCACCATCGGCTTTGCCGCCGACAGCGAGGAAGCGGTTCTGGCTTTCCACAAGGCAGGCGTTGGAGCGGGCGGCACCCCGATCGAGGATGCGCCGGGCCTGCGCGAAAGCCCGTTTGGCAATCTCTATCTCGCTTACTTGCGCGATCCCGCTGGCAACAAGATCTGCGCCATGTACCGCGTGGCCTAACCGGCATTACGCCATCGTCATGGTGTGCGAAAAAAGGAGAGCGCTCTGCGGTCTCCTTTTTGTATTTAAAAACCGATACTTAGATTTAAACAACCCGCTCCACCCTCTAACGGCGATGTAACGTGTTTCGCAGGCGGCGGCCCCATAGATTGTCGCCAACATCAGTGGGGCATGTTCATGAAATTCGACGCGCAAAAAGCACTCGTCACCTATTCCGGTATCCTGACCGCTGCGGTCATCGGTGTGATGGTGTCGGCGGCCACGGTTGGGATAGGACCGGCCAAATTTACCGAGATCGACGTCCAGCGCATCAATGTCAGAGAGCCGGACGGCACCCTGCGGATGGTCATTTCCAATCAGGCCAGTTTCCCCGGCATGCCGGTGCGGGGGCAGGAATATCCCCACCCCAACCGCGACACGGCGGGCCTTCTGTTCATGAATGAGGAAGGCACCGAGGTCGGGGGTCTGGTCTTTGGCGGCAAGAACGCCGATGGCGCGAAATCCTCCGGCGGCAGCCTGACCTTTGATGGCTATGAGCAGGATCAGACCGTGCAGCTCATGGGCATGCAGGAAGGCGGGCGGCGCATGTCCGGCGTTGTGGTCAACGACCCGCCAGAGGAGTCGCTGGACTATGAACTGACCAGCCGTCTGGGGCAGATGTCGCCTGAGGAACTGGCCGAAGCGGTCAAACATCCTGCCTATCAGGGCGCACAGCGTGCCTTCATGGGGCGCTCGGTGTCGGGTGCGTCGGAGCTGGTCCTGCGTGATGGCGCTGGCAAGCCGCGTCTGGTGCTGACCGTCAGCGAAGCCGGTGAAGCCCGTATTGCCTTTATGGATGAGACGGGTGCCGTCACCAAGGTGGTCCGCCCCGACAGTTGATCGGGCGAGCGCCTGCAGGGAGGACAAAGGGGAAGGGCGCATGCTAAGGCTTGGGCCTCCCCCATTGTCAGGATTTGTGCCTTGGCCATGCCCTTCCGTATCGCCCCCGTCGCTTCAGGATTTGCGGCTCTCGCCTGCGTGTTCGCGCTGTCGGCCTGTGACCGCACGCCGCCGCAGATGAAGGGTCCTAGCCCTGAGGAACAGGCCGCGGCCCCCGCATGGGAAAAGGAAGATGTCTGGCTCTATATGCCGGACCACATCATCAAACAGCGCATCGATGAAAAGGCGCTGACGCCCTATATGGATCAGGTGACCGCCGCCGCCGAGGCCGCGCTGAAGGCCGCTCCGCGCGAGGCGGGCTCATCCAACATGCTGCTGGTGATGATCAAGCCGGGCCAACGCGCCAAGTCGTGGATCGTCAGCAGCAAGCCCGAGCTGTCCCCTGAAAAGGTCGAGGGCGTCACCGCCGCCGTCAATGCCATCGCCGCCCCTGCGGTGAATGGCGGCCCCGTGCTGGTGGGCGTGCGCTTCAAGGCCTATGGCGGCGGCGAGCCGCTGATCAGCGAGCGTCCGCCCATCCCCAAGGACTGGTATCAATATTTTGGCGACAAGGGCCTGCTGGACGATGCGTTCATGGCCCGCGTCTGGCCTGACTGACCGGAGTGATTATGGAAACCGTCAAAACCCACACCGTCCACGGCGGCAAGCTCAGCTATCTCAAGCATGACAGCGCCACCACCGGCACGCCCATGACCCTGTCGGTCTTCGTTCCGGCGGGTACAGGCCCGTTTCCGGTCCTCTACTGGCTGTCTGGCCTGACCTGCACAGAGGACAATTTCACCACCAAGGCCGGTGCCTATCAGGCCGCCGCCGAGCATGGAGTGATCATCGTCGCGCCCGACACCTCGCCGCGCGGTGAGGGTGTGGCCGATGACGAGGCCTATGATCTGGGGCAGGGCGCGGGCTTTTACGTCAATGCGACCCAAAAGCCTTGGGCACCGCATTTCCAGATGGAAGCCTATGTCACCGGCGAACTGATCGAAAAGGTCGAGGCCCAGTTTCCGGCCAATGGCGTGCGCGGCATTTCGGGCCACTCCATGGGCGGTCACGGCGCACTGACGCTGGCGCTGAAATATCCGGACCTGTTCAAGTCGGTCTCGGCCTTTGCGCCGATTTCTTCCCCGACCCGCTGCCCGTGGGGAGAGAAGGCCTTCACCGCCTATCTGGGCGAAGACCGTGCCGAATGGGCCAAGCACGACGCCGCATTGCTGATCGAGGCGGGCGCGGCCAAGGGCCGTTATGACGACATCCTTGTCGATCAGGGCGATGCCGACAGCTTCCTCGAAAACCAGCTGAAGCCGGAACTGCTTCAGGCCGCCGCCGACAAGGCGGGCCAGAAGCTGACGCTTCGGATGCAGCCGGGCTATGACCACTCCTACTTCTTTATGGCCAGCTTCATTGCCGATCACGTCGCCTTCCACGCAGCGCGTCTGAAGGCCTAGCCCCTAAAAACCGCAGCCAAGGTCGCACTGTCGGAAAGCCGCAGGTGATGTTAGAGGGGGCGCATGACCGATCTGGCCCCCTATGAACCGATGTTTTCCGCCCTGTGCACCGAGCTGGGCTTCTGCCTGCACGAAAAGGGGCAGGTGAAGGTGGTGGAGGCCCTGCCCAAGGGTCTGGACGCTGCCGTCCGCGCTGTCCTTCAGGCCGAGGGCCACTATGAGCCCGCCGCCTCGGGCGATCTGAAGCGCGGCATCCGCGACTGCATCAAGCAGCATCTGCCCGCTTAACACGCGGACACATGACGCAAACTTAATCCCTGAAACGGCCCCGTACGTCTTGCGTGCGGGGCCGTTGTTCTTAGTGTCGCGTAACCGCGACCATTGAGAGGGGACTGGCATGGACCGTCGTCGTTTGCTTCAGGGATTTGCAGCCGGTGCTGCATTCGCAAGTCTGCCGATGGGGGCCGCACTGGCTGCACCGTCCGGCGAGGCTTCGGCCACTTTCCACGCCTTGCTGGACAAGATCACGCAGGATTTCCTGCTCAATGATCCGACGGCGCTGACCGCGTTTGGCATGGATCGCGGCGACAAGGGATGGGCGCGCTACAAGCTTTCCGACAACTCGCCCGAATATCTTGCGTCGCAGGACCGTCTGTTCCGCGAAACCATGCAGGCGCTGTCGCGCGTTGACCGCAATGCCCTGTCGCAAGGCGAGCGCGTCTGGTTCGACTGGGTCAGCTTCTATGGCGAAACCAGCATTGCCTTTGAGGAAATGGGCTATGGTGTTGGCGGCTATCCCAGCCCCTATCGCATCAGCCAACTGACCGGCCAGTACCAGTTCGTGCCGGACTTTATGCGCAGCCAGCATCGCATCGAGGAATCCGATGACGCCGAGGCCTATCTGGCGCGTCTGGAAGACTTCGCCGTCCAATTGGAGCATGACCGCGTCAAGACGGCGCAAGATCAGGCCATGGGCGTGATCCCGCCCGACTTCATCATCCAGAAGACCCTGACCCAGATGCGCAATCTGGTTGAAGGCGACCCCTCGGCCCATTCGCTGGTCAGCAGCCTTGTCGAGCGCGCACAGGCCAAGGGCTTTGCGGGCGACTGGGCGCGCCGTGCCACGGCCATTCTGGCGGAAAAAGTCTATCCGGCGGTCCAGAAGCAGATCGAGCTTTATGAAGCCGCCCTGCCGCGTTCGACCCACGATGCCGGCGCATGGAAGCAGCCGCGGGGCGATGAGTTCTACGCCCGCGCCCTGCGCTACTACACCAGCACCGATATGTCGGCGGACGAGATCCATCAGGTCGGCCTCGATCAGGTGGCCGAACTGACGGCGCGGACCGAGGTCCTGCTGCAGAAGATCGGCCTGACGCAGGGTACGGTCGGTGAGCGCGTGGCCAGCCTGTCGGACCTGCCCGGTCAGGTCTATCCGAATACCGACGAGGGCAAGAAGGCGCTGATCGATGATCTCAACCGCGACATCGCCCACATGGATACCCTGCTGCCGCAGTATTTCGGACGTCTGCCGAAATCGCCGGTCGAGGTGCGCCGTATTCCGGCGGAGATCGAGATCGGTGCGCCGGGCGGCTACTATATGGGACCAGCACTGGATGGCTCGCGTCCGGGGGCCTTCTACATCAACCTGCGCGACACCGCGGAAGTGCCGAAATTCACCCTGCGTACCCTGACGTGGCACGAAGCCTCGCCGGGCCACCACTTCCAGGTGGCGCTGGGTATGGAGCAGGACGACCTGCCGCTGCTGTTCAAGGGCATCGGTTTCTCGGCCAACCTTGAGGGCTGGGGCCTGTATGCCGAGCAGCTGGCGGACGAGATGGGCGTCTATAAGGACGATCCGTTGGGCGAGATCGGCTATCTGCAATCGCTGATGTTCCGCGCCTCGCGACTGGTGGTCGATACCGGCATGCACGCCAAGCGCTGGAG
This sequence comes from uncultured Brevundimonas sp., assembly GCF_947305955.1. GTDB lineage: Bacteria > Pseudomonadota > Alphaproteobacteria > Caulobacterales > Caulobacteraceae > Brevundimonas. The sequence continues at coordinate 118,246 of NZ_CAMZFB010000002.1, forward strand.
CCGTGAACAGGCCATCCGCTACATGGTGGATGTGCTGGGCGACCAGGAGTCCAACGTCACCACCGAGGTCGAGCGTTACTGTGTCTGGACCGGTCAGGCCTGTGCCTACAAGGTCGGTCACAACGTCTGGGCTCGCCTGCGCCGCGAAACCGAGGCCCGTCTGGGCAGCCGTTTCGACATCCGCGCCTATCATGACTTCGGTCTGGCGTTGGGTCCGGTGCCGCTGTCGGTGCTGGAGCGCGAAATCGGTAACTGGAACGGCTGATAAAACTTCGGTGTTCACCCGCCTTTTGCGACGGTTTTTCGCGGCGGAGCACGTTATCTATCACCGGGGCTGACGGAGGATGGGCCGTCAGCCCTTTTGTATTGAGGGGAAAGTCAGATGATTGATCGTCGTCGGGTATTGATGGGGGCCGCTGCCGTGGCCGCTGCTGCACCCAGCCTTGCACAGGCTGCTGCGGCCTTGAGTGATGCGGATGCGCGGCTGAACAGCCTGCTGGATGGCTGGTTCGATGCCGACCTGCTGGAAAGTCCGGAGCGGGCGACGGGCCTGGGGCTGGACAAGGGCGAGCTGTCCTATCTGTCCCACCGCCTCAGCGAGGGCGGACTGAAGGCCCGCGAGGATGACCGCGCAAAGGCCATCAGCCGCTGGAACGAAATCCGCCGTTTCGACACCTCGGGCCTGAGCGAGGCGGGCAGGCTGAACTATGACATCGCCGCCTTTGGCCGCGAGACGTCTGCCCTTGGCGCTGCGCTTCCCTATGGCAGCGGTCGTTCGCCCTATGCCGTGACCCAGCTGTCGGGCGGCTATTATTCGACGCCGGACTTCCTCGAGAACCAGCACCGTATCGAGGACAAGGACGGGGCCGACGGCTTCCTCGCCCGCCTTGAGGCCTTTGCCGACCGACTGGACGGCGAGACGGAAATCACCCGCGCCGATGCGGCCATGGGCGTGATTGCGCCGGACTATATAATCGACCGCGCCCTGCCGCAGATCCGCACCCTGCGTGATATGGCGGCATCGGACTGGTCGATGGTCAAGGCGCTGGCCCGCAAGGAGGCAACCTTGGGCCTGTCGGGTTATGAGGACCGCGCCAAGACCCTGCTGGACACCAAGGTCAAACCCGCGCTGGCCCGCCAGATCGCCACCCTTGAGGACCTGCGCACCCGCGCGGTTCACGATGCCGGTGCATGGCGTCTGCCGCAGGGCGAGGAGTTCTATGCCAACGGCCTGCGCTCCAACACGACCACCACTCTGTCGGCGGACGAAATCCACCGCATGGGCGTGGAGCAGGTGGCCGAGATCAGTGCCGAACTGGACGTTATCCTGAAATCGCAGGGCTATACCCAAGGCACAGTGGGCGAGCGCGTTGATGCCCTGAACAAGGATCCGGCCCAGCTCTTCCCCAATACCGACGAGGGCAAGGAAGAACTGCTGAAGTGGCTGAACGACCAGATCAAGCAGCTGGACCCGATGCTGCCCGCCTATTTCGGCCGTCTGCCGCGCACCCACGTCGAGGTGCGCCGTGTGCCGGTGTCGATCCAGTCGGGTGCACCGGGCGGCTATTACCAAGGACCGCCGCTGGATGGCTCGCGTCCGGGTGTCTACTACATCAACCTGCGTGACAGCGGGAACTGGCCGCGCTTCTCGCTGCCGACCCTGACCTATCACGAGGCCTCGCCGGGCCACCACCTGCAGGTGGCCCTGCAGCGCGAGGCGGGCGAGTTGCCGCAATGGCGCCGTGCGGGCGGTTTCTCGGCCTTCAATGAGGGCTGGGCCCTTTATGCCGAACAGGTCGCAGCCAACGACATGAACGCCTATGCCAACTATCCGCTGGGCCGTGCGGGCTTCCTGATGTCCTATCTGTTCCGCGCGGTGCGTCTGGTGGTCGATACCGGCATGCACGCCAAACGCTGGAGCCGCGAGGACGCCGTGGAATACATGGTCGCCTCGGGGGCCAAGCCGCGCGATGCCGCCAACAGCGAGATCAACCGCTATACCGTCTGGCCGGGTCAGGCCTGTGCCTACAAGGTCGGCCACACGGTGATCGCCCGCCTTCGCGCCGAGGCCGAGGCCAAGCCGGGCTTCGATCTTCGCCAGTTCCACGACAAGGTGCTGCTCAGCGGCTCGATGCCGTTGGCCGTGCTGGAGAAGCGTTTGCGGGGCTAACCTGAGCGCTATCCATGAAATGAGGGCCGGAGGATCACCTCCGGCCCTTTGCCTTATAGGGTCGCAGAATAGGTTGACGGCCACTGCGTCCAGTGAATGCCGAGGCAATCGGTCATGGTCACCTCGCTCAGCAAGCTAAAGCTCCGGCCCGTCCAAACCCACTCGGCAGCCTCGCCGCAATCGCCGATGCCGCGCCCCTTGCCGAAGGCGCGGAGAGTGCGGGACTTTGGATCATAGTTGCTGTTGATCAACTGCGTGACAGCTTGGCCGGTCGTCGGGAAGCTGACGAGGCGGGCATTCGAGCCGTCATTGGCC
>NZ_CAMZFB010000003.1 GCF_947305955.1 uncultured Brevundimonas sp.
GCGCGGTAAGATGCAGTTGCCCGACGATGCTGGCGACTCGTGGTTCAGCAACTGGGTCGATCAGACGGTGAGCCGCCTGTCGAGCAACACTTGGGCCATCATTGCCATCGTCACTTTCCTGCTGTTCCTGGCAGGACTGGCAGCCTACTTGTTCATGGATAACGTGCTGATGCGCAAAATCGGCTTCTTTGGCGGCGCATTGATGATTGTGGCCACTATCCTGGCCAATCTAGCGGCATTTCACGTCTATCACAAGGCGACAAGTGGCAATGGTGCCATCATCATGCCCGAAACGGTCACGCTGAGCACTGCGCCTCGCGAGCCGCGTGACAAGGACGAAGAAGCCTTCCAGCAGTTCGAGCGTCCGCAGTCCCTGTCGGTCTGGGCCCTGCCCGCCCAAACCAGCCGGATCGAGAATGCGGGCTTTGCTTCGACCGCCTATCGCCTGCGCTTCCAACAGCTGTTGGCGACGCCGCTGATGTTTGCCGCCATGTCCATTCTGGCCGCCGCCTTCTCGCTGCGACTCATGCGACTAGGCGATATGGCGCGTATGGCCGTGTCGGCTGTGGTGCTGGGCTTTGCCTTCTTCTTTGTGAACCAGTTTTCCGCAGCGATGGGATCGGCAGAGGTCATTCCGCCGTTTATCGCCGCATGGTTGCCAGCGATTTTAACCGCACTCGCCGCACTTACCTTGCTGTTCTATACCGAAGACGGCTAATCCTCGGACACAGGTTCACCGCCCTGACGTCGCTACCCCGTATTGGAAAACCGTATGCGTGATCGCCATCAAGCCCCGACAGGAGCCTCGCGCCTGAAGTTGATGGCCGGTGTGGCACTGTGTGCTCTGCCTGTCATGGCGATGGCCCCTGCTGCCGAGGCCCAATCCCAAGCCAGCGCCCAACCGGCTGCACCTGCCGTCGTCGTGCGCGGTGAGGATGGCCTGACGCCTGACGCCCTCTATGTCGAGGCCGATGCCGCCGAACGTCAGGGCGACGTCGTCAGCGCCCAGTCACAGCCCAATGGCGAGCGCGTCTTTGCCCGTTTCCGCGACCACAGCCTGCGCGCCGAAGACATCCGCTATGATCTGAAAACCGGCATCGCCGCGGCCAATGGCCGTGTCGAGCTGATTTCGCCGGATGGTACGGTTCTGCATGCCTCGCAGCTGGAACTGGACGAGGACCTGAAGACCGGTATCGCGGTCAATCTGGCCACCCGCACGCCGGAGGGCGCGACCCTGATGGCGGCGACCGCCGTGCGTCGTTCCGAGAACGTTTCGGAACTGAACCGCGTCCTGTTCCTGCCGTGCCCTGTCTGCGAGAACGATCCGAACTATTCGCCGTCCCTCACCTTCCAAGCAGAAAAGGCCGTTCAGGACGAGAAACTGAACGCCATCCTGTACAAGAATGTGGTGGTGCGTCTGGCGGGCGTTCCGATCTTCTACAGCCCCTATTTCGCCCACCCGGACCCGACGGTCGAACGGGCATCGGGCTTCCTGATCCCGCGCATCGACTATGCCGAGGATCGCGGCCTGTCCGCCGAAATCCCCTATCTGCACGTCGTCTCGCCATCCGAAGACTGGCTGTTCAGCCCGCGTGTGGCGACCAATGTCGCCCCGCTGATGAATGTTCAGTGGCGCCGCCGCTTCCAGTCCGGGACGATTGTCGCGCGCGGTGGCTATACCTATGCCCGCAACTTCGGCGACTTCGATCTGGACGGCGATGGTCGCGCCGAATCGAACGTCCACTTCGGCGACCATGATCACCGCTCCTATATTCTGGCGCATGGCGAGTTTGACCTTCAGGGCCCGTGGCGCTGGGGATTCACCGCCGAGCGCGTCTCTGACAAGACCCTGTTCGACCGCTATGAGGTCCGCGATCCCTATCAGGACAACGGCCTTTACTACGGTGACCGTCGCCGCCTGATCTCGCAGATCTATGCCGAACGTCAGACCGAGCGGTCCTATCTGTCGGTCGCGGCCTTCAGCATGCAGAGTTTGCGCGTGTCGCGCTTCGACCCCGTCACGCCCGCGCTGAACGATTTCGAGGCTGACAACTCCCTGCCCATCGTCGGCCCCATCGTCGAGGCCCGCTGGGAACCGGAAAGCCCCGTTTTGGGCGGTCGCCTGCGTCTGCGCGGGACGGCTGTGGCCCTGACGCGTGATGCCTATGTCGGCTATCCGACGCTGCGTCCTGAAATCCTGCCGACGGGTTCGACTATTGGCCTGCCGGGTGTGGACAGCCGCCGTATCAGCGGCCACGTCGATTGGCGACGCGTCTTTATCACCACCAACGGCCTGCGCTGGGAGCCGTTCGTGGATGTCCGCGCCGACGTCTATTCGGTGGATGACCTGCCGCCCTTCCTCGGCGTCGATAACGAGATCATCACCCGCGCCCGTACCAGCGCCGGTGTGGATGTGTCCTATCCGCTGTACCGCCCGATGGGGAATGGGGGCAGCATCGTGCTGGAGCCGATGGCCCAGCTGTCGGTCTCCAACAATGTCGATCAGAATGTCCTGATCCCCATCGAGGACACCCAGACCGTCGAGCTGGACCACATCTCGCTGTTCCGTATGGACCGCTTCCCCGGTTACGACCTGTTGGAAGGCGGCGTGCGCTTCACCGCCGGTGGCCGCGCCACCTTCAACTGGGACGGCGTGCGCTCGGCCAGCGTGTTTGTGGGCCGCTCAATCCGTGCCGACCACGAAAACGCCTTCCTGACCCCGATTCCGGACGACAACTCGCGCCTGTACGACCCGTCGGGTCTGGCCCGCCGCACGTCGGACTGGGTGGTTCAAGGCACTTTTGATCCGTCGGACCGTATCCGTGGCTGGTTCCACGCCGTGCTGGACGACAGCGGGGCCATGCGCCGCGCCGAAGCCACCATCAGCGGTGACTGGGGCCGTCGCAACTCTGCGGCGCTCAGCTATATCGTTGACCGCTCCAACCCGCTGGCCGGCCCGAACAACCGTAACTACGAGTTCGTCCAGCTGGCCGCGCAGCAGTTCGTCTATCGCAACTGGGGCGTTGCCGCCCGCGGCATCGGCGACATGGAACGCGACGTCATCACCCGCTCGGAAGTGGGTATCCTTTATGACGACGACTGCTTCCGTCTCGAAGTCGGCTGGCGCCGGGATAACACCCGCGTTCGCCCGACCGGCCCCTCCGAAGGCATTTATATCCGCCTCAACCTCGCCACCTTTGGCGGTAACGGATATGATGACACTGAATTACGGTAATGATATCGCCTGACCGTAAGGCATGCGATAAACACCCCCGATGTCTGTAGCTTACGCTAGAGACAACCGACCGCTTAAGGGAATCAGGACTCACTATGGGTTTCAAGCGTTTCACCACGGGAACGGCAATTGCCGCCCTTCTGACGTCCGCCACCTTGGCACCGGCTGTCGCGCAAACCGCACCGGCCCAAACGCCACAGGCAGCAGGCACGCTTAATCCCGCCGCCGAGGACGCGCCGGTACGCGCGGCCCCTCAGACGCGTTTCCAGATGACCGAAGGCGTTGTCGCCACGGTGAACGACCGCATCATCACGGGCTGGGACCTGCGTCAGCGCATGCTGACCACCATCCTGATGTCGCAGGTTCAGCCGACGCCGGAAACCCTTCCGGCCCTGCAGCAGCAGGCTCTGAACGATCTGATCGACGAGCGTCTGCAAGCGCAGGAACTGGCCAAGTTCGAACAGCTCAAGATTTCCGATGAAGAAGTCGACCGCGAAATGGCCCAGCTGGCCCGCGAAATCGGCGTCTCCACCGAAGACTATCTGCGCATCCTGCAGGAAGCCGGCATCCAACTGGCCCCTTATCGTGAGAGCATCCGGACCCGTCTGGGCTGGAGCGATCTGACGGTGGGCCGCTTCCGCGATCGCGCCAAGGTCAGCCGCTCGCAAGTCGATCAGGCCATGCGCCAGATCACCGAATCGGCCACCAAGCCCCAGTATCTGATCGGCGAAATCTACCTCGACGCTACCCGCGTCGGCGGCATGCAGGAAGCCGTCAACGGTGCCCGCCAGCTGATCTCCCAGATGGTTCAGGGCGCGCCGTTCCAAGCCGTTGCCCGCCAGTTCTCCTCGGCCCCGACCGCTGCCCGTAACGGCGATGCCGGTTGGGTGGTCCAAGGCACCGTCCACCCTGCCCTGCAATCGGCGATGGATGTGCTGGAAGTCGGCCAGCTGTCGAACCCGATCGTCGTCGAGAACGGCGTCTACATCATCTACATGCGTGACAAGCGCGCCGGTGCCGCCACCAGCCACGTCTCGATGAAGCAGGTGATGATCGAACTGCCGGAAACCGCAACCGAGGCTCAGGTGACCGCGGCTGCGGCCCGTCTGAACGCCCTGCGTTCCGGCCTGACCTGCGACAACATTCTGGAACGTGCCCGCGCTGAACAAGGCGTGCTGGGCTCGGATCTGGGTGAAGCCGAGATCTCGAACCTGCTGCCGCAGTTCCAGCAAGTGGCCCGTTCGGCCACCGTCGGTTCGGTCAGCGATCCGGTGCGCTCGCCGCTGGGTCTGCACCTGCTCGCCGTCTGCGACCGCCGCGTCGGCGGTCCGGAAGTGCCGTCGCGCCAACAGATCGAAAACCGCATGCAGGGTCAGAACTTCGCCATGCTGGGCCGCCGCTATCTGCACGACCTGCGTGAAGACGCTCTGATCGAAATCAAACAATGATCGAGGGGCCGACCGGACCGCGCCCATTGGTCGTGACCATGGGCGACCCCGCTGGCGTCGGCCCTGAAATCATCGCCAAAGGCTGGGAAGCGCTGAAAACACAGCGCCAATCCGTCCTTGCGCCCGCCCCCCTGCCGTTCGCGGTTCTGGGGGATGCGGCCACCTTGGCCAAGCAAGGCATGCCAGTCGAGGCCGTCTATTCGGCCTCCGAGGCCTTTCAGGTTTTCAACCGGGCCATTCCGGTCATCGACCAGCCCGTGCCCCGCCCCGTCACGGCGGGCCAGCCCGATCCGGCCAATGCGCCGATGGTCGCCGACTGGATCGAGCGCGCCGTCGATATGATCCTGTCGGGCGAAGCTGCGGGCATGGTCACAGCCCCTATCGCCAAGGCCCCCATGTATGCCGCGGGCTTCCGCTTTCCCGGCCACACCGAATTTATTGCCGAACTGACCTCCGACATGCCCTTCATCGGCACGCGCGGTCCGGTGATGATGCTGACAGCGCAGGACCTGCGGGCCTGTCTGGTCACCATCCATGTGCCCATCGACCAACTGCCCGAACTGATCACCGCCGAGCGTGTGACCCGCATCGCCCGCGTAGTGCATGAGTCGATGAAGCGCGATTTCGGCATCGCCAAGCCGCGTCTGGCCATGGCGGGCCTGAACCCCCATGCGGGCGAAGGTGGCTCGATCGGCCTTCAGGAAACCACCATCCTGCGTCCCGCCGCCGAACAGCTGCGCGGGGAAGGCATCGACATCACCGATCCCCTGCCCGCCGATACCCTGTTCCACGAAGAGGCCCGCAAGCGTTACGACGCCCACATCTGCCTCTATCACGATCAAGCGCTTATCCCAGTGAAAACGCTGGACTTCTGGGGCGGCGTCAATGCCACGCTGGGCCTGCCTATCGTGCGGACCTCGCCCGATCACGGCACGGGGTTCGATATCGCAGGCAAGGGCGTCGCCCGCGCCGACAGCTTTATTGCGGCGGTAAAACTGGCTTCAGACATGGCGGCCAAGCGCGCAACGCGCTAACACCCCTGCTGTGACCGACCACCTGCCCTCCCTCCGCGAAACGCTCGACGCCCACGGCCTGTCGGCGAAGAAGAGCTTTGGCCAGCATTTCCTGCTGGACCTGAATGTTACCCGCAAGATCGTGCGCTATGCCGGCCCGTTCGAAGGCCGCAACGTCATCGAGGTCGGCCCCGGCCCCGGTGGCCTGACCCGCGCCCTGATCGAAAGCGATGCGGGCAAGGTCATTCTGGTCGAGAAAGACCCGCGCTTTATCCCGCTTCTGTCGGAACTGGACGACGGCTCTGGCCGCCTGACCATCCACGATGCTGACGCCCTCAAGGTCAAGGAAGCCGAACTGTCGGATGGCCCAACCCATCTGGTGTCGAACCTGCCGTACAATGTCGGCACGCCGCTGCTGATCAAATGGCTGACCGGCCCGTGGCTACCGCACGCCCTGACGCTGATGTTCCAAAAGGAAGTCGCCGAGCGCGTGGTGGCCCAGCCAGACGACGACGCCTATGGCCGCTTGGCCGTGATCTCCCAAGCCGTGTGCGAGGCGCGCATCGTCATGCACCTGCCCGCCGCCGCCTTTACGCCGCCGCCCAAGGTGGCCTCGGCTGTTGTGCATCTGGTGCCGCTGGCCGAGCGCCCAAGCCCTGAGCGCCTCAAGAAGCTCGAGCGTGTGACGGCGGCCGCCTTTGGCCAGCGTCGCAAGATGCTTCGTTCCTCCCTCAAACAACTCGGTGGTGCCGCCCTGTGCGAAGCCGCCGGAATTTCCCCCGAAGCCCGCGCCGAAACGATCGACGTTGCCGGCTTCCTGCGTTTGGCTGATGCCCTGTAAATGACCGTCCAGATCGATCCCTTCCGCGCCATCAACATCTCCCGCATCGCCCACGAGCTGAAGGCTCAGGGCCGTTCGGTGATCCACATGGAGTTCGGCCAACCGTCTACGGGCGCCCCGCCCAAGGCGATTGCCGAAGCTCACGCGCGACTGGATTCCGAGGCGGGCGGCTATTGGGAAGACCCCAAACTGCGCGAGCGCATCGCCAAGCTTTACGCCGACCGTTACGGCGTGACGGTCGATCCTTGGTGCATCATCCTGACAGCGGGGGCCTCGCCCGCGCTGGTGGTGGCGCTGTCGGTCATGTTCAATCCGGGTGACCGGATTGCGACCGCCCGTCCCGGCTATGTCGCCTATCGCAACACGCTGAAAGCGATGCACATGGAGTGCATCGAGATCGAGTGCGGCCCCGAGGCCAGCTATCAGATGACCGCTGCGGCGCTGGATGCCATCGAGCCCGCCCCGCAGGGCGTCATTCTGGCCAGCCCCGCCAACCCGACCGGCTCGCTGATCCCCGAGGCCGAGCTCAAGGCCATCGCCGAGGTCTGCGCCCGCAAGAATATCCAGATCATCTCGGACGAGATCTATCACGGCCTGATCTATGAAGGCCGCGCCCCGTCCATGCTGGAATACGCCCCGCAGGCTACGGTGGTGAACAGCTTCTCCAAATACTGGTCCATGCCGGGCTGGCGTTTGGGCTGGGTGATCCTGCCGTCCGAACAGGTCGAACAGGCCCGCGCCCGCATGGGCAACATGTTCCTAACGCCCGCGACGCTCAGCCAACGCGCCGCGCTGGTAGCGATGGACTGTGACGACGTGCTGGAAAGCTATGTCGGTGTGTACCGCGAGAACCGTCGTCTGATGCTGGAAGCCCTGCCTGAGCTCGGCTTGGCGACCATCGCCCCGCCGGACGGTGCCTTCTACATCTATGCCGATATCAGCCACCTCACGAATGATAGTATTCTGTTTTGTGAGGAACTTTTGCGCGCCACGGGCGTAGCAACAGCACCCGGCGTGGACTTTGACCCAATCAACGGCCACAAATTCATGCGCTTCAGCTTTGCTGTATCGACGGCCGAAGTCAAAGACGCGCTGGCGCGCATTAAACCATTCTTCAAGCCTTGATATATCAATAATATGCCAAAGCTTGAGTACTACCGCCCCCTTCGGTAGTCCCGCGAACGGAGGCACATTTGGGCCACAGTCACGATACCCTTTTCGTTTTGATGTCGTTTGGCATCGCGATACTGGCGTCGTGGACGGCTCTGGGCTTGCTGGAACGGGTTCGGTCCAGTCTGGAACTGCGCCGCATCATGTGGCTGCTGGCGACGGCCGTGGCCATGGGCGGCGGCATCTGGGCGATGCATTTCATCGCCATGCTGGGGTTCAAGCCGGGGCCGGAGGTTACCTATGACATCGGCCTGACGGCCCTGTCCTTCCTGCTTGCCGTTGTCGGTACCGCAGGGGCCTTCTGGATGGCCGCCAAGCCCAAGACACCCGTGATCCAGCTTCTGGGGTCCGGTGCGCTGATGGGCGTGGCGATTGCCGCCATGCACTATCTCGGCATGGCCGCCATCCGGTCCAGCGCCATCCTCAGCTATGACCGACTGTATATCGTTGCGTCTCTGGCCATCGCGCTTGTCGCATCGTTCAGCGCCATGGTTCTGGTGCGCGAGGAGTTGTCCAACCGGATGAAGGCGCTGGGCGCGCTGTTCCTCGCCATTGCCGTCTCGGCCATGCACTACACTGCCATGGCAGGTGTGTCGGTGACTCTCCCCGAAGGGGGCCTGCACGACCATCCGCAAGCCGAGGCGAGCGCTCTGGCACTGGCGATAGCGATTGCGGTCATCAGCGCGGGCTTGCTGATCCTGTCGGGTGTCATCGCCTTTCTGGACCGCCGTATCAAGCTGCTGTCGGTGCTGGATGCGGGCGACATCGGCTATTGGGAAGTCCGCCTGCCCAGCCGCCAGCTTTGGCTATCGCACCACGCCAAGAAGCTTCTGGTCCGCAACGTGGGCGGCGAGGTCCGCGACCATAGTCAGGACCTCGTGGACGCAGCCATCGCCATGGCCAAACTGGCCATCCGCAGAGGCACGAACAACAGCAAGGAAATGGAACTCCACATCGGCGAGCGATGGATCGCCGTGCGGGGGCGTATGCTTCATCAGCGTAATGGCCATCACATCAAGATGGCGGGCATCCTGATCGACATCACCGATGCCCACAGTGTTCGCACCGCTCTGGAGGTCAGTGACGCCCGTCAGAAGCTGCTGCTGAACGAGCTGAACCACCGCCTGAAGAACAACTTTGCCAGCATCCAGTCGATTGCCGCCCTGACCGCGCGCGGCAGTCCGGATCTGCCGACCTTTATCGAGACCTTCCAGTCTCGCATTCTGGCGCTATCGAACACCCAAACCCTGCTGACCAATACGGGCTGGGAAAGCGCCGATCTGGCCGAAATCTTCCAACAGGAACTGCACCCCTACACCCAACAGGCGGTGATCGAGGGGCCGTCGATCCTGCTGGATCCCAACCGTGCCCTGTCCATGGGTCTGATCGCCCACGAACTGACGACCAATGCGGCCAAGCACGGCGCTCTGAGCCGTGTTTCCGGCACGATCCGCGTGCGCTGGACCGTGCCTGACCGTCAGGGCCGCGTGCGTTTGGAGTGGATTGAATCGGGTGGTCCGACGGTCAAGCCGCCGTCGCGTCGTGGCTTTGGCTCGCGCCTGATCAAGAACAGTATCGAAGGCCCGCTGGCCGGTACGGCGGAATACAACTATCCGCCGTCCGGCCTGAACGTGATCTTCCAGTTCAGCACGATTGACGAGGCCAGGCCCAAGACCACGACCGCCTCGCGCATCAAGGTGATTACGCCGGTCGAATGACCGCGCTTAAACCACTTCGTTCAGAAGGGCCTGCTTATAGCTCTCGACCCACAGGTTGCGGGCGCGGCTGCTACGTTCCGCGTGATAGATGTGGGCCAGTTCGGCGTAGGAACGGTCAAAGTCCTGATTGACGAGGACATAGTCGAACTCGTCACAATGGACGATCTCGCCCTTGGCGTTGGCGACGCGGCGCTCGATGACCTCGTCGGAGTCCTGCGAACGGGTCACCAGACGGCGGCGCAGTTCCTCAAGGCTCGGCGGCAGGATGAAGACACGGACGGCATCGCCCGGGCATTTCTCGGCCACGTCGCGGGCCCCTTGCCAGTCGATGTCGAACAGAACATCGCGGCCCTCGGCCAGAGCGCGTTCGACCGGCGCGCGCGGGGTTCCGTACAGGTTCCCGTGAACATCGGCCCACTCGAGGAAGGCATCGGCGGCGATCAGTCGCTCAAACTCGTCGCGGGTCACGAAATTATAGTCGCGACCATCAACCTCGCCCGGACGGATGCCGCGGGTGGTCATGGAAACAGACAGTTCCAACCCCTTGTGGTCCGACATCAGGCGGCGGCACAGGCTGGTTTTGCCTGCGCCCGAAGGGCTGGCGACGATGAGGAGAACACCCCGACGAGGGGTACGCGCGTTCGTCATGACTGGCTTTCAACGACTCGATAGGAAGCGTGGGTGCATAAAACTGCCTGCCCCCCACCGCAAGGTTTCTGGCCGTTTTAGACCACTCTCCATTCGTCGTGTGACTTATTCGACGTTCTGGACCTGCTCGCGCAGCTGCTCGATCACGGCCTTCAGCTCAAGCCCGATGGCGGTCAGTTCGGTCGTAGCCGACTTGGAGCACAGGGTATTCGCCTCGCGCATGAACTCCTGCATCAGGAAGTCCAGCTTGCGGCCTGCGGGCGAAAGGCCCAGCAGCTGTCGCGCCGAGGCAATGTGTGCGGCCAGACGATCCAGCTCCTCGCGGACATCGGCCTTGGTCGCCAGTGCGGCAGCCTCAAGAAAGATGCGCTCCTCAAGGCCCTCGGCCTCGGGGGCCAGTTCGGTGATCCGGCGGGTGAAGCGTTCGCGGATGGCCTTGACCTGACCCTCAGCCTCGCCCTCGGCCTTGGCCACGAGGGTTTCGATCTGGTCCACAAAGCCGGAGACGACAGGGAACAGCTGATCGCCTTCCTGTTGGCGCGACGCCTTCAGGGCATCGAGCGCGACCGCAATGCTCTGCTCCATGGCGGCCTCGACGGCGGCGCGATCGTCGGCATTATCCCCCTCTTCGCTCGGCTCAATGACACCGCGCAGTGCCAGAATGCCGTCAGCAGAGGCAGGAGCCATGCCCTGAGCCATAAGGTCCTTGGCCAGCTCGGTATATCGACCAAGCAGATCGGCGTTGATCTTGATCGTGCCCTCGCCCGCGTCACGGCGGGCCTGTACGCCCAGCGACACCTGCCCACGCTGAAAGCGGGCTTGAGCGGCCGCCTTGGCCGCACGTTCCAGCGTCTCGAAGCCGTTCGGGCCGCGATAGCGTACCTCAAGGCTGCGGCCATTGACCGAGCGGGCCTCGACCGTCCAGCTCCAGCCGTTGAGCGCGCCGTCCGCACGTCCAAAGCCGGTCATTCCAGAAATGGCAGCCATCAGCGCGTCTCCTCCGGCACGCGAATGACCTGCGCGCCTGCGGGGATTTGATCCGGCGTCAGGACGCGCGGCGCATCCGCAGCCGTCGCTTGGGTCGGCTCCAGCTCTTCCAGCGGCTGTCCAGAGGCCACTGCGGCACGGCGACGTTCGACCTCGCGCCAGCGGGCCACGTTCAGCAGGTGCTCCTGATAGGTGGAGGCAAAGACGTGGCCGCCCGTGCCATCGGCCACAAAGAACAGATAGTTGGACTTGGGCGGATTCAGCACCGCGCGGATCGACGCCTCGCCCGGATTGGCAATCGGCGTCGGCGGCAGGCCGTTGATTACATAGGTGTTCCACGGCGTAGCAGCGCGGATTTCCGACACCTTCAGGCCACGGCCCAGCGGGCGGCCCTTGGTGATGCCGTAAATGATGGTCGGATCACTCTCCAGACGCATGCCAAGGCGCAGACGGTTCGAGAACACGGCTGCCACCTGCGGGCGCTCGGACGCGACGCCGGTTTCTTTTTCAACGATGGAGGCCAGCACCAAGGCTTCATGCGGGGTACGCACCACCGTCGACGGGCTGCGCTCGGCCCACAGCACTTCCATCTTCTGCTTGGCCATGCGCTGCATGCGGGCGATCACGGCCTGACGGGTTTCGCCGCGCGTGACCTCATAGGTCTCGGGCCACAGGGAGCCTTCCTCGGGCACCTCGGTGATCTCGCCCACCAGCACCGGTTGGCGCATCAGGATTTCGACGGCTTGAGCCGAGGATCGGCCTTCCGGCAGGGTCACGAAATGGCGCACGCCTTTGCCATTCGCCAGCATGTGCACAATCTTGGACAGGGAGGCACCGGACGGCACCTCATATTCGCCTGCCCTCACCTTGCGGTCGGCCCCGCTCAGGCTCATGGCGGCCTTAAACAGGTCGGTCGAGCGGATCACGCCCTCGCGTTTCAGCGTGGCGGCGATGGCCGGTACACCCGTCCCGTTCTGGACAGTAACGATGGTATATTCGCCGTTCTGAGCCTTGGGACCGGGGCCCCAGTAAACCGCCCAGAAGGCGATCAGGGCGGCAATCAGGAACAGTCCCAATGTGCCGCCAGCGGTCAAAAGACCAATACCAAGGCTCGAACGCGCCCCCTTCGGGCCGTTTGAGCGTGAGGGCTTTTTAGCCGCTGGGCGGCGCGTCGGAGCCTTGGCCAAGTCAGTCGACCTTCTTGAAGATCACGGCAGCATTGGTGCCGCCAAAGCCGAACGAGTTCGACATGGCGACATCGACCTTCTTGTCCTTGCCCTTGTGCGGGACAAGGTCGATCGGGGTTTCGTGCTCCGGATCGTCGAGGTTGATCGTCGGCGGCACCTTCTGGTCACGGATGGCCAGAACAGAGAAGACGGCCTCGATCGCACCGGCGGCACCCAGCAGGTGGCCCGTCATCGACTTGGTGGACGACACGGCCACATCCTTGGCGTGGTCACCGACCAGACGCTCGATGGCCTTCAGTTCGATCCAGTCGGCCATAGTCGACGTGCCGTGGGCGTTCACGTAGTCGATGTCCGACGGCTGCAGACCCGCACGCTTCAGCGCGGCCTTCATGGCGCGCAGACCACCGTCGCCGTCTTCCGAAGGGGCGGTGATGTGATAGGCGTCGCCGCTCATGCCGTAGCCAACGACCTCGGCATAGATTTTCGCGCCGCGGGCCTTGGCGTGTTCGTATTCTTCCAGAACCATGATGCCCGCGCCCTCGCCCATGATGAAGCCGGCGTGGCCACGGTCATACGGACGCGATGCCTTTTCGGGCGTATCGTTATAGGCGGTGCACAGCGCCTTGCAGGCGAGGAAGCCCGCGATGCCGATCGGCACGATCGAGCTTTCGGCACCACCGGCCACCATGACCTCGGCATCGCCCAGCGCAATCATGCGGGCCGCGTCACCGATGGCGTGTGCGCCGGTGGCGCAGGCGGTAACGACCGAGTGGTTCGGGCCTTTCAGGCCGTGGCGGATCGAAATCTGGCCCGACGCCAGATTGATCAGGGCCGACGGGATGAAGAAGGGGCTGATGCGACGCGGGCCCTGTTCCTTCAGGGTGATGGCCGTGTCGGCGATGGGGCCAAGGCCCCCGATACCCGCACCGACCATCACGCCGGTATATTCTTTTTCTTCGTCGGTTTCCGGCTTCCAGTTCGCATCGGCCAGCGCTTCGTCGGCAGCAGCCATGGCGAAGACGATGAAGTCGTCAACGCGCTTGCGTTCCTTGGGCGAGAGAACCTTGTCGAAATCAAAAACGCCCGGTTGGTCCGGTGCACCACCGCCACGGCCATCAACCGCAGGGACTTCGCCCGCGATGGTGCAGCCATAGCCTTCGGTATCGAAGGTGGTGATCGGACCGATGCCGGACTTGCCGTCCAGGATATTGCTCCAGACGTGCTCGACGCCAGTGCCCAACGGAGTGACTAGGCCGAGGCCCGTGATAACAACGCGGCGCATGGTTCGCGCTCCTTAATCTGACAGTGCAATGGCTTCGACAGCCTGTCGTGCGCCCGCTCGGACACCCGACAAATTCGGAAGTGAATCAGACGATTCAGATCCAGAAACACTAATGGCCGCCGGACGGTCCCGCTAGGGGTCCGTCACGGCGGCCATCAGCTTGAAGTCTGCGACAAAAACGCAGGGGCCGATATTAGGCGCCCAGCTTCTCGTTGATGAACTTCACGGCGTCGCCGACGGTTTGGATGTGCTCAGCAGCATCGTCCGGGATTTCGACGTCGAATTCTTCTTCGAAGGCCATGACCAGCTCGACGGTGTCGAGCGAGTCAGCGCCCAGATCGTCGATGAAGGAAGCCTTTTCGGTGACCTTGTCCGGGTCGGCGTCCAGTTGTTCGATGACGATCTTGCGGACGCGTTCGAGGGTATCGGACATGAGTGTCTCTCTTGCCTGTTTCGTTGTCGCCGTGATGGCGGGGTTTAAGTAGTCGCCGGTTCACGGCAGCCTATGATGCCCGAGTCCGAGGACTCAAAACACCGCGAGCGTTTCCGCCCTTTAGCACAGCATCGGGGTTAGGAAACAGTTTGTTGCGCGCTGTGATCGGATTGTGATCACAGCACGAGGGGGTCAGATCATCGCCATACCACCATTTACGTGCAGGGTCTGGCCCGTCACGTAAGCGGCTTCATTCGACGAAAGATAGACAGCAGCGGCGGCGATTTCATCGCCCGAGCCGAGGCGACCAGCCGGAATGCGGCCCAGAATCGCTTCGCGTTGCTGGTCGTTCAGCACATCCGTCATCGGCGAGGCGATGAAGCCCGGCGCGATGCAGTTCACGGTGATGCCGCGCGAACCGACTTCCTGGGCCAGCGACTTGGAGAAGCCGATCATGCCCGCCTTGGACGCCGAATAGTTGGTCTGGCCCGGATTGCCGGTGACGCCGACAACCGAGGTCACGCCGATGATGCGGCCCGAACGGCGCTTCATCATGCCCTTCACCGCGGCGCGGGTCAGGCGGAAGTAGGACTCAAGGTTGATCTGGATAACCGACTGGAAATCCTCGTCCTTCATACGCATCAGCAGGCCATCCTTGGTGATGCCCGCATTGGCGACCAGAATGTCCAGTGGATTGCCGGCAGCCGCCTCGGCTGCGGCGACCAGACCGTCAACCGAGTCCGGATCGGACAGGTTGGCCACGGCAAAGGATGCACGCTCGCCCAGCTCGGCCTGCAGTTCGGCCAGAACCGCTTCACGCGTACCGGACAGAACCACGTGTGCGCCTTGCGCGTGCAGAGCGCGTGCGATTGCGCCGCCGATGCCACCGGTCGCGCCGGTGACCAGCGCGGTCTTGCCTTCGAGGTTGAACATTAAGCTTAGCTCCGCCAAATCTTTCACCCGCTCCTATCCGATGCGAAGCCGCTTCGCCAGAGGAAGGTGCCGCAACGGAAAGTTTCCATGATCATTGAACGTTCCCATTTGGACCGCCGCGCCCTTCTGTTCGGGATGGGAGCCTTGTCGCTGCCGCTCGGCCTAAGTGCTTGTGCGAGCGAAGGTTCTTTGGTCGAGGTCGCGCCGCGCGGGCTGGATCGCCTGCCGATGACGCAGGATGTTCTGAACCGTTTTGTGGCGGCGGGTCGCCTTCCCGGTCTGGCCGTAGGCGTGGCCCTGCCGGAAGGTGGAAAGGCCTTTGTTCAGGCCGGAACCCTCGATTTCGGCAGCTTTACCCGCGTGGATCGGGACAGTTTGTTCCGAATCTATTCGATGACCAAGCTGATCACCGGAGCCGCCGCCGCCATCCTGATGGAGGAAGGCAAGTTCGGGCTGGATACGCCCGTCGCCGACTTCATCCCTGAATTTGCCAGTATGAAGGTCGCCACCAACCCTGCGCGTGGCCTGTCGGCCCGTCCGGCGCAGAATGTGATGACGATCCGCCACCTGCTGACCCACACCTCGGGCTTTACCTATGCCCACGCGGGCGACAGCGCCGTGCAGCGTGAATATGCGCGCCAAGGTATCTTTATGGCCGCCAGTTCGCGTGGGGGTGTTCCCCTGCCCTCGAACTATGACGAACTGGTCGCGCGTCTGGCCGACATCCCCCTGATGTTCGAGCCGGGGACCAAATACGAGTACGGCATTTCCATCGACGTACTGGCCGTCGTGATCGAACGCGCAGCGGGCGTTCCATTTGCCGACTTCGTCCAACAGCGCATCCTTGATCCGCTGGCCATGCAGGACACCGTCTGGCGTCTACGCGAGGGCAATGCCGAGCGATTGGCCGCCATCTACAACTATGGCCCCACCGGAACGGGCCAACGCGCAGCCGTGCCGAATACCTCGGCTGCGGACCTGTCGCGTCCCGTGCCCATGCCGTTCGCCGGATCGGGGCTGTTGTCCACGGCGTCCGACTATATCGATTTCCTCGCCATGCTTCTGAATGACGGCGCAGCGGGCCGTCGCCGCATCATGAAGCCGGAGACGGCGCGACTGATGCGCTCGGATATTCTGCCTGCGGGTCTGTCGGCCAATGATGGCGGTCACGGCTTTGGCGGCTGGGTCGCCCGCGAAGGCCATAAACGCGCCGGAGAGTTCGGCTGGAGCGGCAACGCCTCGACCCAAGCGTGGATCGACCCCGCCCACAACTTTGCCGCCGTCCTGATGATGCAGGCCCTGCCCTATCGCTCGGTCAATGTGCTGAGCGAGCTACGCGTGGCACTGGATGCCGATCTGGGGATCAGCCGATAAGAAAAGGGCGGGAGATTTGATCTCCCGCCCTATCATTTTTTAGCGATGCCGGTCGCTCAGAGCGACCTTCTTTCTTGGCCGCTCAAGCGCTTCGCTCAGAGCGACTTGGCGAAGGCTTCCAGCTCTTCCGGCGTGTTGAGGGCCAGAGCCTCGGCGTCGGCGGCGATGCGCTTGGCCATACCGGTCAGCACCTTGCCCGAGCCGACTTCGACGAAGCGGGTCACGCCGCCCTCGGTCGCCATCCACTCCATGCTCTCGCGCCAGCGGACACGGCCCGTGACCTGTTCGACAAGCAGGCGGCGGATGGTTTCCGGATCGGTTTCCGGACGGGCGGTGATGTTGGCAACCACCGGCGCCGACGGAGCCACGATCCTGGCATCAGCCAGAGCGGCGGCCATCTCGTCCGCAGCCGGAGCCATCAGCGGGCAGTGGAACGGAGCGGACACGTTCAGCGGAATGGCGCGTGCGCCCAGTTCCTTGGCCTTTTCGATAGCCAGATCGACTGCAGCCTTGTCGCCCGAGATGACGACATTGCCCTTGTTGTTGTCATTGGCAACGACGCAGACGCCCGCAGCCGAACCGGCCTTGGCAGCTTCCTCGGCCAGATCCAGATCGGTCTTCGGACCGATCAGCGAAGCCATCGCGCCCTTGCCCACCGGCACGGCGCGTTGCATCGCCTGACCGCGCAGCTTCAGCAGGCGGGCGGTGTCGGCCAGCGAGATGGCACCGGCAGCGGCCAGAGCCGAATATTCACCCAGCGAGTGACCGGCCACGAAGGCGGCGCTGGACACATCGATGCCGAATTCGGCCTTCAGGGCGCGGGCGGTGGCGACCGACACGGCCATCAGCGCAGGCTGGGCGTTTTCCGTCAGGGTCAGATCGGCTTCCGGACCGTCCTTCATCAGAGCCGACAGCTTCTGGTTCAGGGCGTCATCGACCTCGGCAAAGACTTCGCGTGCGCTGGCAAAAGCTTCGGCCAGGGCCACGCCCATGCCGACCGACTGGCTGCCCTGACCGGGGAAAAGAAGCGCAAGGCTCATCAGCGTTTCGTCCGTTTTTCTCGTTGAACTCAAGCCGCGAGGCGTAGGCCAAACCTGCCCTCGCGGCAAGAGAAACGCGTGTCAGCGGCTATTGGAGCAGTTTGGCGATCTGTGCCCAGATCTCGTTGATGGCCAACGAGGCGAACAGGATGGTCGCCGCCGTCAGCATCAGGTTCGACAGCCAGCCGTTGCGCCATTCCTTGGGCACGCGGTCCGAGTTCAGCAGCCACAGCAACGTCCCTGCGAGGAACGGCATGAACAGGCTACCCAGCACCCCATAGGCCACGATCAAACCGAACGGACGGTCGATAAACAGCAGCGCGATCGGCGGAAAGGTCAGCCACAAGGCAAAGGCGCGGAACGACCACGACTTTTGCGTCTCGGCCATCTCCTTCTTGGGCTTGCCACGCACATGGGTGACGAAGTCCGAGAACATCAGGCTGACACCATTCCAAACGCCCAGCAGGGACGAAAAGCTGGTCGCCCAGAAGCCGACAAGGAACATGGTGGCGATAAACGGATTGAACCGCTCGCGCAGCACACCGGCCAGATCAAGCAGGCCACGGTCGCCGCCCTGAAGCGCGATCCCCGCCGAATACAGCAGCTCTGCGCCCACAATCAGCATGGCAATCACGAACACGCCGGTGACGATATAGCCGACCTGATTGTCCAGCCGCATGACCTTGATCCACGACGGACCGTGCCAGCCCTTGGCATTCAGCCAATAGCCATAGGCCGCCATGGTGATGGTGCCGCCCACCCCGCCGATCAGGCCGAGCGTATAGAAAACCGAACCCTGCGGCAGCGTCGGCCACAGGCCCGTCAGCAGGTTCGGGATATCCGGTGCCACGATCACGGCCAGACCGATGACGGTGACGAACATCACGCCGACGGCGAAGGTCATCACCTTTTCAAAGAGGCCGTATCCACCGAACCAGACGAAGGCCAAGCCCGCGATACCTGCGATCACGCCCCACGTCTTCAGGTCAAATACGGGGAACAGCGCCGCCATCGGCAGAGCCGTCGAGGTCATGGCTGCGGCCCCGTAAACAAAGCCCCAGATCACGACATAGATGCCGAAATAAAGGCCCGCCCAGTTGATGCGCGAGCCAAAGAAGCCTTTGCCCAGCGAGCTCCAGCCTTCAAAAATCGTCTTCTCGCCCGCCAGCGTGTAGCGGCCCGTCGCCTCGGCCAGCGCAATCTTCAGGATCGTCCCAACAATCGCCGCCCACAGCAGCGCATAGCCGAACTTCGAGCCCGCAATCAGCGTCGCGACAAGATCCCCTGCCCCCACACCCGTCGCTGCCACCACAATACCCGGCCCGATCAGCGACCATTTGTTTTTGGCCACATTGCCCTGAGTATGGGGCCCATCATTGGGTGTGATGTCGGACATGAAGCCTCCCGCTCCGATAAGAATACGCCGCGGACTTTGCGGGCATTCTGTACGAACACCAACCCCGTTATTAAGGATGCACGGATTAGCCGCAGCCGATGGTGATACATCGGCTTAAAGCGACCCCAAGACACATCTCGATTTTCATGTCAGTGTCTGGTTATGCGCTATATGCCCTTCATTATTACGGCGGCGATATTCTCGGCTTCACCTGCCGTTTCACAGTCGGAATACACGCCCGATGTTGTGACGCCGGGGTCCTGGCAAGAAGGCCACTGGCGCGACGAAGATCTCGGCCGCGCGATCTTTGAAGGCTATGCTGACCGCAGCTTCATTTGGCTGCGGGGCGAGAGCAACAAGGTCGTAAAGTTCAATCGCGCCGACGGATCGCGAACAGTTGTGGCCGAAAATGCCGTGGACCTCCTGCACGATGGCGCACATCTGTGGGTAGTGACAGATACTCCCGGACATGAGCCGCACATCCGTGACCTCCGTTCCGAGCAGGCTCAACCCATCCGTTTAGTCACGCACGAACGCTCCTATCAAAGTCTGTTCGCAACCGGACAAAAACGACCGGGAGTGCTGACCAGCCTAGCCGCCTACACACCAAACGAGGACGGCTGGAAGCGTAGAGAACTACCGGCAAGTGTGATCACCCAAACAGTGGCGCCTGACGGCCAAACGCATCTCTATTTCGGATTAAATCGCGGGGAGTTCGGAGGCGGCTTGCGCCGCATAGATTTGGAGACCGGAACGATCTCCATTGTTTACCGCCCCAATGAGGGAAGCGGCGAAAGATTACCCAGCCCGAGCGATCGCCCTGTCGTCGGCCTCTTTACCTCACCGGACCAACCAGGCTGCGTCCACGTCGGCATAGGACTTGCCCACCTCACCACGAGCATTGGCCACGTCTATCAGGTCTGCGGAGATAACATTTCCACAGTCTTCGATACGCCGAAACCACTGCTGCGAGATCGCTGGATGATGGTGCCCGTCCCTTGGCCACTAGATAACCTCATCCCCCTTAACGATGGCTGGATAGCAACCAGTCGAGGTCGCTACTTCCGCAGTCGCAACGGTCTAATAGAGGAGCATGAGTACGCCCCTTTTCGTAACTGGTCTGGCCTACGGCTCTCGGACGAACAGCAAGGCGTATTGTTCGTTGTGTCTTCGTGCTGCTGGGGTGGCGGCGACCATCTCACCCTATACCGTGCTATGCCTATCCCTGTGATGGACTGAAAATCCGCCTCTCGCCCTGTACGCGGCAAGAGAAACGGCACCGCCTGCCAAAGCTAGAACGATTGGTGCCCCTCATCCCGCCGCCAAGCGCCACCCCTTGCTCTTTTGGCGGTTTTCGCCTATAGGCCCCACCTTTCCAGGGCTTCGGTCCTGCTGTGGAACGTCAAAGGGTCGGGAAACTCCCGTCCGCCACATCAGGAGCCATCGTAGGTAAACTACCCGGTTTGCCTGCGCCGATGTCCGCCAAGGGAGAATACCGCATGGCTCTTTACGAGCACACGGTCATGACGCGCCAAGATATCTCGGCGCAACAGGCCGAAGCGCTGAACGACACCATCAAGTCTCTGATCGAAGAAAACGGCGGCTCGGTCGCCAAGATCGAGTACTGGGGTCTGCGCAACCTGACCTACCGCGTGAAGAAGAACCGCAAGGCTCACTACTCGCTGCTCGCCATCGATGCACCGGCTGCTGCTATGGCAGAAGTCGAGCGTCAGCTGTCGATCAACGAAGACGTGCTGCGCTGGCTGACCATCCGCGTCGAAGAGCTCGACCTGGAACTGTCGCCGCTGCTGGCTCGCCGCGAACGCGAACGCGATCGCAGCAACCGCAACGACGATGCTGCGGCTTCGGAATAAGGAACCGGATTGATGACCGATACCACCGCTCCGATCCCGGGCGCTCCGGCTGGCACTGGCCCGGCCCGTCGTCCGTTCTACCGTCGTCGTAAGGTTTGCCCGTTCTCGGGCGCCAACGCACCGAAGATCGACTACAAGGACGTGAAGCTGCTGCAGCGTTACGTCTCCGAACGCGGCAAGATCGTGCCTTCGCGCATCACCGCCGTCTCTGCCAAGAAGCAACGCGAACTGGCCAAGGCCATCAAGCGCGCTCGCTACCTGGCTCTGCTGCCGTACGTGGTGAAGTAAGATGAAGGTCGTTCTGCTGGAACGCGTCGACAACCTCGGCGCCATCGGCGACGTCG
The DNA here is from genome assembly GCF_947305955.1 of uncultured Brevundimonas sp. Lineage (GTDB taxonomy): Bacteria > Pseudomonadota > Alphaproteobacteria > Caulobacterales > Caulobacteraceae > Brevundimonas. The sequence continues at coordinate 20,924 of NZ_CAMZFB010000003.1, forward strand.
TCACTGTTAAGGACGGCTTCGCTCGTAACTTCCTGCTGCCGCGCGACAAGGCTCGTCGTGCTACGGAAGCCAACCTGAAGGCCTTCGAAATCGAACGTGCAGCTATCGTTGCCCGTAACGAGAAGAACAAGGCTGACGCACAGGTCATCGCCGACAAGATCGACGGTCAAACCTACGTCATGATCCGTCAGGCCGGTGAAACCGGCCAACTGTACGGTTCGGTTGCAGGCCGCGACGTCGCTGAAGCCATCAAGGCTGAAGGCGGCAACGTGACCCGTTCGCAGGTCGTTTTGAACACCGCCATCAAGACCCTGGGCGTTCACGAAGTGCTGGTTCGCCTGCACGCTGAAGTGTCGGCCACCGTCAAGATGAACATCGCGCGTTCGGCTGAAGAAGCCGAGCGTCAAGCGAAAGGCGAAGACGTCATCGCCGCTCGCTTCGACGACGAACGCGCTGCCGCTGAAGAAGCTGCCCAAGAACTCATCGAAGGCGGCGCTGGCCAGCAAGAAGGCTTCGGCGAAGAAGCCTAAGGCTTTCGAACCGTCCTTCGCTGACCAAGCGGACAAGGATCAGGGCATCACCTTCGGGTGGTGCCCTTTTTCTTTGCCCGATTATCAAGCTGAGCAATTTTCATGCACCGATTGCGCCGATATCCGGCGTTCGCAGAATTTAGTTTTCCTTCACGTTATTTCAGATAATCTCGATATCGCTTTCAAATAAAGCGCCGCAGTCTGCTGCGGTTCAGTCTGTGGGGCGGGCGTAAAACATGCCGGTTCCATGTACCGTTCGGTTTGACCCTGCTTCTCCCTTCCAAGCACGATCGGGCCGGATGGCTCTTCATGTTGGGGGAAACCATGCCTGTCACAAAGGCCAAGACATTCGTGATGCCCGCGCCATCGCGCGCACGACTGTGTTGTCCGGCACAGCCTCCACATTGCTGATGAAAACTCTCGTCTGCGCCTGACGCGCGGACATCGTCGAAGACCCGCAGATCCGTCGGGCCCGACATCCAACTGAAAGCCTCCTCGAGATGATCCGTACTATCGCCTACAGAACTGCACTGTTCGCAGCCGCTTCCGGCTCGGCCCTGCTGATCGCCGGTGCCGCCAGCGCGCAAGACACCGACCAAACCACCAGCGTTGACGACATCGTCGTCACCGGTACCCGCGTGGCCAACCGCTCGCGCCTCGACACGGTCGCCCCGGTCGATGTCGTGACCGCCGAAACCCTCGAACAGCGCGGCTCGACCGAGCTGGCCACCCAGCTGGCCGCCAGCGTCCCTGCCCTGAACTTCCCGCGCCCGTCGGCCACCGACGGCACCGACTCCATCCGTCCGGCCACCCTGCGCGGTCAGGGCCCTGACCAGACGCTGGTTCTGGTCAACGGCGTGCGTCGCCACCAGACCGCCCTTGTGAACCTGAACGGCTCTGTCGGTCGCGGCTCGTCGGCGGTTGACCTGAACGCTATTCCTTCCTCGGCCATCGAGCGCATCGAAGTGCTGCGTGACGGCGCGGCGGCCCAATACGGTTCGGACGCCATCGCCGGTGTTCTGAACCTGCGTCTGCGCGAAGCCCGCGAAGGCGGCGGTGCTACCCTCACCTATGGCCAATACGTCACCGACTACACCGGCTTCTATGGCCGCGCCGACGATATCCGCGATGGCGACACCCTCACCGTGTCGGCATGGCAGGGCTTTGCCATCGGCGACGAAGGCTTCCTGACCGCTTCGGTTGAATACCGCGACCGCGACCGCACCAACCGCTCGGACATCAACCCGACGCTGGGCCGCATCACCGGCGGTCAGGGCGACGCCCAGACCGAAGACCTGTCGGTTTACCTGAATGCGGGCGTGCCGCTGTCGGCAGGGTGGGAAGCCTATGGCTGGGTCGGCTATCAGCAGCGTGACGGCTCTGCCGCCGCCTTCTACCGCACCCCGACCGACAACACCCAGAACCCGGACTATGGCTCGGGCCGCAAATATCCGGATGGCTATCTGCCGTTCATCCTGACCGACACCACCGACTGGACCGCGGCTGGCGGCGTGCGCGGCAATGTCGGCGAATGGGGCGTGGACATCAATCTGGGCTACGGCTCGAACAAGATCGAGTTCGGTGCCGAGAACACCATGAACCCGACCTATGGCATCAACGGCCCGACCGAATTCTATGCCGGTTCGCTGGAATACAGCCAGCTGGTTCTGGGTATCGACGCCAGCCGCGGCTATGATCTGGGCTGGTACGGCCCGCTGAACGTGGCCTTCGGCCTCGAAGCCCGCCGCGAAAACTACAAGATCGGCGCGGGTGAGGAAGCCTCCTATGCACGTGGCCCGATCCTGACCGCCGGTGGCAACACCCTCACATTCGGCTCGCGCGGCTTCACCGGCTTTACGCCTGCCAACGAGGTCGACGAAGACCGCAGCAACGTCGGCGTCTATCTGGATCTGGAAGGCGAAGTCGTCGAGGGCCTGACCCTGTCGGGTGCCGTCCGCTACGAGAACTATTCGGACTTTGGCGACAACGTCTCGGGCAAGTTCGCGGCGCGTTACGACTTCAACCCGAACTTCGCCATCCGTGGTGCGATCTCGACCGGCTTCCGCGCCCCGAGCCTGCAACAGCAGTACTACACCCAGACCTCGATCCTCTACATCAACAACATCGCCTATGAGACGGGCACCTATCCGTCGGTGAGCGAGGTTGGCGAGGCCCTGGGCGGTACCCCGCTGGAAGCCGAAGAGTCGGTCAACTACTCGCTGGGCTTCGTCCTGCGTAAGGGTCCATTCGAGCTGACCGCCGATGCCTATCGCATCGACATCAAGGACCGCATCATCCTGTCGGAAACCCTGACGGGCAGCGCGACCGAGCCGGTCGGCACCAATGCCCGCACCCACGTCGACCTGCTGGCCCCGTATGGCGCATCAGCCGCCCGGTTCTTGATCAACGGCGTGGACCCCGAGACCACCGGTCTGGACGTTGTCGCCCGCGACCGTGCCGAAGTGGCTAACGGCAACCGTCTGGACTTCACACTGGCCGGTAACGTCAACGACTTCAAGGTCACCAAGACTCCGGTCACCGAAAGCGGCATCCTGCCGACCCAAACCACCCTGTTCGGTCGTCAGGCTGTCTACCGCTTCGAAGAAGGTACCCCGCCGTGGAAGGTGGTGTTCCAGACCGACTGGGAAGCCCAAAAGCTGGGCGGCACCTTCCGTCTGACGGGCTATGGCGATGTGCTGGCTGCCGGTGCATCGGCCGCGACCGACCTGCAACTGGGCGACGCCCTGATCGCGGACGTCGAGGCCCGCTACCGCTTCACCGACAATGTCACCCTGTCGATCGGTGCGGACAACGTGCTTGACCAGTACCCGCGTCAAAGCCTGCGCGAGAACAACACCACGGGCGCTTTCCCGTTCTCGAACTTCTCGCCGTACGGCTTCAACGGCCGCTACGTCTATGGCCGCCTCAGCCTGAAGTGGTAATCGCCACAACTATCTGAAGCGAAAGGGCATCTGCACTGCAGATGCCCTTTTTTGCATTCAGATAGGGTTCAGAATCTGGACCCTAATGAAACTATGGTTTCTATATTCGCCTTGCGCCCGCATCGGGATCGGAGCATTTCAACGCCATGACGAAAAGCATTGCTGTGAAAGCCATTGGCCTGTCGGCCGTCTTGGCCATTGCTGCCAGCAGCCTGCCGGCTTTTGCCCAGTCCCAGATGACCGTCGCGCAGTTTCTGGAAGCCGGTCGCGACATTCCGCGAAACCGCGCTGCTGCCATGTTGCGTTCCGATACCCGCCAGCTGATCCGCGTGGTTACAGGCTCGGTCAATCAGGTGAAGGCCGAACAGGCATCGGCTGAACGCGCAGGCCGTCGCCCGAACCACTGCATCCCCAGCAGCGGCACCGGAATCACCCCGGAATCGCTGGTGGCACGGTTCGAATCCATGCCTTCGGGACGCCGAAATGTGACGGTCACCCAAGCCATCCGTGAATGGATGATTGAACGTTACCCCTGCCGCGGCTAAGCCGCTCTTCCACACATTCCCCATTCTTAACAGGCTGTGGACAACTGCTGTTGGGGATGGGCCTCTTTTGCCGGTTCGGGCGTGATGCGCGGGCCGGCTTACTCTGTTTGACTGGCGTTTATGAATTACCTGGCTTCGGCACCGGACAGTGCGTCCATCTCCGTCACATCGCTGCCTCACAACCTCGAAGCTGAACAGGCGCTTCTCGGGGCGCTGATGTATGACAACGGGGTTTTCGAACGCCTCAGCGATCGCCTGCGTGACATCCACTTCTACGAGCCCTTCCACCAGCGCCTGTACAAGGCCATCGAAGAGCACATCCGTCAGGGCCTGCTGGCCGAGCCCACCATCCTGATGGGCCGCTTCAATCAGGACCCCGCCTTCACCGAGTTTGGCGGCCTGCGCTATCTGGCCGATCTGGTGGATCGCGCCCCGCCCGCCGCGAACGCCCCCGACTATGCCCGCGTCATCTATGATCTGGCCCTGCGCCGCGAGCTGATCCGCATCGGCGGCCAGATCGCCAAGGACGCGCCCGATCCCGAGCGCCCCGCCGAAGAACAGATCGAACAGGCCGAACAGACCCTCTATTCGCTGGCCGAAACCGGCAAGCCGTCGTCGGGCTTTGTGACCTTTTCCCACGCCCTCGCCGGTGCTGTGGAAATGGCGGGCGAAGCCTATCAGCGCGAAGGCAAGCTGGCCGGTCTGGCCACGCGCCTCGACGACCTCGACCAGAAGCTCGGCGGCCTGCACCCGTCCGACTTGCTGATCCTCGCAGGGCGTCCGTCGATGGGTAAGACGGCGCTGGCGACCAACATCGCCTTCAACGTCGCCCGTAACTACAAATACGAAATCCAGCCGGACGGCAGCCGCAAGACCGTCGATGGCGGCGTTGTTGCCTTCTACTCGCTGGAAATGAGCGCCGAACAGCTGGCCATGCGTATGCTGGCCGATGCGTCCGGCGTGTCCTCGGACAAGCTGCGTAAGGGCGAGATCGACGCCAGCGACTTCGCCAAGCTGCGCGAGGCCGCCATCGAGATCGGCGAAAGCCCGCTCTATATCGACGCCACCGGCGGTATCTCGATCTCCAAACTGGCCGCCCGTGCCCGCCGACTGGCCCGCATGGAACACGGCCTCGATCTGATCGTGGTCGACTACCTCCAGCTCGTCACCGTCGGCGAAGGCAGCACCAAGAACCGCGTGCAGGAAGTGGCCGAGATCACCGGTGGTCTGAAGGCGCTGGCCAAGGAATTGAACGTTCCGATCATCGCCCTGTCACAGCTGTCGCGTCAGGTGGAACAGCGCGACGACAAACGCCCGCAGCTGTCCGACCTTCGTGAATCGGGCTCGATCGAGCAGGACGCCGACTGCGTGATGTTCGTGTACCGCGAAAGCTACTACCTCGGCCGTGCCGAGCCGCGTGAAGGCACCGAAGAACATCTGAAGTGGCAGGAAGACATGGACCGCCTGCAGCATCAGGCCGAAGTCGTCATCGGCAAGCAGCGTCACGGCCCCATCGGCATCGTGAAGCTGGCGTTCGACGCCAACACCACGCGCTTTGGCAATCTGGCCCACGATGGCCGTTACGGTGCCGCCTTCTCGGATATTCCGGAATAAGGGATTTTCTTGCCCTGAACGGGGTGGAAGTCGGGGGGATGGGGGCGTAAACATTCAGCCCATGTCCTCCCTGCCCGCTTCCCTTACCGTCGATCTGGCCGCTCTGGCCCGCAACTATCACACGCTGAAAACCCTGACGGGCCGCCCCGTCAATCCGGTGGTCAAAGCCGATGGCTATGGCCTCGGCGCGGTGGCGGTGGCGCATCGCCTGATGGCCGAGGGTGCGCGTACCTTCTTCGTCGCCCGCGCGGCAGAGGGTGTGATCCTGCGCGAGGGACTGGGTGCCGAACCGACCATCTATGTGCTGGACGGTGCCCACGGCGAAAACATCCATCTGATCCGTCAGGCGAACTTGCGCCCCGTGCTGAACCAGCCCGCGCAGGTGCAAGGCTGGCTGTCATCGGGCGGTGGCGACTGCGGCCTGCAAATCGACACGGCCATGAACCGCCTCGGTTACCGCGTCGAGAACGCCCCCGAGCCGTTCGAAGGGCTGAAGCTGGTGATGACCCACCTCGCCTGCGCAGACGAGCCCACCAACCCGCTGAACCGCCAGCAGCGTGACGCCTTTGATGCCGTCTCGCAGAAATATACGGGCGTGACCCGCAGCTTCGCCAACTCCGGCGGCTGCTTCCTTGGCGAAGACTTTGGCTTTGACGTCGTGCGCCCCGGCATCTGCCTTTACGGCGGTGGCCCCGAGGGCAAGCCACACGACAAGATCGCCCCTGTCGCCACTCTGAACGCCCAGATCATGCAGGTGCGCGACGTTCCGGTCGGCGAAACCGTCGGCTATTCCCAAGGATATAAGGTCGAAAAGCCCGTCACCGTCGCCACCTGCGGCGCGGGTTATGCCGACGGCGTCCTGCGTTCCTATAGCCCCAAGGGTCAGGTCTGGGTCGCGGGCGAACTGCGCCCCATCATTGGCCGCGTTTCGATGGACGTACTGGCCGTCGATGTCACCGGCCTTAGCGTCAAGGCAGGCGACACGGTCGAAATCTTCGGTGCCAACCGCATGATCGATGACGCCGCCGCCGCTGCGGGTACCATCAGCTATGAGCTGCTGACGTCGATCACGCCCCGCGTACCCCGCATCTACGTAGGCTAAGCCAACAAAAAAGGGGCATCCGATGGATGCCCCTTCTTCGTATTTGCCATCAAAAGCTTAGCCAGCGACGGCGGCGGCAATGATGAACGGTGCCATGGCCAGACCGACGATCATGGCGGCGATAACCTGCAGCACGATGGCGATCAGGATGGTGACGACCGTATAGGGCAGCTTCTTGTCTTCCGGCGTGTTCTTCACCGGACCAAAGCCCAGATACATCACATAGACGCCGTACAGTGCCGCGATGAAGGCCAAGCCGGCGATCAAGGGCACGAGATTCAGTACGCCAGCGACCCAGGCGGGAGTCATCGAATAGACAGCGAGCTTCATCGACTGGACCATGTTCTTTTCAGAACCGAAGCTGGGGGCCAGCGCATCGATGATGATGCCCACGATATAAACCGCCACGAGCGCCAGCACATAGCCGACGACAGTGGTGATGATGGCCGCGAGCACGCCCATCGGGAAGCCGAACAGGGCCGAACCGATCAGGCTGCACACCGGACCGATGGCGGCGAGGATCATGGCATAGCCGGTAAATAGCCCCTTCACCGAAGCCGACTCGGCGGCAATCACGGGCCACTCCAGCTTGGGCTGCAGGATGATGCCCTTAATGCGACTAATCAGGTTGGGATTAATCGCTGGCGAGTTCTCGGCGGTCATTAGGGGTCTCCAGACAATGTTCGGCGTAATGATTACGGCGAATTGCCAAAATGCGAACAACTTTCAGATGAAACGGTGACCACAACTGTGTGATCGTCCGTCAAACGCGGTCGTAGGGATTTCGCTCCCCGCTATCGCCCACGAATTCCTCTGCTAGTCTCGGCACATGGCTCGTGACTCGTCTCTCTTCGTCTGCAAATCCTGTGGTGCCGTCCATGGCAAGTGGTCGGGGCAATGCTCCGGCTGCGGGGAATGGAACACGCTGGTGGAGGAATCCAAGGCGGCTCCCCCCGGGGCGATGAAGCCCACGGCCACCGCACGCGGTCGCGGTCTGACGTTCGAGACGCTGGCGTCCGAAACGCCCGATCCGGCCCGTATCATCACCGGCGTGACGGAGTTCGACCGCGTGTGCGGCGGCGGCGTCGTGCCGTCCTCGGCTATCCTGCTGGGCGGTGATCCGGGCGTCGGCAAGTCCACCCTTCTGCTGGAAGTGACGGCAAAGGCCGCCCGTGGCGGTGCCCGCGTCGCCTATATCTCGGGCGAAGAGGCCATCGAGCAGATCCGCGCCCGCGCCAAACGCATGGGCGTGGCCGATGCCCCCGTGGCGCTGGCCTCGGCCACTTCTCTGCGCGACATCCTGACGACGTTGAAGCGCGACAAGTTCGACATCGTCATCATCGACTCCATCCAGACCCTGTGGTCCGACGTGCACGAGGCCGGCCCCGGCTCCATCACGCAGGTCCGCGCCTGTGCCGCCGAGCTGGTCCGCATGGCCAAGAACGACGGCCCCGCCATCATCCTTGTCGGCCACGTCACCAAGGACGGCCAGATCGCAGGCCCCCGCGTGGTCGAGCACATGGTCGATGCCGTCCTCAGTTTCGAGGGCGAGCGCGGCTATCCCTTCCGCATCCTGCGCGCGGGCAAGAACCGCTTTGGCGCGACCGACGAGATCGGCGTGTTCGAGATGGGCGACACCGGCCTGCGCGAAGTCTCCAACCCCTCCGCCCTCTTCCTCGGCGAAGGCAAGGAAGGCGCGCCGGGGGCGGCTGTTTTCGCCGGTATCGAAGGCTCTCGCCCCGTGCTGGTCGAGATACAGGCTCTGGTCGCGCCGTCCGCCTATGGCACACCGCGCCGTGCCGTCGTGGGCTGGGACTCGGGCCGTCTCGCCATGCTTCTGGCCGTTCTGGAGGCCCGCTGCGGCATCACCTTCGGCGACAAGGACGTCTATCTGAACGTCGCGGGCGGCATGCGGATCAACGAGCCCGCTGCCGACCTCGCCGCCGCGGCCGCGCTGATCTCCTCCGCGCTGGACAAGCCGCTGCCGAAGAGCTGCGTCGTGTTCGGGGAAATCGGCCTGTCGGGCGAGGTCCGCGCCGTGGGCCGCGCCGAAGCCCGCCTGCGCGAAGCCGCCAAACTGGGCTTCGAGCGCGCCATCGCCCCCGCCTTGGGCAAGGGCAAGAAGAGCGACGTCAAACTGACGGCGGTCGAGCGTCTGGCCGAGGCCGTGGACCGCATCGCCCAGAACCGCTTTTAAGGCCTCGGAAAAGCCGCCCTTCCCGTGTTAGCCAAGACGAATGACCGGCTTTGATGTCTTTGTCATTCTGGCGATCCTGCTGTCGGCGGCGGCGGGATGGTTTCGTGGTGCCCTGCGCGAACTGACGTCCTTGTTCAGCTTCCTGCTGGCGGGGCTTGTTTCGCTGATCACCCTGCCGTGGACAGCACCGTTCGGGCGCAGTCTGGTTGATCCCGATTGGGCCGGATCGATCCTCGCCGTGGGCGTGGTGTTCGTGGTCCTCTACTTCCTGATCCGCTTTACCGCAGGTAGCCTGTCCAAGGGTTTGCGCGGCCATACTCTGGGGGCCATCGACCAGTTTACCGGGGCATTCATCGGTGTGATCCGCGCCCTCGCTTTCGTCGGCTCGGTCCACCTGATTCTCATGAGTGTGGTCGGCGACAACCCGCCGCGATGGTTCGCCGATGCCAAATCCCTGCCCGTCAGCATCGCCTCGGCCTCGGCCATCCAGAAAATACTGCCCATGATGGCAAAAGGGGCCGATGCCCTGACGCCCGTCGTAAAAAGGTCCGTACAGGAAGGCTTTTCGGACGAAACCGAACAATGAGCCTTGAACTTGGAGGCGGTCGGGACTAGGTGCGGGCCATCCCGACTTAACCCTCGGTCATCGGAGTTCCACGATGCGCCACCATATCGCCGATCCCGTCGTTCACCGTGAACATTGGCGCGAACCGGACGATGACCAGCTGCGTCTCGAATGCGGCGTCTGTGGTGTGTGGGGTTCGCCCGACAACGAAGCGTCTTCGATTGTGGCCCTTGGCCTGCATGCGCTTCAACACCGTGGTCAGGAAGCCTGCGGTATCGCCAGCGTCCTCGACTCCGAGCGTTTCTTCACCGAACGACACATGGGCCTTGTGGGTGAGGCCTTCGGCAATGCCGACCTGACCACCCGCCTTCCGGGTTCCGCCGCCGTAGGCCACACCCGCTATTCCACCGCCGGTGGCAGCTTCATCCGCAACGTCCAGCCGATGTTCGCCGATCTGGACCAGGGCGGTATCGCCATCGCCCACAACGGCAACCTGACAAACTTCAAGCACCTTCACGCCCAACTGGTTTCCGAAGGCGCTATCTTCCAGTCCACCTCCGACTCCGAAGCCATCCTCCACCTGATCGCCCGCAGCCGTAAGGCCAAGATCGTGGACCGCTTCATCGACGCGCTGGGCCGTATCGAAGGCGGTTACGCCCTCGTTGCACAGACCCGTTACAAGATGATCGGTGCCCGCGACCCGCTGGGCATCCGCCCGCTGGTGCTGGGCAAGCTGGGCGAGGCATGGGTTCTGGCCTCGGAAACCTGCGCGCTGGATACGATGGGCGCGACCTTCATCCGTGACGTCGAACACGGCGAAGTCGTCGTCATCGACGAGGACGGCCTGACCTCGATCAAGCCGTTCGCCGATCAGGGTGCCCGCCCCTGCCTGTTTGAATACGTCTATTTCGCCCGTCCCGACTCCATCGTGAACGGCCGTTCGGTCTATGAGGTCCGCAAGGAAATGGGCCGCCGTCTGGCCCGCGAGTTCCAGATCGACGCCGACATCGTGGTTCCGGTGCCGGACTCGGGCGTCCCTGCGGCTCTGGGCTATGCCCAAGAAGCTGGAATCCCGTTCGAGATGGGCATCATCCGCAGCCACTATCTGGGCCGCACCTTCATCCAGCCGTCTCAGGCCTCGCGCCAGAAGGGCGTGCGTATGAAGCACAGCCCGAACAAGGCCGTGCTGGAAGGCAAGCGCGTCGTCCTGATCGACGATTCGATCGTGCGCGGTACCACCTCTCTGAAGCTGGTGCGCGCCGTCCGCGCCGCCGGTGCCAAGGAAGTCCACCTGCGCTCGGCCAGCCCGCAGATCCTGTATCCGGACTTCTACGGCATCGACATGCCCGAGCGGTCGCAGCTGATGGCCGCTACTCATACGATGGAAGAAATGCGCGCCATCCTTGAGGTCGATTCGTTGGGCTTCCTGTCGATCGACGGGCTGTACGAGGCCACCGGCGTCGGCCCGCGCAACCCGAACCGTCCGCAGTTCACCGACCACTATTTTACCGGCGACTACCCCACTCGCCTGCTGGATCGCGAGGCCGAAGAAGGCGGTCGCGAGCTGGGCGGCAAGAAGGTTTCCATCCTCACCGTGAATGCCTGATCAAAAGGGCCGCCGGATCATCCGGCGGCCCTTTCTTATAGCGGCGCTCCGCGCTATCAGCGGCATATGTCCGATACCGCTTCTCTTCCGCTCGCAGACCGTATTGCACTGGTTGTTGGTGCTTCGCGTGGCATTGGCCGCGAAACCGCACTGGCGCTGGCCAAGGCCGGTGCCCACGTCGTTGCCGCCGCCCGCACCCAAGGCGGTCTGGAGGAGCTGGACGACGAGATTTTCGCCGCCACCGGCAAGCATGCGACCCTGATCCCGTTCGACATCATCGACGGCGGTTCGATCGACCGACTGGGCGGCGCGCTCTATGAGCGTTTCGGCAAGCTGGACATCTGGGTTCAGGCCGCCGCCACCATGGGTGCCGAAGGCCTGACCCCCGTCAGCCACGCCGACCCGCGCGGCTTTGCCAAGATCGAGAAGGTCAACTTCACCGGCGTCTATCGCCTTATCCGCTCGCTGGAGCCGCTGCTGAAGGCCTCCACCGCCGCACGTGTCATCCACCTGACCACCAGCGTCGCCTCCGAGCCGCGTGCCTTCTGGGGGGCCTATGCCGCCACCAAGGCCGGTGCCGAGAACCTGATGCGTTGCTGGGCCGATGAAGTGGAATCTATGCCGATCCGTGTCGCCATCGTCGATCCGGGCCGGATGCGTACGGGCCTGCGCGCCCAAGCCTTCCCCGGCGAAGACCCGCTGATCCTGCCCCACCCGCAGGAAATCACCCCCCTGATGGTCGAACTGGCCCGCGGCGACAAGGAGCCGCCGCTGTTTACGAGTTTCAAGGAATGGAAGGCCGCACAGGCCGCCTGACTGTCAAAGGCCGCTTCCATAGGGAGGCGGCCTTTTTGATGAGTGGAAACAAATAAGGGCGACCCGCATTGCGGATCGCCCTTTTTATTGTCTGCCACAGGCTGGGCTTAACGCTTTGCGCCGCCCTTTTGGCCGGTACGGATACGGCCCGAGCGGGACACCTGACGGGCACCGCCACGTGCGCCCTTGCCGACGATGGCATTGGTGCCGGCCTTCTTGGAAGCCGAAGCCTTCAGGCCGCCCAGAGGTTTGACCTTGGGCTTGATGCCCGCCTTGGCCTTTTGCTCCAGAGCCTTGCCCGGAAGGTTCGAGTATTTCTCTTCCTTCTCGGCCTTGATGACCTTGCGCGGGGCGGTCTTGGCCGCGCCCTTGAAGCGTTCCGGTCCCGACTTGGCACCACCCTCGGCATAGGGGTTGGCCCCCGAGGACTTGACGTTCAGGCGCATCGGAACGCCCTGAAGGTCGAAGGACTCGCGGATCGAGTTCACCAGATAGCGCTTGTAGTGGTCCGGCATCGAAGCCGCACGCGTCGCCATAAGGACGAACGTCGGCGGGCGGGCTTTGATCTGGGCGATGTATTTCGGCTTGATACGCTTGCCATCGACGGCGGGCGGCGGGTGACGTTGCACCGCCAGCGCCAGCCAATCGTTCAGATCCTTGGTCTTCACCTTGGCGGACCAGGTGTCATAGGCCTTCATGATGGCGGGCATCAGACGGTCTACGCCACGGCCATTGAACGACGACAGGGCCACAAACTCCGAGCCTTTCAGCTGCGGAAGCTTGTCGTCGGCCATCTGCTTCAGCTTGGCCAGACGAGCCTGCGGTTCCTCTTCGAGGTCCCACTTGGAGGCCACGTAGACCAGCGCACGCCCTTCCCGCTCGACCAGATCTGCCAGCTGCAGGTCCTGCGTATCGAAGGCGTCGTCCTTGTCCATGACCAGAACGACCACCTCGGCAAAGGTAATGGCGCGGATGGTGTCAGCGACCGACAGCTTTTCCAGCTTCTCCTGCACGCGGGCCTTGCGGCGCATGCCGGCGGTGTCGATCAGACGGATGTTCTGACCTTCCCACTGCCAGTCCACCGAGATGGAGTCGCGCGTGATGCCTGCCTCGGGGCCGGTCAGCAGACGGTCGTCGCCGATCAGACGGTTGATCAGGGTGGACTTGCCCGCGTTCGGACGACCGATCACGGCGATGCGGATCGGCTTTTCAGGCTCGTCGACCTCTTCGATGAAGACGTCTTCGGAAGCGCGCAGCAGGGCTTGGTACAGGTCAGCCATGCCCTCGCCGTGCTCGGCAGAGATGGCAACCGGCTCACCGAAGCCAAGGCCATAGGCCTCGCCCACGCCGCCCGTGCTTTCACGGCTTTCGGACTTATTGGCCAGCAGGATGACCGGCTTGTGCACGCCCCGCAGGCGGTCCGCGAAGATGCGGTCCAGCTGGGTCACGCCCTCGCGGGCATCCATGGTGAACAGGATGACGTCGGCGTCCTCGATAGCGGCCTCGGTCTGCTCGCGCATGCGAGCTTCGAGGCTTTCGTCGGTGACGTCCTCATAACCTGCCGTGTCGATCAGGGTCAGGTCCATGTCGCCGATATTGCCGTCGGCATAGCGACGGTCACGGGTCACACCCGGGCGATCATCGACCAGCGCAAGGCGCTTGCCGACGAGACGGTTGAACAGTGTCGACTTGCCCACATTGGGCCGGCCGACGATGGCGATCTTCAGAGCCATGTCGGCCTTCTAACGCAATTTGAAATCAAGGTCAGCGGATGCTGATGAGGCGGGCGTCGTCGGTCAGAACATAGAGCGCACCGTTGTAGGCGGTGGGCGCAATATAGGCCGGAGCCCCCAGGTTGATGGTAGCGGTCTGAGCGCCGGTCTTCGGATCAAAGGCCACCAGTTGGCCCTCCGAGTTTACCAGCACCAGACGGTTCGAGGCGAGCACAGGACCCGACCACGTTGGGCGGATAGTACGCTTACCCATGCCAAAGAACCAGCCGCCTTCTTCACGGACTCGACCTTCGTTGAGGTCGCGGGTCCAATAAATCTGGCCGGACTCGCGGTTGATGACGGTCAGTTCGCCGGTCTTGGACACGACATAGACCACATCGCCCACCGGCAGAGGCGCGTTCACGCCACCGATCGGCAGTTCCCACTTGGGCGCGCCGGTACGCAGGTCGAGCGACTGCATCACGCCCGACTGGCTGACGGCATAGACAAAGCCACGGCTGATGACCGGACGGCCCGCGATGTCACGCAGTTCCGACAGGGCGTTGGTGCGGCTGGTGCGCGACAGCACCTCTTCCCAAACCGGCTGGCCGTTGATGGCACGCAGGGCCACGACCTGACCCGACGAGAACGGCGCGATGACCGTGTCGCCGCTGACGGCGGGGCTGGAGGCGCGCATGATGCGGGCCGGTTCCGTGATGCCACGGTAGCTCCAGCTTTGGGCACCGGTATTGATGTCCAGAGCGATCAGCTGGTTGTCGACGTCCACGGCAAACAGGCGGCCACCCGAGACGGTCGGCGCGCCGTGGATCGGCAGGTCGGCTTCATACTGCCAGGCCACCTCGCCCGAGGCGGCGTCCAGAGCCGTCACATGACGATAGCCCGAGGTCACGAAAACCTTGCCGCCGGTGACAGCCACGCCGCCACCGAAGCCGCCGCCCGACGAACCACCGCCCAGCGAGATACCAAAGCGACGGCGACCGGAGTCGCGCTCGTCGGTGCCAAGGTTCTTACGCCAAACCACCGAACCGGTGCCCGCATCGATGGCCGAAACGGTGGCTTCACCGTCCAGCACATAGATACGGCCGTCGGCGGCGACCGGCGGAGCCATGACCTGAGCCAGACGATCCGACGAGGCACCGATGTCGCGCTTCCACGCGATGGCGAACTCGGGCGCAGCGATGACGTGGCCGATCTCGTTCTCGGCATTGCGGCCCGGCTGCTGCCAGGCGCTGACCGATTGCGGACCCGGCACGAAGAAGTCACGACCCGACAGAGCCGGCGACGGAGCCAGCTGCTGTTCAAACTCGAGGATCGAGATGCGTTCGCCTTGGCTGGCGACGGCCTTGGGGCCATCGCCCTTGTCCAGGAACGGGATTGCGCGTTTCACCGTACCGCACGAAGCGACGGTTGCGGCCAATCCGCACATCAGGGCGATTTTCAGCGAACGATTCATCTCGGACTTCTCGTGCAAGATTACTGGGCAGTAGCGGATTGAGCGGGAGCGTTTTGAGCCGCAGCAGGTGCCGCAGCCGCCGGAGCCGGAACCGGCGTGTCAGGCAGCTTGGCCGCTTCCGTCACGATCTGGCGCACAGCACCCGAGGTGCCGGCGTCAATCAGGCGGACTGCAGCGTTGGAGCGTTCACGCACCATATCCGGCACGTCCTGCCCCAGTTGCAGCAGCACGTAGATTTCGCGAGCCTCAGCCGGCTTGTTGTTCAGCAGCAGAACGGTCGCCAGAGCTTCCTGAGCCAGGGCGCGGTACGGGCGCTTTTCTTCGGCCAGCGGCTCGAGGCGCTTCTTCAGGTCGTCCAGCGAACCCTTGTCCACCAGCAGGTAAGCCGCCTTCAGAGCAGCAGCGTCGCTGATGACCGGATCGCGCGAAACCTTGGCGGCCTCGTCGAACAGACGCAGGGCGTCGTCCGTCTTGTTCTGTTCCAGAGCGACGGCGGCCTGTTGCATCAGGGCCAGCGCCTTATAGCCACGCGAGCCGGTGTCAGCCGCTTCGCCAAAGGCGGTCGCCGCCTGATCCATATTGCCCGCCGCAGCGGCCTCAAGGCCACGCTGGTAGGCTGCCGACGCCTTGTCAGCTTCACTGGTTTGCCAGCTCTGGTAACCCCACCAGCCCAGCGCACCAATCAGCGCAACCGCCCCTACACCGGCGCCGATCGGCAGCCATGTGCGTGCGATACGCTTATAACGTTCGGAGCGAAGCTCCTCTTCGACCTGTTCGAAGACATCAACCAATTCAGTCGCCCCAAAAGCCGTTGAAAACACGGGTGGCAAGTTCGTCGCGACCCTAAAGTGTCCGAACGCCGCCCGCAACGCGGGCATTGCCATAGACCGGTTCTTTTTCGTGATTATCGACGGATCAAGGCGGGAAAACGACGCTCTTACAGCGCTTTTGACCAGTGTACGGCGGCTACAATGAGAAGAATCGTCGTCGCGGCGGCAAACGTCATCAATAGTGAAGGGCCGGACAAAACACCCAGATGGATGTGATCAAAGCCGATCTGCTCGGACAAACTGGCCACATAACCCTTCAATTGGGTGACTTCTTCGGACTTGGAGATCGTCAGGCCACCGGTCGACAGGTCATCAAACCGCACCTTCACGAACTGGCGGATGATCACAAAGGCCGTCGCCAGCCCCAGCAACGACAGGATACGCCGACGCCAGCGCCAGCGATTCTCCAGCCGCACCTCGACCTCTGCGTCGAACAAGGCCGAATCGGCGAATTCGGGTGGCACGCGATAGCTCTTCTGGATGGCGGGATCGAAATCAGGTTCAGACATGATCCAAACGGGCCTCCTGTTCCAAACTGGGCGACAACCGAAGCCGCAGCTTCGCCAGCCCGCGTTTGACATGGGATTTCACTGTCCCCAGCGGAAGGTTCAGCGAAGCCCCGATTTCCTCGTGCGTCAGCCCTGCCCCATGGCACAGCGACACACACAGCCGTTCTGACTCGCTCAGCGCACGCAGCGCCTTGTCCAGATCAAAGCGGCCAATCGGATCGATTTCCAGACTTTGCCAGTCTTCGTCCGACATGGCTTCCAGATCGGTATAGCGGGCTTCGTGCTTGATCTGGCGCAGGTAAAGACGGGCGGCGATTCGACCGACCCACGATCCGAAATTCCCCTGCCCGCGATAATCGATGCACTTCTCATAGGCGCGCATGAAGGCATCTTGGGCGATGTCGTCAGCGACCTCGTAGGGCGCGCCCATGCGGCGCAGCAAGGCCCGCACGAACGGCGAATGACGCCGGACCAGTTCACCGAACTCACGACGGCCGCCGGCAGCCGAAAGGGCTGCCAGCTCCACGTCGTGCATCGTTGTCAGGGGTTGTTTAGGCGCCATCCCGGACCGATCAGCTCTCGAGCTTGTTGAAGCGCGACAGTATCAGATATGCGATACCGAAAACCAACGGTATGCAGGCTACACCAAAGGTTCCGGTGCCGACCCAGCGCGTGTCACCCACTTCGATATCGGTGAACATGCCCAGCAGGCCGATGCCGATACCGGCGGCGATCCACAGAACACCACGGCGGATATCGCGGGCCTTGGACGGCAGACCCTTGCGGATATCGTGGGTCATCACATCGATCAGTTCCACCGGCAGGTTTTGGCCTTCGGAGATCGCGGCGCGAACCGACTTCTGCATTTCCTTCTGGTTGCGGTGCTTGAAGTAGGACGGCAACACAATGACGGCGGTGATCGTGCCGAATACGGACAGGATCGCGATAATGCCGATTAGGTCTTCCATGGGTCACCCCTTTCGTTAGAGCCCGATCATCGGGCCTTTCGAAGTTATGAGGCACTCACCTAGCGCCACAGATGCGCGGCGACGCATGAAATCTTCGTAAGACTTTGCGAAGCCCGAAAGGACTTCACGCGTTCCCCTCACTGCACCACCAGAGGAGTTCGCTATGAAGATGGTTACCTATCGCATTCAGGAGCACGACGGCGGCTGGGCCTATCGACTGGGCGACACATGGTCCGAGACCTATCCCACCCACGATGCGGCCCATGCCGCCGCCATCCACGCCGCGCGCGAGCAAAAGGTCCCTGACGAAGATGCCTGCATCGAATTCCAGAACGCCGACGGGGAATGGATCACCCAAGGGGCCGACGGTCAGGACCGTCCGATGACGCAGGTCGAGGGCTGATCAGCCCTTGAGCGCGGCCTGATAGATTTCAGGTTTGAAGCCCAGAACCGTCTTGCCATTGCCCAGATCTAGCACCGGACGTTTGATCATCGACGGCTGCTCCATCATCAGGGCAATGGCCTTGGCGGCATCGATGTCGGCCTTGGCCTCGTCCGGCAGCTTGCGGAAGGTGGTACCCGCCTTGTTCAGCACCTTCTCCCAGCCATGCTCGGCCACCCACTTCTCCAGCTCGGTCTTGTCCGCACCCTGCACCTTATAGTCGTGAAAGTCATAGGACACGCCGTTCTCATCCAGCCAAACACGCGCCTTCTTCATCGTGTCACAGGCCTTGATGCCGTAAATCGTGATGGACATGTGCTGCTCCCGAACTGTGCGCAAAGTCGTGTGCGGGCGGCTGTGGCATTGATAGTCGGAAGGGTCAATTCCGCTCCAGAAATCGGTAGCTAATGGTTTCGGAAATGCTGTGATAGCGTTGGTATGAATTGCACTACCGCAACCCGAGCATTGGCATGAATGAACCGATCGCGTTTCGCATTCTGAGGGGCATTCTGGCCTTTTGGCTGATTTCGCTGGTGTTTGCGGTGCTGACCTTCGTTTCGGTGGCGCTGCTGGTTGGCTATACCCATGGCGATCTGAGCCTGCGTGCCGACATGATGTTCTGGGGGCTGGCGGCGCTTTTGCTGGGCAGCTATGCGGCCAGCCTGTTCTTCGGGATGCGCTTTGCCATCAAGGACTGGACACGCCGATGAAATATCGCTGCGCGCGCAAGTCGCACTGGCACTGTGGGGAGCCTAAGGGCTAACTGAACCGTTAGACGACCATCGGTCATTGACGGGGCACATCATGCACATCAGTCGGTTCACGGTTCTGGCGCTCTGCCTTGTGTTGGCGGTCGTGTTTGCGGCGGCGCTCGTCTGGAATGTGCATCTATGGCCGCTGGCGGTGGTCTTCGTCGCCCTGTCCGTACTGGGTCTTTACGACCTGACCCAGCCGCGTCATTCGGTCAGGCGCAACTATCCCATCATCGGGAATTTTCGCTGGCTTTTCGAAGCCTTGCGGCCGGAACTTCGACAATACCTTTTTGAGGCCGACAACGAGGCCGCGCCCTTTTCGCGCAGCCAGCGCTCGCTGGTCTACGCCCGCGCCAAGGGCGAAAGCAGCGAGCGCCCCTTTGGCACCCTGCTGGACGTCTATAACGACCGTTACGAGTTCATCGCCCCGTCCATCCGCCCCGCGCCCGTCGCGGCACCCGAGACCCTGCGCGTCACCATTGGCGGGCCACAGTGCAGCCAGCCGTACTCCGCCTCGCTGTTCAACATCTCGGCCATGAGCTTTGGCTCGCTCAGCGCCAATGCCATTCGCGCCCTGAACAAGGGAGCCAAGGCAGGCGGCTTCTATCACGACACCGGCGAAGGCGGCCTCAGCCCCTATCACCGCGAGGGTGACGGCGACATCGTCTGGGAAATCGGCAGCGGCTATTTCGGATGCCGCACTCTGGACGGCCAGTTCGACCCCGACCGTTTTGTCCAGAACGCCACCCTGCCCCAGGTGAAGATGATCGAGATCAAGATCAGCCAAGGGGCCAAGCCGGGCCACGGCGGCATCCTGCCCGGCCCCAAGGTCACGCCCGAGATTGCCGAAATCCGTGGCGTTGCCGTAGGCGTGGACTGCATCTCGCCGCCCTATCACACCGCCTTCAGTACGCCGGTCGAGATGATGCATTTCATCGCCCGCCTGCGTGAGCTGTCGGGCGGCAAGCCGGTCGGCTTCAAACTGTGCATCGGCCACCCGTGGGAGTTCATGGGCATCGTCAAGGCCATGCTGGAGACCGGCATCCTGCCCGACTTCATCGTGGTGGACGGGGCTGAAGGCGGCACGGGCGCAGCCCCGCTGGAGTTTGCCAACCACATCGGCACGCCGCTGCGCGAAGGGCTGCTGCTGGTGCACAACACGCTGGTGGGGGCAAACCTGCGCCAGCACATCCGCATCGGCGCGGCAGGCAAGGTCATCAGCGCCTTTGATATCGCCAGCCTCTTGGCGATGGGCGCGGACTATACCAATGCGGGGCGGGGCTTCATGTTCGCGCTGGGCTGTATCCAGTCCCTGTCGTGCAACACCAACAAATGCCCGACCGGCGTCGCCACCCAAGACCCGTCACGCCAACGCGCCCTTGTGGTACCGGACAAGGCCGAGCGCGTCGCCACCTATCACCGCAGCACGATGCACGCTCTGGCCGAGATGCTGGCCGCCGCCGGCATCGCCAAGCCAGAGGACCTCGGCCCGCAGCATCTGGTACGCCGCATCAGCCAGTCGGAAATCCGGCTCTATTCCCAGATCCACACCTTCCTGAAGCCGGGCGAGCTGCTGGAACAGGGCGATCAGCACCCCTTCTATGGCCTGTCATGGAAATTGGCCGACGCCCACAGCTTCAGCGCCGAGGAAGGCTATTCGGCCTATAACGCGCTTGAGTTTAGGCCGTAAAAACCTGTTCAGACAGGCTGCGTAGCTCGGATGACCAGCGTGTCCAAACATCGACACCTAAGGATAACAATGTTATATAAATAACCACTGCGCCCGCCCGATTTTGCCGGTGCGCATGAAAAATCTTAGCGACAGGACCCGTCATGCCCATGAAACCCGGTCTGCACAGTCTGCTAGTTCCCGCATTTTGCACCCTACTGGGCCTCACCGCCTGCTCGCCCGCTACGGACGGCAATAAGGAGGGCAACAGCGCCACGCCCACATCCGATAACGAACGGCCCCTTCCTCCGCCGTGGCATGAGGTCGAGGGTCGCAAGCTGACCGTGAACCTCCCCTATCGTGCCAGCAGTTGGTATTTGTGGGCCGCCGATGACGAGAACGAAGGCCCCTTCACCTTCAAATCCCTCGACAACCTCCCCGGTGCCGGCCCTCAGGGCACGGATCTGGCCGTCTTCATCTACGAGGCCGATGGACCAGGATCCGCCAGCATCAAGTTCGGCCTGAACACCGTCACGAGAGATGGCCCCACCCCGCCCGAGCAAATGCGCTCGGGTCAATCCAAGGCCTATTATGTCGCCAATGTGGAGGTCGAATAGGATGAGATGGATCCCTTGCCTCGCCCTTGTGACCTCCGCCGTCCTGATCACCTGTTCACCGTCCGGTGCCGAAGAGGCCGTGCCCGCGACGCCCTACGCTCAAGACACGATGAGCCAATCGACCGACGACCCCGGTGATCTGATCGGCACCCGCGATATGGAGCTGGAACCCACAGGCCGCTTTGCCTTGTGGGAGGACTATGAAGGCGGCACGGTCTGCATTGTCGATCTCACGGCCAACCGCACCATTGGCGGCTATGATATCGGCTATGACGACAAATGCCTCGCCCAGTTGGAACTCGGCGGAGACGTGGCCGCATGGTTCCCCGCCGATGACGGCACCCTCGTTATGATCGATGCCACCCGCAAGGTCCTCCTGCGCATGCGTAAGGACGGCGTGGACGATTACTATGCCGTGCGTCAGCCCGAGGGTAAGGCGAACCTGAACCTGACCCGCGAGACCATCAGTCACTAGGTTGACTGGGGCTTACTCTCTAAAAGCAGCTGCCTCAGACCAACATCGGTTACGTCAAAGCGTGTCGTTTCTGGCCGTGATCAGTCGACCGCCAGCGATCACCAAAAGTAGGCACAGCGTCCACAGTCCTGCAAACGCCCAGATACGCACATCGCCGACTTCCCACAGGCCGGCGCTGCACAGGCCCGACCGACAGGCCGCCATAAAAGGCCCGACGGACATGACGCCTAGCGCGCAACCGCCGATCAACAGCCCCCATCCCAGACCCTTTCCGGCACCCGTATCGCCATTCAAGATGGGCATTTGCGGCTTGGGCTCCGCCGGTGCTTTCGAGCTGGCATAGGTCACGCCGGAACGGGCGGATACGGCCACGCCACCACTCTGCACGGGCTTGGTGGTCCGGGGCTTGGCGGGCGTGTTGCCGGAAGATGCTTGCGCCGTGCGAGGCAGGGTCCGTTGGGTGGCAGACTGTCGCCGCTCGCCAATCCAGCGCATAACCTTGTCGCTGGAGGCGTACCACAGACCGCTGTCCGGCAAGGCCCAGAACTCGCCCAGTTTAAGCTTCTTCACCGCGCTACTGGCCGCGTCGCGGTATTCGCAGACCAGCACCTTGTTCTTCTTGCCCGCCAGCGAAAAGGCCGAGACATCGCCCCAATCCACGCGGGTACTGGTGCCGAAGGTCGGGCGATAGGTGAAACCAGCACTGTCCAGTTCAAGCTCGCGCGGCTTGATGACCTCGGCGACATAATAGAGGAAGAACAGCGCAAACACGCCGCCAACGACCATGGGCATGAGGGACAGCTCTCCACTGCCAAGCGTCCGCAGCAGCACAAGCGCGGCAAAAGCCGGACCAAGAGCCGTCACCAGCACACCCAGCCGCGAATATCGGATCACCTCGGATTGCACCGCTTCCCCTCCTAACCAGTTCGGTCGCACCTAATACGCGTACAGGCCGATAAGGGTCCGCGCACCATGCAAAGCAAGTTACGGCCTAACGACCCGCATCCTTCGTTCTCCGCATATATTCGTTAGCATAGGCTGCGATGTCCTTCGCCGGAGACATCCATCCCCTTTTGCCCGGCAGTTTGAGATGTCTGCCGAGGGCGCGCTTGCGAAGCTTTCCGGCATGGGGGTCGCGGTAATGCACCTCCAGCCAAACGAGCGTGCGCGCGCTTCCCAAACGGAACTCCTCCACCCTGTCCCACGGCACGGGGCCGACAACGGGTCCGATTACCGGTCTATAGATCCATCCCGACGATGAAAGCTCCACCACGCGTGGCCGGATGATCTCGATCAGGGAAAAGGCCACCAGCGCGAACCACATACCGATGAACAGGCCCGCGATGACCAGATACGGCACACTGCCGTGGATAGGTAAACGCCCGTAGATAACCCATCCCCTGACTAACCATACGCCATAAATGCCCGCCATGACCGCATAGGGGATGGACGCCACCGCGACGGTCGTCCGCGAAGACGTAAGGACTGCTGACTGCTTGGAAATGTCGGCTTGGGGCAATGTTCGTCCTAGACCGGCAAGGCCGTCGTGTACTTCACCTGACTGAGGGCAAAGTGCGAGGCCGCTGTCGCGACGTTGGCATGGTTCAGCAGGTCGCGCATCAGGAACCGCTCATATCCCGCCACATCCTCTGCCACGATGCGCAGCAGGTAATCCCATTCGCCGGACATGGAGTGCGCCTCCATCACCTCGGGCTTGGTGTTCAAAAAGGCCTCGAACGACTGTCGGTCATTGGGCGAGTGGGACTTCATCCGCACCTGACACATGACGTTCACCCCGCGCCCCACGCGCTCGGCGTCCACAAGGCGGACCTGTGCCTTCAGCACCCCCGCCTCCTCCATGGCCTTGATCCGTCGCCAGCACGATGCCGGAGACGATCTCGCCATTTCCGCCAAGGCCGCGTGACTCAGCGAGGAATCCGTCTGAAGCAAGCGTAACAGACGGCGATCCACCTCATCGAGATCATATCGTTTCATTATTCTGCCAATAGTGAACCAGCTTCATCATCCAGTGTCATTTCATGCCCTGTTTTGAAAGGCAACGCGCAGAATGTGATGGCAAACTGTCGTAACAATGATTTCGGGCTTACGATCCCCGTTCAAGGGGGCACCCGACAGGTTTCAGGCCTGGTTTTCAGGCCAGGTTTCAGGGAGGAACCGCCATGGGCAGCCACGCTCTACAATCGCCGCCGGAAGGCGCCGCCAGCGACTGGACCATCCCGCAGAACTGGTCGGCCTATACGCGCGAAGAGCACGCCCTGTGGGACACGCTGTATGCGCGCCAGACGGCGCTGCTGCCCTCGCGCGTGACGCCCGCTTTCATGGAAGGTCTGGATATTCTGAAACTGTCGGATGGCGGCATCCCGAACTTCGAGGACCTGTCCGAACGCCTGCACAAGCTGACCGGCTGGCAGGTCGTGGCCGTGCCGGGCCTTGTGCCGGACGACGTGTTCTTCGAGCATCTGGCCAACCGCCGCTTCGTGGCAGGCAACTTCATCAGAACGCCGGAACAGATTGATTATCTTCAGGAACCCGACGTGTTCCATGACGTGTTCGGTCACGTTCCCCTGCTCGCCCACCCCGTCTTTGCCGACTATATGCAGGCCTATGGTCAGGGTGGCATGAAGGCGATGAAGCACAACGCCATTCATAACCTGTCGCGCCTTTATTGGTACACGGTCGAGTTCGGCCTGATCAAAGACGGCGACGACATGAAGCTGTACGGCGCGGGCATCGTCTCCAGCCGCACGGAGTCGATCTTCGCACTGGACGATGCCTCGCCCAACCGCATCGGCTTCGACATGAAGCGCGTGATGCAGACCCGCTATCGCATCGACGACTTCCAACAGACCTATTTCGTCATCGACAGTTTCGAGGACCTGCTGAAGCAGACCATCGAGACCGACTTCGCGCCCATCTACGCCGAACTGGCCAAGGAGGCCGAGTTCGAACCCGCCGACATCCTGCCGAGCGACCGCGTTTACACCACGGGCACACAGGCCTGGGCCAACCGCGTCACGGACAACTGATTTCACCAGCATTTCCGCATCCCTTATTGCGGGTGCTGACACAGCAAGGAGACCATTCCCATGGCCATTACCGCTGAGAACCCCATCGGCCTCGACGGCTTCGAGTTTGTCGAGTTCACCAGCCCCGATCCCGCCGCCATGAAGGGCCTGATCGAACAGCTGGGCTTTGTGGCGACCCACACCCACCCGACCAAGAAGATCACCCGCTACAAGCAGGGCCAGACCAACCTGCTGGTCAACGAGGAAGCCACCGGCCAGGCCGCCGACTTCCGCGCCGAGCACGGCCCGTCGGCTTCGGGCATGGCCTTCCGCGTGGCGGACGCCCAGCAGGCCTATGACCTCGCCATCTCGCGCGGTGCCCACGCCGTTGACGCCTCGGTCGGCGCTCTGGGTGCCGACGCCAAGGTGCTGCAGGGCATCGGCGGATCGTACCTGTACCTGATCGACCAGTACGGCGAAAAAGGCAGCATCTACGATAGCTGGAACGAGATCGAAGGGTGGCAACAGGCCGAAGCCGAAAACTCGGTCGGTCTGGATATCCTCGACCACCTGACCCACAACGTCCGTCGCGGCCAGATGCGGACCTGGTCGACCTTCTACAACCAGATTTTCGGCTTCGAAGAGCAGAAGTATTTCGATATCAAGGGCAAGGCCACCGGCCTGTTCTCGCAGGCGATGATCGCGCCGGACAAGGCGATCCGCATCCCGCTGAACGAAAGCCAAGACGAAAACTCGCAGATCGAAGAGTTTATCCGTCAGTACAACGGCGAAGGCATCCAGCACCTCGCCATGACCACCGACAACATCTACGAAACCGTCGAGAAGTTGCGCGCCCGTGGCGTGAAGCTGCAGGACACGATCGAGACCTATTATGAACTGGTGGACAAGCGTGTCCCCGGCCACGGCGAGGACCTCGAGCGCCTGAAGAAGAACCGCATCCTCATCGACGGCAACGTCGGCGAAGAAGGCCTGCTGCTGCAGATCTTCACCGAAAACCTGTTCGGCCCGATCTTCTTCGAGATCATCCAGCGCAAGGGCAACGAAGGCTTCGGCAACGGCAACTTCCAGGCCCTGTTCGAGTCCATCGAACTGGACCAAATCCGTCGCGGCGTCATCAAGGTCGACGCCTAAAACGATCAAAGGGCGGGGCCACAGGCTCCGCCCTTTTCAATTCCCTGCCGTCCTATACCGTGGCGCGGATAACCCTGTTCATAAGTACGCCCATGTCCCTCCGCGCTATCCTGATCTCGACCGCTGTCCTTTTGGCGGCTTGCTCGACACAGCCCCAAGTCTCAACGGAAACGGCAGCAGCGGATGCCTGTGCGGCACGCGGCGGCACCATGACCCCTGTGGGTCGCGCCCAGACCCTGCAATGCGTGGTCCGCTTTAGCGACGGCGGCAAGACCTGTTTCGACAACGCCAACTGTCAGGGCAAATGCTATTCGACCGGTCGCCAGCTTGAGGGCTCCGGCAAGCCCTATGGCCAGTGCGCTGTCGACAGCAATCCCTTCGGCTGTCGTTCAGAAATGAACCAAGGCGTGGCTAGCCCCACTCTCTGCCGGGACTGACATCTGAAAGGTCGGCGCGGACCGTTAGGAGGAGAGGGATATCGATCCGCGCCAAAGGTTCATAAGGGGAAGAAACGCCGTCAAGAGACTGCCCCTTCCCTATGCGCCTTTCGTGAACAGCGAACTATGCAGATTTTCTAAATCGAACATTAGTATCGCACTGTAGTCGCGCCATTTTTAAGGCAGGGCCATGAGAAGCTCTAAACCCTATGGCAAACGTCGCCCCGCCTCGTCGGCATCCAGCAGGCCGTCTTTCAGCACCAGACGCCGCGAGCATTTGGCGGCTATGCCCTGATCGTGGGTGCAGATCAGGAAGGTGGCCCCGTCCTCGCGGTTCACCTCGCGCATTAGCTCCAGAACCGTGTCGGCGGAGTCTGTGTCCAGATTGCCCGTCGGCTCGTCGGCGATGATCAGATCGGGCTTGTTCATCAGGGCGCGGGCAATCGCCACACGCTGTTTCTGGCCACCGGACAAACGGGTGGCCGGATAGTCGATCCGGTCCTCTAGACCTACCCTTCTGAGCAGTTCGGCGGCGCGGTCGCGCATCTCGCGGCTGATCCCGCCCGCAGGGGCCGCCGCCGGAAAGGCGACATTTTCCAGCGCCGTAAAGTCCGGCAGCAGGTGGTGGAACTGGAAAACAAAGCCCAGCCGCTCGTTTCGGAACAGGGCGCGTCTGCGTTCGGACAGACGGTCCACCCGCTCGCCCGCAATCTCCAGCTCGCCCGAGGTCGGACGCAGCAACAGGCCGATGATCGACAACAGGGTCGACTTGCCCGAGCCCGACTGACCAACCAAGGCGGTCAGCTCGCCCTTGTCCAGCGTGACGTCGATGCCCTTGAGCACCAGCGTGTCCTCGTCGCCGTTGCGGAAGGACTTCCTGATGTCTGTGGCTTTCAGCAGATGGCTCATTGCTGGATCGCCTCCAACGGATCGACCTTGGCGGCATTACGCGCCGGAATGATGGACGCCACCACCGCGCCCAGCGTCGTCAGCACCAGAGCGGCGACATAGCCCCCCTGCTCCGGCGCGATGGGCAGGGCCGAGGTGCCGTCGGCCTTGGTGATCCCTTCCAGAAACACGCACAGACCATAGCCCAGACCGCACCCCACCAAGGCCCCGACCAGTCCGATCAACAGCCCCTGCAGCAGGAAGACCCAGATGATGAAGCTGCCCGAAATGCCAAAGGCCCGCATGATCCCGACCTCGCTGCGACGGCGATAGGCCGACAGCACCAGCGCACTGGCGATACCGATGATGATGGAGATCAGGGAGAAGGCCTGAATCATGGTGCCCGTCTGGCCTTGGGCGTTCAGCGCGTCCTCAAGGCTTTCGTTCTTTTCTTGCCACGGGGTCACGCGCTGACCCGTCGCGCCCTTGAGGAACTCGGCCACGTCGCGGGCCTGCTGTGGGTCGGACAGCTTGACCTCGATATTGGTCACCCCTTCCGGCAGGGCGAACAGCGGGCGCGCCGTCTGGATCGACATGAAGGCCACCCGCTCATCAAGGCTTTGCAGGCCGGTGCGGAAGATCCCGCTGATGGTCAGTTGCCGCTCCACCCCGCGCTCGGTCCGCAGCAGGACGGCCTGCCCCGCCTCCAGTCCGAACTCCTCAGCCATCTTGCCCCCGATCAACAGGCCATCGGCCCGCAGCTGGCCAGAACCATCGACGATCTTGGGGGTGATCTGGCTGATGGCGTCCACGCCTTCCGGCTCGACGCCCAGCACCGAAAGCGGCGACACCGCCTCACCCTTCACCAGAAAGGCACTGCCTGAAATCTGCGGGCTGATGGCCGATACGCCCTCGGTCGAGCGCAACAGATCGACAATCATCGGCCAGTCGCGGATCTGCTTGCGTTGCAGGGTAGAGACCAGCGCAACACCTTCCACCGGCACATCGCCTTCGATCACGCGGGCCACCCGCGTCGGGGCCTCGATGCTGACGTGGGCGCTGTCGCCCGTGACCTGCTCGGTCAGGCGAACCTCCAGCCCCGCGATCAGGGCCGTGATGAAGACAAACACCGTCACCCCCAGCGCCACCCCTGCAATCAACAGCAGGGTCTGGCTGGGGTTGGACAACAGATAGCGGCGGGCGACCTTGAGAGCGAACACGGCGCTTATTTCGCCTGTTCGACGACAGCGCGGATCGACTGTCCGGCCTCGATCCCCGAGGGATCAAGCACGATACGGTCACCGGCCTTCAGCCCCTCTGTGATGATGGCATTGGTCGTGGGCCAACGCTCGATGGTCACGGCCTGCTGGCGGACCTTGCCATCCGCCCCCACGACCAGAACCTTGGGCTGGGCCGTCGCGTCCAGCACGGCGCGGCGCGGAACGGCAATGGCGTTGTCACGACGCCCCACCACCACCGTCAGGTCAATCGAGCGACCCGGGGCAAGACTGCTGCCCTCGGTCGGGACCAGCTTGATCAGACGCGCCCCCGTGGACGAGTTCACGCGCGGCGAAACCTCGGACACTCGGGCGGTAAACACCTTATCGGACCCTGCCAGAGCAGCACGGGCCGTCATGCCAACGTGGATGGCGTCGGCATAGGATTCCTCGACCTCGGCCTGAATCTCGGTGCCGCTGTTGGAGCCCAGCTCGAACAGGGTCTCGCCCACTGTCACCACCTTGCCGTTATCGATGGGGCGCACCAGCACCACCCCATTCATGGGCGAGCGGATGGTGTATTCACGCGTGCGCTCGGCAGAGGCGCGAACCGAGGCATTGGCTGCTTCCAGATTGGCCTCTGCCGCCTGCAGGGTGGCGCGGGCGGAATCCAGCGCGGCCTTGGCGGCAAATCCGCGGTCATAGAGGGTTTGGGTACGGCTGAAATTCAGGCGGGCCTCGGCGGCCTCGGCGCGGGCGGCGGTGGCGCGGGCGACCTCGGCATCGGTCTGGGCCTGTTCAACCGTAGCGCGGATCACGGCCAGCGCGGCCCCTTGGGTGACGGCATCGCCATCGTCCACAAACAGGCGGATCACCTGACCCGGATTGGGCGATGATACTTCGACCAGATCACCGGGGCGAGCACGGCCCACCACCGACAATCCCATTTCAATCGTCTGCGGCTTGATCTCAAGCACGCTGACTTCAGGCGGGCGCTGCATCTTCCAGACAAGGAATGCGGCGGCGGCCACAGCGGCCACGCCCGCCACACCCCATACGATACGCTTGCGTCCGCTCTTCATACTGCCCCGCTCGACCTTGGTCCGCTTTCAAAGACACAACGTATATGGGAACAGCATAGGTTCCGATCCAACGGTAAATACTGAAAAAATCAGCACCGCCGGATCGGAACTCTTCAAAGACGGATTACCAGACCGGAACGCGCTGGCTCTTGTCCAGATACAGCTTCTGCTCGGGCTTCACGTCAAAGGCGCTGTACCACGCATCCAGATTGCGAACCGTCTGGGCGCGATACGGACCCGGCGCGTGAACATCGGTCATCAGCTTGTTACGCAGCGCCGCATCACGGAACACCGCGCGATAGTTCTGTGCCCAGCCAAGGAAGAAGCGCTGATCGCCCGTAAAGCCGTCCAGAACCGGCGCTTCCTTGCCACCTAGCGATAGCTTCCAAGCATCGTAGGCGGCGGACAGGCCCGCCACATCGGCGATGTTCTCGCCCAGCGTCAGGCGACCGTTCACCGCGGCATCCTCGAACGGCTTATAGCCGTCGAACTGGGTGGCCAGCATGTCGGCGGCACGGTTGAACTGTGCCTTGTCCGACGCCGTCCACCAGTCACGCAGGCGGCCATGGGAGTCGAACTGCGAGCCCAGATTGTCAAAGCCGTGGCTGATCTCGTGGCCGATCACGCCGCCGATGGCCCCATAGTTGACCGCCGGATCGGCATTCGGATCAAAGAAGGTCGGCTCCAGAATGGCCGCAGGGAAGATGATCGAGTTCTGGCTGGGCGCGAACAGGGCGTTCACTTCCTGCGGCACCATGAACCATTCGTCGCGGTCTACCGGCTGTCCCAGCTTGGCCAGTTGACGGCGGTATTCCACCAGCGAGGCCCGCTCCAGATTGCCATAGGCATCATCCGCCGAAACCGTCAGCGCCGAATAGTCGCGCCACTTGTTCGGATAGCCCACGCCGACGCGCATGGATTCCAGCTTGGCGTGCGCCTCGACCTTGGTTTCCGGCGTCATCCAGCTCAGCGCCTCGATGCGCTTGCCCATCGCGGCCTTGATGTTGACGACCATTTCCTCGACCGCAGCCTTGGCTTCGGGCGGGAAGTATTTGGCCACATACATACGGCCCACGGCATCGCCCAGCGCACTGTTGGTCAGGGCAATGGCACGCTTCCAGCGCGGGGTCGGTTCGGGCTGGCCGCTCAGGGCCTTGCCATAGAATTCGAAATGCTGGTCGACAAAGGCCTTCGACAGGTTCGGCGCGCCACGGTTGATAGCGTGGAAGGTCAGATAGTCCTTCCAGCTTTCCAGCGATTCCGAGCCGACAAGGCCCGCCAGACCGGTGACGGCACTGGCTTGCCAGACCTTGATCTTGTCCGCGCCCGACAGGCCCGATGCCTCGAAGAAGGCGTTCCAGTCCATGCCCGGTGCCTTGGTCGCGAACTCGGCACGGTCCCAGGTGTTGTTGGCCTTCTGAACGTCGCCCGTATCCAGCTGCGACCAGTGTGTGCGGGCAATGCGGGTTTCCAGCGCCATGATGCGCGCGGCGCGCTCTTCAGGCTTGTCGATGCCAGCCAGTTTCAGCGTGGCGACGATATGGGCCAGATACTGGGTCCGCAGGGTCGCAAAACGCGCCCCGTTATCCAGATAGAAGTCACGGTCCGGCATGCCCAGACCGCCCTGCATCAGATAGGGCACATAGCGTTCCGGCTCGTCCAGATCCTGTGCCACCCACAGGCCCAGCGGACGGTCGGTGTAATAGTTGGTCGCGTTCAGCGGATCGACGTCCGCACGCATGATCGCGCCGATATAGGCCGAGATCGCCTTGCGATCGCTCAGGGCCGCAACCTTGGCCAGTTCGGGCCGCAGCGGCTCCATACCGCGCGCCTCGATGGCCGCTTCGTCCATCAACGCAGCATAGAAGTCGGCGACCTTACCCGCATCGGGGTCACGATTTTCACGGGCGTGGGTAATCAGGTCCTTGACCCGCTCGTTCGACTTTTCAGCCAGCACCGAGAAGGTGTTCCAGCTGGACTTGTCATTGGGGATGGGGGTCGACTTGACCCAGCCGCCGTTGGCGTAGCTGAAGAAATCGTCGCCCGCCGCGACATTCCGGTCCATGCCCACGGTGTCGAAGCCAAAGGTGCCGTACTCCGGCTTGCCGCCGTTGATCGCCCCGCCCGGGCCAGAGCACGCCACAAGAATACAGACGGCCGACGCCGCAACCATCAATGATTTGAGTGACACATTTCCTCCTTCGCGCCGCTTGTTCAAAGTCGGCGCATGCCCTGCATAACGGGTGACGGGCGCACAAAGCTGCGCGCGGATGCCGCACCCACGATGCTCAAGAAAGCTAGTAGCAGACACTACTAGTCAAATGAGAAATGTGTAATCCTAATATCCTTGGGATTTCAGGCTCTGGCTGGCATCAGTTCGCCCGTTATCCGGAAGGACGAGGGGGTAAGCATGTCACCGGAAGAAACGCTCATCGCGCTGGGGTTCACCGAAACCGAGGCCCTGACCTATTGCGAGCTTCTGCGGGCTGGCCCTTCGACCGGCTACAAGATCGCCCAGGCCATCGGCAAGGCACAGGCCAACACCTATAAGACCCTTGCCACTCTGGTCCAGAAGGGCGCGGTCATCGACGACGGCGGCGAGCCGAGACTTTTTCGCGCCATCAGCCCCGATCCCCTGATCCGCTCACTGGAAGCCCGCCTGTCCGAACAGACGGCAACGGCCCGCGCGGCGCTCAGCACGCTGGAAACCCGCCTGCCGGAGGACCGCCTCTATCAACTGCGTTCGGTCGACCAGATCTGGGCGCGTTGCGAGGACATGATCGACAATGCCCGCGAGATCATCCTGTTCGACTGTTTTCCGGCCATCGAGGACCGAATTGCCCCGGCCCTGACCCGCGCCGCCCAGCGCGGCGTCGCCGTTCACGGCGTGGTCTATGAGGACCGCCCCGACCACAGCCGCGGCTACAACACCATCCGCTCGCGTGCGGCAGAGAGCATTCTGGCGCGCTGGCCGGGGGCGGAAATCCGTCTGGTTGTCGATGCCAGCCAGCACCTGATGGCCTTGGTCAGCCATGGCTCCGAAAAGATCCTGCACGGTCTGTGGAGCGAGAGCGTCTATCTGTCGGTGACCCAGCACTATGCGCTGTCCGCCGAGATCCGGCTGCACAACCTGCCGCAGGAAACGGCCTTCCCGCCGCAACTTTCGATTGCCGGAACCCATCCCCCCGGCCTACGTCAGCTTCTCAGCCAGTCGCCCGACGACAGCCAGTAAACTTAGTCACCCAGTATCCGGAGCCCAACATGGGCGCGTCCCCCTCCCCCGCATCCTCCCCACAACTCGCCCGCACACTGGGCTGGCCGCATCTGATCGCACTCGGCGTCGGGGCCATTGTCGGCACCGGCATCCTGACCCTCATCGGCATCGGTGCGGACAAGGCGGGGCCAGCGGTCCTGATCTCCTTCCTGATTGCCGGATTTGTGTGCGCGTGCGGCGCGCTCTGCTACGCCGAGATGGCATCGACCATCACCGAGGCCGGCAGCGCCTATACCTATACGCGGGTGGTGATGGGTTCGCTGATGGCGTGGGTCATCGGCTGGGCGCTGATCCTTGAATATTCGCTGGTTGTCAGCGCCGTCGCGGTCAGCTGGGCGGGCTATGCCGCGCCCCTGCTGCACGACTGGCTGGGCCTGCCCATGGCCTTGATGCAGGGCCCGTCCGAGGGCGGAATCGCCAACCTGCCGGCGCTTTTGATTATCGTGCTGGTGGCGGGCGTCCTGCTGATCGGCACCGGCAAGAGCGCGGCGGCCAATATGGTGCTGGTGGTGGTCAAGCTGTCTGCGCTGGCCCTGTTCGTCTGGTTTGCCCTGCCCCATTTCGACGCCGCCAACCTCAAGCCCTTCAGCCCGTTCGGATTTGGCTCGACCATGAGCCCCGACGGGATCGAGCGCGGCATCATGGCCGCTGCCGCCATCATTTTCTCGGCCTTCTATGGCTTTGACGCCATCGCCACGGCGTCCGAGGAAGTCCGCAATCCCAAGCGCGATCTGGCCATTGGCATTGTCGGCTCCATGCTGGCGTGCGCCGCCATCTATGTCGTCATCGCGCTGGCAGCGCTGGGCAGCACGCCCTTCACCACCTTTGCTAACAGCCCCGAGCCGCTGGCCCTGATCCTTCGCCAGCTCAACCAGCCGTTTGCCGCCGGTTTCCTTGGCATTACCGCCGTCCTGACCCTACCGACGGTCATCCTCGCCTTCTTCTATGGCCAGAGCCGCATCTTCTTCGTGCTGGCGCGTGACGGCATGCTGCCGCGCGGTCTGGCCAAGGTTTCGGGCAAGGGTGCCCCCGTGCGGATCACCCTGTTCACGGTGGCTGTGGTCGGCGCGATTGCCCTTTTCCTGCCTCTGGGCGAGATCGTGGCCCTGGCCAATGCGGGGACGCTGATCGCCTTTATGTCAGTGGCGGTCTGCCTGCTGATCCTGCGCGTCAAACAGCCAAGCCTGCCGCGCGGCTTCCGCACACCCATGGCATGGGTTGTCGGGCCCATCTCGATCGCGGGCTGCCTCTATCTGTTGATCAGTCTGCCGCAGAAAACCCTTCTCGGCTTCGTGATCTGGAACATCATCGGTCTGGCCATATATTTCGCCTATAGCCGCCGAAACAGCAGATAGCGGAGTACCGTCCATGAAGGCCGTGGGTTATCGCCAATCCGGAAGCATCGACCGTCCGGACGCCCTGATCGATATCGACCTGCCCGCGCCCGTACCCGGCCCGCGTGACCTGCTGGTCAGGATCAAGGCTGTCTCGGTCAATCCGGTGGACACCAAGATCCGCTCGACTGCCCAACCCGCTCATGGCGAGTTCAAGGTGCTGGGCTATGACGCGGCGGGCGTCGTCGAGGCTGTTGGCGAGGACGTCACCCTGTTTAACGTGGGCGACGAGGTCTTCTATTCCGGCACCAACACCCGCCAAGGCTCCAACGCCGAGCTTCAGGTGGTGGATGAACGCTTGGTTGGCATAAAACCCGCCAAGCTGAGCTGGGCGGAGGCCGCCGCCATGCCCCTGACCTCGGTCACGGCATGGGAGCTTTTGTTCGACCGACTGGGCGTCGAAAAGGGTGCCAAGGGCGAACTTCTGGTGATCAACGGTGCTGGCGGCGTGGGGTCGGTGCTGATCCAACTGGCCCGCCACCTGACCGAGATGACAGTGATTGCAACCGCATCACGCCCCGAGACCATAGAATGGGTCAAACGCATGGGCGCGCATCAGGTGATCAACCACCGCCTGCCCCTGTCCGAAGAACTGGCACGCATCAGCATACCGGAAGTCAGCCACGTTGCGAGCCTCAGCGGCAGTCAGGACAATCAGGCCGAGTTCGCCAAGATCATCGCCCCCCAGGGGCATCTGGCCCTGATCGACTCTCCCGCCTCGTTCGACATCGCGCCGTTCAAGCCCAAGTCGATCACCGTGGCGTGGGAATATATGTTCACCCGCTCCATGTTCCAGACGCCGGACATGGACCGCCAGCACCAGATTCTGAACCGTGTCAGCGCCATGCTGGACCTTGGCCAGCTAACCTCGACGGCGACCGAAGAAGGTGGCCCCATCAACGCCGCCAATCTGATCGCCATGCACCGCAAGGCCGAGGCCGGCACCGCCATCGGCAAAATGGTCCTGACGGGTTTCTAGGCCCCCCTTCGCTGGATCGGTACCTGCACCCTTTTGCCCAGCCGACACCTTCGACCACCGTCGTACGGAACACCCCGCCCTATCAGGTATTACCCTCCTCATTATCTGCGCGCCGGAAAGGCGAGCATTGGAGCTTGAAATGAATACGATTACTCGCGGTCTCATC
This sequence comes from uncultured Brevundimonas sp., assembly GCF_947305955.1. Taxonomy (GTDB): domain Bacteria; phylum Pseudomonadota; class Alphaproteobacteria; order Caulobacterales; family Caulobacteraceae; genus Brevundimonas. The sequence goes on from NZ_CAMZFB010000003.1 coordinate 55,904, forward strand.
ATCGGCGGCAAGGAAGTTTCCGCGTCGTCCAATGCCACGGCCGACGACATCTCGCCGTGGACCGGCGAAGTGTTCGCCAAGGTCGCTGCCGCAACCCCTGCCGATGTGACCGCCGCGATCGATGCCGCTTCCGCCGCCTTCCCTGCATGGTCGGCCATGCTGCCCTATGAGCGCCGGAAGATCTTCCTGCGCGCCGCCGACATTATGGAAGCCAAGGCCGAGGAAGCCGTCGCCACCATGGCGGCCGAGGTGGGCGGTGCCCGCCCGTGGGCCGCGTTCAACGTCGAACTGTGCATCGAAATCCTGCGCGAAGCCGCCGCCGCCGTCACCCAGCCGCGCGGTCAGGTGCTGCAAACCCAGATGCCGGGCGTCAGCTCCTATGCCAAGAAGGTGCCGTATGGCGTCATCGCGGCCATCTCGCCGTGGAATGCGCCCTTCATCCTCGGCATCCGCGCCATCGCCATTCCACTGGCCGTCGGCAACACTGTGGTGATGAAGCCGTCGGAAGATGCGCCGATCTCATGCGGGCTGCTGCTGGCCGATGTGCTGATCGAGGCCGGCCTTCCGGCTGGTGTGTTGAACGTTGTGACCAACGATGTGAAGGACGCTGCGGAAATCGTCGAGACCCTGATCGCCGATCCGCGCGTGCGTCTGGTGAACTTCACCGGATCGACCAATGTGGGCCGCATCATCGGCACTACCGCCGCCAAATACCTCAAGCCCGCCATCCTTGAACTGGGCGGCAAGAACGCCCTTGTCGTGCTGAAGGATGCGGACATCGACTATGCAGTCAAAACCGCCGTGTTCGGTTCGTTCATGAACTCGGGCCAGATCTGCATGTCGACCGACCGTGTAATCGTCCACCGCGCCATCGCCGACAAATTCACCAAGGCGTTCGCCGATGCCGTGAAGGCCATTCCGTCAGGCGATCCATCCGATCCGGCCACCTTCGTCGGCCCCGTGGTGAACAAGCGCGCCGCCCAGCGCGTCTCGGCCCTGATCAAGGATGCCATCGACAAGGGGGCCACCGTCCTGGCTGGTACCGGCGAGATTGAGGGCGACGAACAGACCCTGATCCGCCCCGTCCTGCTGACCGACATCACCAAGGACATGGAAATCTACTACGGCGAGATCTTCGGTCCGGCGACCGTGATCCACGTGGTCGAAAACAACGACGAAGCCGTCGCGCTAGCCAATGACACCGACTATGGCCTGACCGGCGGCGTCATCTCCGAAAATATGACCGAGGCATTGGATGTGGCCAACCGCATCGAAACCGGCATCATCCACGTCAACGATCAAGGCATCGCCGACGAGCCCATGGCCCCGTTCGGCGGCGTGAAGAACACTGGCTATGGCCGCTTCGGCGGTGACGCCGGCGTCGACGCCTTCACCGTCACGCGCTGGTTCACGGTTCAGGAAACCGGCCGCCCGCCGCAATACAACTAAGCCCTGAACAAAGACGCCCTCCGGAATGATCCGGAGGGCGTCTTTGTTACCGCCTGCTGACGCGCGCTTATGATTGACCCTACCCTGCTTGGCGTATTGAAGCTGTCGGCCCTTGTCGTTCTGTGGGGTCTGATGGCGGCGGCTGTCCTGCCGCTTGCCGCGCTCGGGATATATGTCGTCGCGGACAAACTGAAACTGCGCTGGCTTGCCGATCCGGTACAGAATGCGCTTGGACGCCTGCTTTCGCTCCAGCCACTGGCACGCATTGTCATGAACATTCAGGGCGGTGCTGCCCTGACGGTTCTGGGCCTGTGGTCCATTCTGGCCATGCAGGCAGGTGCCCCCATCGGCAAGGTGATCCTCGGCACTCCCCTTTTGATCCCCTTCGGACTTTGGCGCCTGTGGGTCGGCGTCGGCATGGCGCGACGGCTCAAAACCGACCGATAGGGTACAAAAAAGCCCGCATCGCTGCGGGCCTTCCTGTCGGATCGTGGATTATTCCCACTCGATGGTGCCGGGCGGCTTGGAGGTCACGTCGTAGACGACGCGGTTCACGCCGGGGACCTGATTGATGATGCGGGTGGCCGTGCGGGCCAGAACTTCCCACGGGAACTGGAAGAAGTCGGCGGTCATGCCGTCCGTCGAGGTGACCGCGCGCAGGGCCAGAACCTTTTCATAGGTACGGGCATCGCCCATCACGCCGACGGTCTTGACCGGCAGCAGGACGGCAAAGGCCTGCCAGATCTCGTCGTACAGACCGGCCTTGCGGATTTCGTCCAGATAGATGGCGTCGGCGTCCTGCAGGGTCGCTACGGCGTCCGGCGTGATCTCGCCCGGAATACGGATGGCCAGACCGGGCCCCGGGAAGGGGTGACGGCCCACGAAGGCGTCGGTCAGGCCCAGTTCGCGGCCAAGGGCACGGACCTCGTCCTTGAACAGCTCACGCAGCGGCTCGACCAGCTTCAGCTTCATATAGTCCGGCAGGCCACCCACATTGTGGTGCGACTTGATGACCTGCGACGGACCGCCCGAGGCCGACAGGCTTTCGATCACGTCCGGATAAAGCGTGCCCTGGGCAAGGAATTCCGCGCCTTCGATCTTGGACGACTCTTCATCAAACACTTCGACGAACAGGCGGCCGATGGTCTTGCGCTTGGTCTCGGGGTCCGAGATGCCCGCCAGCGCGCCGAGGAATTTCTCCGAGGCGTCAACGTGAACCAGCGGGATGTTGTAGTGCTCGCGGAACAGGGTCGTGACCTGCTTGGCCTCGTCCTTTCGCAGCAGGCCGGTGTCCACGAACACGCACGTCAGCTGGTCGCCGATCGCCTCGTGAATCAGGACCGCCGCCACCGACGAGTCCACGCCGCCCGACAGGCCGCAGATGACCTTGGCGTCGCCGACCTGTTCGCGGATCTTGGCGATCTGCTCGTCGCGATAGGCGGCCATGGTCCAGTCACCGGTCAGGCCAGCGATGTTGAACAGGAAGTTCTTCAGCAGTTGTGCGCCGTGCGGGGTGTGCGCCACCTCGGGGTGGAACTGCACGGCGTAGATTTTCTTCTCGGCGTTGGCGATGGCGGCATAGGGCGCGCCTTCCGAGGTAGCGATGACCTCGAAGCCTTCCGGAATGGCGGTCACGCGGTCGCCGTGCGACATCCACACCGGCTCTTGCTCGCCAGCGGCGGCGATGCCCTTGAACAGCGGGCTGTCCTTGACGATGCTGATGTCGGCGCGGCCGAACTCGCGGTGGTGGCCGCTTTCGACCTTGCCGCCCAGTTCGGCGCAGATCAGTTGCTCGCCATAGCAGATCCCGAAGATCGGCGCGCCGTATTCAAAGACCTTGTGGTCGACGCGCGGGCTGTCCGCTTCGGTGGTCGAGGACGGACCGCCCGAGAAGATGATGGCCTGCGGCTGCATGGCCTCAAGCGCGGTCGTCGCCTTGGTGTAGGGGTGGATCTCGCAATAGACGTTCAGCTCGCGCAGGCGGCGAGCGATAAGCTGCGTCACCTGACTGCCGAAGTCGACGATGAGCACCTTCTGGTGTTGGGTCGGCTGGGTCATGAATGCGAATCCGTTACGGGCGTTGCGGCGGGGTCTAGGCCGGATACGGCCTGTTGTTCAAGTGCGGGCATGATGGCGTTCAGGCCGTCGCGCTCCAGCGCGGCCACCAGCACATCCCATGCGTCGGCGAGATTGGCGTCCACCTGATCTAGCGTAGAGGTCCAGTCCTCCAGCTTGGTCAGTTCGGCCTTGCCGTCCGACACCCCGCGCAGTGCCAGCAGCGGCACGCAGAAGGTCTGCGTCGCACGCAGGAAGGCATAGGTTTCCATGTCCACCATATCGGCATCCAGCGCCTGATAGGCCTCGCCCGACACCACATTGGCACCGGTGGACAGGGTCGCGGTCGGCACACCCTCCAGACGGCACGGCAGCGGCAGGATCGCGGGCATGTCCAGCAGCGGCGTGATCCCCTTGGGGAAGCCCAGCGGGCTGGCATCCATGTCGCGGTAATCGACGGAGGTGACCTGATAGACGGCGGCGTGATCCAGCGTCGGCGAACCGGAACTGCCCAGCACCACCACCAGATCGGGCATGTCGCCCGTGGCCTCGCGCCGCGCCAGTTCGGCGGTCAGGGACACCGCCCCTTCCACCGGACCGATGCCTGTGATCAGCGGGCGGATACGCGCCTGAAGATTCTGGCCGTATTCGGCAGGTGCCGCCATCACCGGAAGGATGGCGACATCGCCGATGCGCTCGACCCGCGCCCTCATTCAGCGCGCTCGTACAGCGAGAAGAAGAAGCCGTCGGTATTGGTCGATGCGGGCGACAGGCGAAGCTGGTGGCCCTTGGCCTGCGCGGCGATGGCGTGGCCGGTCGTCTCGATAGCGACCGGCTTGAAGTTCGGATGAGCGGCCTCGAACACGGCGGCGGTGTCCTCGTTCTCACGGCTCAGCATCGAGCACGTGACATAGGCGATCCGGCCACCGACCTTCACCAGCTTGGCGGCCTGCGCCATGATGCGGGTTTGCAGGGCGTGCAGACGCTCGACCTCTTCCTCGGTCAGACGCCATGCGTCTTCCGGATGGCGACGCCACGTGCCCGTACCCGAGCAAGGCGCATCGACCAGAACCAGATCGGCCTCGTCGTTCAGGTCTTCCAGACCGCCGCCGTTCTGGCCGATCAGGACCAGTTCGGCCTCGACGCCCGCACGCTCCAGACGCGGACGGATGTTTTCCAGACGCTTGGCGACCACGTCAGAGGCGACCAGACGCCCCTGCCCCATCATCGACTGAGCCAGACCCAGCGTCTTGCCGCCACCACCGGCGCAATAGTCAACGACGGTCGTACCCGGCTTGGCGTCGGCCAGCGCGCAGATGATCTGGCTGCCTTCGTCCTGAATCTCGAAACGGCCTTCCTTGAAGCCTTCCAGCGCCTGAATGTTGGGCGGCGGCTCGGACGCCAGACGCAGGCCCAGTTCCGACCACGGCGTTTCTTCCGGCGACAGTTCGGCGGCGCGAAGCTCGCCCTCGACGTCCTCGCGGGTGGCCTTCAGGCTGTTGACGCGCAGGTCGATCGGCGCGCGCGGGGCCATCAGATCGTGGGCCTCGGTCTTCCAGTTGTCGCCATAGACCTTCTGGAAGTCGGTCATCACAAACTCGGGGATACCGGCGGCAACCCAGCCCGGCAGTTCGCCATCAGCGGCGGTGATGCGGCTGCGCTCCTGCTTGGACAGCGGACGCGGGCCATAGCCGTCACCGGTGTGCAGTGCCTCGATCTCTTCCAGCGACAGGTTGTCCAGCGCGTGCAGGCTGCCGATGACCAGAGCGCGGCCATCCTCGCGGCCACCCATGATCCAGCTCAGGCGGCCACGGGCGCGCAGCACCTTATAGACGCGGTCGGCGATGGCGCGGCGGTCTTTCGATCCGGCATAGCGGTTTTGCTGACCCCATGCCTTCAGCACGACCTCGGCGGGCTGGCGGCCCTGCGCGATGGAGTCGAGGATGGAAGCGGCGGCGGCGAGACGGGCGGCTGGGGTCAATGGACTTCAGTTCAGATAAACGGGGCCGCCAGCACCATGACCAGTCCCGCAAGCGAGACCAGCCACACCAGCGACCGGATAAAGGGGATGCCCAAGGCATAGAGCGGCACAAACACCACCCGCCCCCAGAAATAGAGCGCCGAGCCCCACGCTGTAAGTGCGCCATTGGCCGAAGCCACATGGGCGATCAGCACGGCACCGATAAACAGCGGCAGGGTCTCGAACAGATTGGACTGGGCCCGCTCGAGACGCCCCGTCAGAGGTTTCTCTGACTTGGGCGTCCCGTCACGCGGGCCCGCATTCCATTTCAGACCGAACTCCGCCGTCCTTGCTCCGGCGGGCAGGAAAATCTGCACCAGCGCCAGAACCAGGGTCAGGCTGAGATAGGTGAGTTCGGTCGTCATGATGATTACCCTTGGCGGTAGTTGGGAGCCTCGCGGGTAATCATGACGTCATGGACGTGGCTTTCACGCAAGCCAGCGCCCGTGATGCGGACGAAGCGGGCGCGCTTCTGGAACTCTTCGATGGTCGGACCACCGACATAGCCCATCGAGGCGCGCAGACCGCCGACCATCTGGTGGATGACCGGAGCGATCGGCCCCTTGTAGGCCGTCTGGCCTTCAATGCCTTCCGGCACCAGCTTCTCGGTCGAAACTTCCTTCTGGAAGTAACGGTCCGCAGAGCCAGCGCCCATGGCGCCGACCGAGCCCATGCCGCGATACGACTTGTACGAACGGCCTTGGTACAGGAAGACCTCGCCCGGCGACTCGTCGGTACCGGCGAACATCGAACCCATCATGGCCGCCGAAGCGCCCGCGGCGATGGCCTTGGCCATGTCGCCCGAATATTTGATACCGCCGTCGGCGATGACGGTCGCGCCAGTGCCTTGGGCGGCGCGAGCGGCGTCCATGATCGCGGTCAGCTGCGGCACGCCGACGCCAGCCACGATACGGGTGGTGCAGATCGAGCCCGGGCCGATGCCGACCTTCACAACGTCAGCGCCTGCATCGATCAGTGCGCGGGTGGCGTCGTAGGTGGCGACGTTACCGGCCACGATGGCGATGCGGTTGTTCTCGCGCTTGATACGTTCAACGACGGCGGCAACCGAGGCCGAGTGGCCGTGGGCGGTATCGATAACCACAAGGTCCGCACCGGCTTCGGCCAGCGCCATGGCGCGCTCATAGCCCGCATCACCGACGGTCGAGGCGGCACCGACCAGCAGACGGCCGTGGTCGTCCTTGGCGGCGTTCGGGAAGGCCTGCGCCTTCTCGATGTCCTTCATGGTGATGAGGCCGACGGCGCGGTTATCTTCGTCCACCACGATGACGCGTTCGATCTTGCGGGTACGCAGAAGCTCGCGGGCTTCCTCGCGGCTGGCACCTTCGCGCACCGTGATCAGGTCGCCCGTGGTCATCAGGCTGGACGCCTTGATCGACGGGTCGTTCTCGAAACGCATGTCACGGTTGGTCAGCATGCCGACCAGACGGCCCGTTTCCGGATCGACGACCGGGAAGCCGGTGATCTTCTTGCGGGCGACGATGTCGCGCACTTCGCCGAGGGTGGTGTCGGGGGTGACGGTGACCGGATTGATCACCATGCCGCTTTCATAACGCTTGACGGTGCGGACCTGCTCGGCCTGCTCCTCGATCGTCATGTTGCGATGAAGAATGCCCATACCGCCAGCTTGAGCCATAGCGATGGCAAGGCGGCTTTCCGTCACCGTGTCCATGGCGGACGACAGCAGCGGGATGTTCAGTTTGATGTCTTTGGTCAGGCGCGTCGAAACGTCAACGTCGGCGGGCATGACCTCCGACGGACCGGGTTCGAGCAAAACATCGTCGAAGGTTAGGCCTTCGCGTATCTCCATTGGGGAGCCTCCGTTTTGCGGGTCGCGTATAGAGGGTAAACGCCCGACTCGGCAAGGGCTCGGCTCCATAAAACCCTGTCATCTGGATCACCATTCGCTACAGCCCCTGTAACGCCGCGCGATCACTGCCATAAACCCAGACTCAAATTAGGGGTTATGCTGATAATAGAAATTTATGCTTTGCAACCGCTCGCGGGGCAAACCATTCTAAATCCATGGTCGCCCTGATCCTCCAGACAGCCCGCAAACTGGCGCTCAAGATTGCCAGCTACGGCGTCATGCACCTGATCGTCGCCATCATCGTCGCCTTTGCCATCACCCGCGACATCCGACTGGCACTGGCGGTCGGCATGGTGGAGCCTTTCTTCCAAACCATCGCCTACACCATCCACGACCGTGTCTGGCACGTGATCGAGAAACGCCGCACGGCTTCCGGACTGGAAGAAACCGCAGAGGCGGTTTCCTCACGTCTGGGCATCATGTCACCGCAGGAGCAGATGCGCGTCCACGGCCATCACCACCATGGCCACAGCCACGCCCTACCGTCCTCGTTCAAACAGGTCGCGTTCAAAACGGTAACCTATGGGCTGATGCACTTTACGGTCGCTGTCTGCGTGGCCTTTGCCCTGACGCACAACCTCAGGGCCGCCCTGACCATCGGCATTGTTGAGCCGCTGGTCCAGACCGTCTTCTTCACCCTGCACGACCGTATCTGGATCCGCATCGACACGCGCAAGGCTACAGAGACCGCGCGCGTCGAGCATCGTATCGCCTGATCGGCTTTAGCCCATCCAGTCGTAAGACGCGCCGTGCGGCTGGCCAATGGCCAATCTGCGCGTCTCGCCACCCGGCCAGATGGTTAGGTCCAGCGCAGGGCGACGTTCAGGCCCGCCGTCGTCCGACGCCTCGAACCGCAGCCATGCCAGGGGGGCGTTTGCACTGGCCCCCTCGCCTACGGCTTGCAGGTGATCACGGATGCGCTGCTGGGCGTCCGGCGGAAAATACTGATAGGCGATGGTGTGCATCACCACGCTGCAGACGCCGTGTTCAGCCGCAATGGACAGATGCTGTTCGAGCCAGTCGGCGGCGTCGGCCCTGTCGATCGTGACGGGGTGCTTTCCCGCAATCTCCAGCGCCGCTTCCAGCCGCGAAAGACGCTCGCGCTGATCGGCCCAGACATAGGCCGCCAGCATTTCGCGGGTGCGGGCGTCGGTCGCGTCCAGCGGATTGCGGTCAACGGCCTGACGAGCGACAACCTCCACCCGCGCTTTTGGCGGACTGTCGCCCGTCCAGCGCGGCGACAATTGCACGGCAGAGCCCGCCTCGCCCGCAGTCACATCGCCCAACCGATAACCATAGTGGTCCAACAGGCTGTTCAGCCCCGCGCTGGCCCCCAGTTCATAAAGCGAGAACGGCAAGCCGAACCGATCCGCCAGCACCATCAAACCGGCCATCAGGCCAGCAGATCGCCCCACCTCATTGGTTTGGGGCGGGCCGTCCAGCCATGGATCGAGCCAGTCGCCCTGTGCCTGAAGGACATCGGCCAGCAAGGCCCACAGCGCATCGTCATCGGGGGCCATGGCGGGCGGATAGACCGCACTCCAGTCGGGACGCAGTCCGCTGCGCGCCAGAGCGTGCAAGCCGCCCATCAACCGCAGCGGCAGGGCATCCCCTTCGTGCGAGGGATTGCCCGCCCAGTTGAGGATACGTCGGCCCAAAGGCGTTGCGTCATCCAGCCGCTCTCCCACCAAGCGGCACATGCGTCCGGTGAACGGCGCACCTGCCGCCGTGCAGATGGCGGATTGATTTTCAAACGCGACCTGCACTGACGACATGGGGCAAACCTATTTTTTGTTGAGCGCGACGAGGAAGACCTCGGCGCTGTCCTTCCGGCTCGATTCCGGTTTGAAATATTTCACCGTTTCGAACTCTTCACGCAAACGGGCTAACACGCCGCCCGCGTCGCCACCCTGGAAATTTTTAGAAACGAAATTTCCACCGGGTTTAAGTGTTCTGATGGCGAAGTCCGCCGCGATCTCGATCAGGGCGATGATCTTCAGGTGGTCCGTCTGGCGGTGGCCGATAGTGTTGTGGGCCATGTCCGACAGAACCAAATCAGGGCGGCCGCCCAGAGCGTCGATCAGCTGTTGGTCCACACCCGGCTCTGTAAAGTCGGCCTGAATCAGGTGCGCGCCCGGAATCGGCTCGATCATCAGCAGGTCCACGCCCGCGACTTCCTGCGCGCCACGGTCCAGACACACCTGAACCCAACCACCGGGGGCCGCGCCAAGGTCGATAACCCGACTGCCCTTTTTGATCAGGTTGAAGCGGTTGTCGATCTCGATCAGCTTGAAGGCCGCGCGGCTGCGCCACCCCTCGGCACGCGCACGTTCCGACCATTTGTCGGTCAGCTGGCGTTTGATCCACGCTTGCGACGACGGACGCTTGTCCTTGGCCGTCTTTATCTTGGTGCCGACACTGCGTCCCGCAGCGGTCCCGCCCGTAGGCAAACGCACCATACGACGGCGTTCCTGGGTCTTTTCGGCAGGCTTTTCGTTCTCACTCATACGTCTTTCATAGCGGTCTGAGCGTTTCACCGCTATGACCCCCGCATATTTCCATGAGTCATAGGAGCGCCAGATGGCCGAAACCCTGACCTTTTTCATCGACACCGGCGACAACCAAGAGCGTCCGGTCGTCATCAAGCTGCGCGAAGATCTGGCCCCGAACCACGTGAAGCAAATCACCGAACTGGCTTCGGAAGGCTTCTATGACGGCGTCGTCTTCCACCGCGTCATCGCCGGCTTCATGGCTCAGGGCGGCGACCCGACGGGCACCGGCACCTCGGGCTCGAAGAAGCCGAACCTGAAGCAGGAGTTCAACGACGAGCCGCACGTGCGCGGCACCTGCTCGATGGCCCGCACCATGGACCCGAACAGCGCCAACTCGCAGTTCTTCATCTGCTTCGACGACGCCCGCTTCCTCGACCGTCAATACACGGTCTGGGGCAATGTCACCGAAGGCATGGACGTGATCGACGCCCTGCCGAAGGGTGAGCCGCCGCGCAACCCGGGCAAGATCGTCCGCGCCGAAGTCGCCTAAGCGATTTCCAAGCCGATTCTGAAAACGGGGAGCCTTTCGGCTCCCCGTTTTTTGTTGGTTATCAAGGCTTTTGAAGCGTCGCTTCCACCGGATCATTCGGTGAGATCACCAAGGTCCCGACCAGTTTCCCGTCCTCGACCCTGCCGTCAAAGCCCAGCGCGCCCCCCGCCGAGGCCGCGCCCGACAGCATCACGCGCTCCTCGCTGACCCTATAGTCGTTTGCCAGAACGATCAGCTTTTGGCGCTCGCCCTTGGCGTTCTGGATCGCCTTGGTCTGTTCAAAAACAAAGGCCGCCGGAAAACGGCTGGCGGGCGGTGTCTCTGCACCCTGTGCATCGCCATTGGGCGCGCGCAGCTGGATGTGGCTGAACCGCCAGTCCTGCATCAGGAGCGCCTCCGAATACACATAGTCCCCGTCCAATGCCGCCGACGCCGTATATTGCCTCTTGGCTCCGGTGTTGGGCGCAGTCCCCTGCTCTCCCTTGTCCGGACTACAGGCCATCAGGGCCATACACAGCCCCAACGCCCCCCAAATCGATCCCCTCATCACGGCAGTCTCAGCAATGTCCCCAGCCATCCAATGTGCTGCAAAGCTTCAATGGCCTCGAATAGCGGGATCGCCAAGAGGAAGATCAGACCGTCGCGCAAGGTAATGAGGAAAAAGCGCGGACGGACATCAAGCGACTCGGCATCCCGCCAACGAGAAAAATCGGGACCGAACCGCGGCGTGCGGGCGCAGTAGTCGCGATAGGACTGACCAAAGGCATCGCTCAGCCACGCCTCTTCCCGGCGGATGGTGAAATGAAACACCAGCATCGCCACCGCCAGAAACGCAGTCGCTAGCGTCAGGCTTCCGGTTTGTGCCCCTGCACCGAAAGCCCCCATGAAGCTGAACAGGTACAGGGGATTGCGGCTGATGGAATAAGGCCCGCGATCGACAATCTCGGCCTTCTTGCGCCCACCGATGTAGAGCGAGCACCACGCCCGCCCCACGATGCAGACCACGATCAGGGCGAGGCCGAACGCCTCCACCCCTTCGTGCAGGGGCTCGCCGCCGCGCGAGGCCGTAAAAAGCGCCAGCGCGAGAATGGCCGACATCCCCGCGCCCAGCGCTGCCTTCCGGATTTTCTGGACCCTTTGCAGGTCGAAGCCTTCGGTTGCCGACATCGCTATCTCCGTGTTTGGATCAGCGATCTGGCTTTCCGAAGAATGGCGTTTTTAAGACCGGCTTATCGGTCCAGCCACGCATCGATGCGGCGGAAGCTTTCGATGGCCAGTTCGGTGGACGACTGGAACACCGCCGGATTGATGCGCTCCACGTCATCGGACGGCTTGTGATAGTCCTCGTGGAAGTTCACGCCGAAATACAGGAACGGCAGGCCTGCGCGGTGGAAGGCACCGTGGTCCGAGGCGAACACCCAGTTGTCGGCCCCTTGGTCCTCCGGTCGGTCCTTGCCGAAGGCCAGACGGATCGAGCCATTGGCCGGGATCGGCTCCAGCAGCGGACGGAAATACGGGTGCTGATAGGTGCCCGTCACCCACAGATACCCATCGACATCGGCACGGGCCGTCATGTCGAAATTGATATTCACCGAGATGGACGACAGCGGCACGGGCGGAGCCTCGACGAACTCTTTCGCACCCAATAGGCCCCTCTCTTCGCCATCCAGTGCCACGATCAGGACGCTGTGCTCGGGCGGGCTGTCCTTCAGGCGCTTGGCCAGTTCCAGCATGGTCGCCACGCCAGACGCATTGTCGTCCGCACCATTATAGACGTGGCCGTCGCGGGTGCCGACGTGGTCATAGTGGGCGGTGACCACGATGTATTTGTCCGAAACCCGCGTACCGGGGATCAGGCCGAGGATGTTGACCCCGTTAAAGGTCTTGGGGCCTTCCGGCGAACGGCCTTGGGCCGACCACGGCTGAAGGCGGCCCATGGACGACGGGCCGATGCCCATGGCTTCCAGACGGCCTACGATATAGTCGCGCGCCTTGGCACCGCCTTCGCTGCCCGTGTCGCGCCCTTGCATGTCGTCGGCGGCCAGAATGGTCAGGTCGGACATCAGCTGGGTGTAGTCAACCGACGGCACCGCCGCAGCGACAGGAGCCTGTGAGCGCGGTGCCGTCTCGCAGGCAGCAAGGGACAGCAGGGCGGCAATAGCCAGACTGGAAGAAAGCGCGCGCATAAAAATCGCTCCGAACAAGTGAATTGCGCGCAGCCTAGATGCCCTTCCGCCGTTCTTCCAGATTAGCTTTCTGTCATTTGTTCAGGCGGTGTTAGAAAAGCCGCCTGTTCCCGTTCCAGCCCAGACGAATCCCCATGTCCGATCTGTTCTCCGCTCCCCTTTCCGTCGCGTCGATGAGCGAGGATCAGGCCCGTGAGGAACTGGCGCGTCTGACCGCTGAACTGGCCGCGCACGACAACGCCTATTACGGCGAGGACGCCCCGAGCATCAGCGACGCCGAGTACGACGCGCTGAAGGCCCGCGCGCTGGAGATCGAAAAGAAGTTTCCCACCCTGACCACCGCCGACACCCCGTCGCAAAAGGTCGGTGCCCCTGTCTCCGAACAGTTCGCCGAGGTGCGCCACGGCGTTCCCATGCTGTCGCTGGACAATGCCTTTGACGAGGCGGACGTGCGTGACTTCGTGGCCCGCGTGTACAAATTCTTGAACCTGCCGATGAGCGAGCCGCTGGGCTTCGTGGCAGAGCCAAAGATCGACGGCCTGTCGGCCAATCTTCGCTATGAAAACGGCGTGCTGGTGCGCGGCGCGACGCGCGGCGATGGCAAGACCGGCGAGGACGTGACCGCCAACCTCCGGACCATCGCCGACATCCCGCAAAAGCTGTCGGGCAGCGGCTGGCCCGCCGTGATCGAAATCCGTGGCGAGGTCTATTCCCCGACCGAGGCCTTTGACGCCTTCAACAAGAACGCAGCCCAACTTGGCGGCAAGACCTATGCGAACCCGCGAAATTTTGCCGCCGGATCGCTGCGCCAAAAGAACCCGACCATCACCGCCCAGCGTCCGCTGGCCTTCTTCGCCTATGCTTGGGGCGAGGTGTCGGAGCCATTCACCGAAACCCAACACGGCGCGCTGGAGAAGTTCCGCGAGTGGGGTTTGAAGGTCAATGACCGCTCAAGCCGCGTGGAAAGCGCCCAGGGCCTGATCGACCTCTACAACAAGCTGGGTGAGGACCGCGCCACCCTCAGCTATGACATCGACGGCATCGTCTATAAGGTCGACCGGCTTGACCTGCAGGAACGCCTCGGCTTCATCGCCCGCAGCCCCCGCTGGGCCATCGCCCACAAATTCCCCGCCCAGCAAGCGACCACCCTCCTCGAAGGCATCGACATTCAGGTGGGCCGTACGGGCAGCCTGACACCCGTCGCCCGACTGCATCCGGTGACGGTCGGCGGCGTGGTCGTACGCAACGCCACCCTGCACAACGAGGACGAGATCGAACGTCTGGATGTCCGCATTGGCGACACCGTCACCCTGCAACGCGCAGGCGATGTGATTCCGCAAATCCTCGGCGTCGTGCTGGACAAGCGGCCCGAGGGGACCCAGCCGTACATCTTCCCGACCACCTGCCCCGTCTGCGGCTCCGAAGCCGTGCGCGAGGGTGACGAGGTGAAGCGCCGCTGCACCGGCGGTCTTGTCTGCGATGCCCAGATCGTCGAGCGCCTGAAGCATTTCGTAGGCCGCCGCGCCTTCGACATCGAGGACCTTGGCGAAAAGCAGTTGATCGAGTTCCACAAACTCGGCTGGATTAAACAACCCGCCGATATCTTTGCTTTGGCGACCAACAAGGCCCGCCTTGGGGAACTTGAAAAAATGAAGGGCTACGGAGAAACCTCCGTAGCCAAACTGGTCGCTGGCATTGAGAAGCGCCGCACGATCAGCCTCGACCGCTTTCTGTTCGGCCTCGGCATTCCCGAAATTGGCGAGCAGACTTCGCTGGTTCTGGCCCGTCACTTCGGCTCGTGGGCCGCGCTGAAGGACGCCGCCGTTCAAGCCTCGCAGGGGATCGCTACTGAGGACTGGCACGATCTGGCCGGAACGCATGCCATCTCCCAGCGCGTGCTGGAACAGTTGGCCAGCACCGAGGTGCCCGCCAGCCAGCCGTGGCCGGACGGCACCTTGGACATGAACCTGAAACAGGTTTTCCCCGGCCTCGCCGCCCCTGCCCGCCGCAGCGTGGCGGAAAAGGCGGGCGACTGGGCGGGCGTCGTCCGCCTTGCGCAGATCGCGCGCGAGGAAGGCCCCAGCGACATTCTGAACGCCATCGCGGGCGTGTCGGGTGTTGGCCCTGTTGCCGCTACCGCCCTCGCCCACTTCTTCCGCGAACCGCATAACCGCGAGGTGGTCGAGGCGCTCGAAACCGAACTGACCGCCATCACCGACATGGAACAGGCCCGCACCGACACCCCCGTCGCAGGCAAGACAGTCGTGTTCACAGGGACGCTGGAAAAATTAAAGCGGGACGCGGCTAAGTTACAAGCTGAGAAACTTGGAGCCAAAGTTTCGAACTCAGTCTCCAAAAAAACTGACTATTTGGTAGCTGGGGTCGCAGCTGGCTCCAAGCTCGAAGAAGCCAAGAAGCACAATGTAACGGTGTTGACTGAGGAGGAATGGCTAAGCTTGATAGAACAATGATCCATCAAGGAGCTGCTTTATGCGTGCCGTTGCCATTGATTTCGAAACAGCAAATGAACAACGCTCTAGCCCATGCTCGATCGGTCTGGCGTGGATCGACAACGGAATAATAACTTCAATTGAGCACCACTACATCCGACCTCCAGATATGAGGTTTTCAGGATTTAACATTTCAATTCATGGCATTACGCCAGACCATGTGAGAAATTCAAACGAATTTCCAGATGTTATTGCAACACTTAAATCTAAACTTAACGGACACGCGGTTCTCGCCCACAATGCATCATTTGATGTAAGCGTAATTAGAAGTACATGCGATTATTATGAAATAGAATATCCAGAATTTGACTATCTTTGCACTTTAAAACTGTCTCAAAAAGTTTGGCCCGCCTTAATGTCACACAGATTAAAGGATTTGTGTTATGAATTAGGCATAGAATTTAAGCATCACGACGCATCTGAAGATGCATATGCATGTGCAAATATTGCATTAAACGCAGCTAAAATAACAAACTCGAATTGTTTAAATTCATTATCTAATAATAATGGAGTTATTTTAGGAAAACTTTGGAGAGATGGATATTCGCCTTGCTCATCTCCATCCGCTCCGAGAACCGAAAGTGATATTCTAGGGGAACTTCCAAAAAATTACTTTAACATCAAAACCGAAGATATCGAGAACCGCATATCGAACAAGGTAATTGTATTTAGCGGAGCACTCGAGCGCTTCACCCGCACTGAGGCAAAAATTCTAAGTGAAAGCCTTGGGGCAAAAGTCTCGGGTTCCGTTTCCAAAAAAACGGATTATTTGGTCGTCGGTCCCGGTGCAGGTTCCAAATTGAAGGACGCGGAGAAGCACGGGGTTCAGGTTCTGACCGAGGACGAATGGCTCGCCCTCATCGGGTGATCTATCGGGGTTGAGCTATGCGTGCCGTCGCCATCGACTTTGAAACCGCCAACGAGCGTCGCGCCAGCGCATGCTCGATCGGTCTGGCGTGGATCGAGGATGGACGTGTGGTGGATCGCGAGACCCATCTGATCCGGCCACCGGAAATGCGGTTCGCGCCGGTGAACATCCGCATCCACGGCATCACCCCCGACATGGTCGAGGATTCGCCGGAGTTCCCCGACGTTCTGGCGTCCCTGCGCGAACGGATCGGCACCTGCGACATGGTGCTGGCCCACAATGCGGGCTTTGACATGAGCGTGGTGCGCGCCAGTTGCGACGCCTATTCGCTGTCCTATCCCGAGTTCGACTATCTCTGCACCGTCAAGGTGGCGCAGCGGGTCTGGGCCGATCTGGGCACGGCGCGTCTGAACGCCCTTGGTGACCATCTGGGCATAGCGTTCAAACACCACGACGCGGGCGAGGATGCCTATGTCTGCGCCGAGGTCGCGCTGGCGGCCATGCGTCTGCGCGAGGCGTCGAGCCTGCACGAACTGGCCAAGATCACTCAGGTCGGCATCGGACGGATGAGTTCGGCGGGCTATTCGGCCTGTTCGGCGCCCCGCCCGAAACGCTCGGCCTCTGTCGCCACCGCCAAACCCTATTCGGACGTGTTCCGCCCCGTCCCCGGCCTGCCCCTGTCCATGCAGGGCAAGCGCGTGGTGTTTTCGGGCCAGTTGTCGCGCTTTTCCCGTCAGGAAGCACAGGAGATCGCAGGCCGTTTCGGGGCCCGCGTCATGGCCTCGGTCAATGCCAAGACGGACTGGGTCGTGGTGGGCAATGGCGCAGGTTCAAAACTGGATCGTGCCCGCCATTTGGGGTTGAAGCTGCTGTCCGAAGCGGACTTTATGGACCTTATTACCGTCAAATCTTGACGTAACGTCCGGTTTTATAAAAACAAAACGCTGCAATTTTAGGTCTTGTTTATAACGCAATACCGCAGCACCCTGTGCGTAACGGATCCTCTCCCCGTGATCCGACCAATGGGAAGTACGCACCATGAAGATCAAGATTTTCGCTGCGGCCGCACTGGCGGCCTCTGCCCTCGCCGCTCCGGCCCTCGCGGGTGATCCGACCGGTCTGTGGCAGACCCCGACCAACGGCGGTCAGGTCCGCATCGAGCGTTGCGGCAATGCCCTGTGCGGCACTCTGGTCACTTCGGCGGCTATCCGCGCCAACCCGAACCAGCTCGATGTGAACAACAAGGATGCCACCCAGCGCAGCCGCACCCTGCGCGGCCTTCGCATGCTGTCGGGTTTCACCGGCGGCCCGACCGAATGGCGCGGTGGCTCGGTCTATAACCCCGAGGATGGCGGCACCTATCGCGGCACCATCACCATGACCAATGACAACACCCTGCGTCTGCGCGGCTGCATCGTCGCCCCGCTGTGCAAGACCCAGACCTGGACCCGCGTCCAGTAAGAGTTTTCCTCCCCGGAAAAGCGCGAAAGGCCTCCGCAGAGCGATCTGCGGGGGCTTTTTATTATCAGAGGAAGATCGACAGGACCGACAGCAGCGCCGCCGTCAGCACGGCATTCAGCGCCATGCCCACGCCCGCATAGGCCCCTGCCGTGGGCGAGACCTCGAACGCCCTGGCCGCCCCTGCCCCGTGGGCCGAGACACCAACGGCAAAGCCCCGCGCGCGCCAATCGCGGATACCCAGAAGATTGAGCAGCGGCGTCGCCAGCATGGCCCCGAACACGCCCGCAAAGATCACGATCACCGCCGTCAGGGCTGGAATACCGCCCAGCGTCTGCGAGATGGCCATGCCAACAGGTGTGGTGGTCGCCCGCGGCGCGATGGAGGCCATCACCTGCTCGGGTGCACCGAACATCCACACTATCCCGACCGAGGAGACAATCGCCGTCACCGCCCCAGCCATCAGGGCCAGTGTGATCGGCACGGCCAGACGCGCAATGGTCCGGCGGTTGGCCCAGATGGGCACGGCCATCGAGACCACCGTCGGCCCCAGAAGGAAGGTGATCATCCCCGTCGCCGAGGCATAGGTGGCATAGGGCGTTCGGCTGGCCAGCAGAGCAGCAATAATGACCGGCGTGGACAGCAGCACCGGATGCAGTAGCGGCGGGCGACCAATCTTCTGCACCATGCGGTCCATGGCCCAGAAGGTCACTACCGTCACCGACAGCCAGATCAGGGTCGTGAAGAGATCAGGCATCGCCCGCCTCTTCCTGCGGTGCGAACCGCTTCATCGCCCATGAAAAGACGCTGGCGGTCACGGCAATGGTCGCCACCGTCGAAACCAGCAACGCCACCAATATGCCAAGGCCGTGGCGGGCGATCATGTCGCCCTCCTCGATCAGGCCCACGGCGGGCGGCACGAACATCAGAGGCATGTGCGCCGTCAGCCAGCCCGTCACCTTGGTCAGCGACGTCTGCTCGCGGCGGAACACAGCCAGCCACACCAGCAAAAGCCCCATACCGATAACCGAGCCCGGCAGGGGCAGTCCGGTGAAGCGATGAATCGCCTCACCGGCCAGCTGGCACACCAGCAATAGGGCGATGGCACCCAGCATCAGGATCGACGGCCCTTACAGCGGGCGCGTCTGCTCCTTCAGCCAAGCGAGAGCGGCCTCGTCCTTCTGGACGCCTTCGGCCAGCAGCGGGCCGACCTTGGCCAGAACCTCGGCGTGGTAATCATCGACATACTGGCGCTCCTGCGGCGTCAGCAGGTTCACGTCGATCAGCTTGCGGTCCAGCGGGGCGAAGGTCAGCTGCTCGAAACCGTGGAAGGCACGCTCGCCACCTTCCGGCACCGATGGCGCGGTGACGACTTGCAGCGTCTCGATACGGATGCCCCATTCGCCTTCGCGGTAATAGCCCGGCTCGTTCGACAGGATCATGCCGGTCAGCAGCGGCTGGGTCGTGCCCCAGTTGGCGATGCGCTGCGGGCCTTCGTGGACACCAAGGTATGAGCCGACGCCGTGGCCCGTGCCGTGGTCATAGTCAAAGCCGGCATTCCACAGGTGCTGGCGGGCAATGGCATCCAGATGCATGCCCGAAACGCCCTGCGGGAAACGGATGGTCGCCATGGCGATGTGGCCCTTGAGGACAAGGGTGAACATGCGGCGCTGTTCGTCCGTGCCTTCGCCGATGGCCATGGTGCGGGTGACGTCGGTCGTGCCGTCCAGATACTGGCCGCCGCCGTCCACCAGCAGCAGGCTGCCCTGCTCCATCTTGCGGATCTTGGCCCCGACCGGCTTGTAGTGCGGCAGGGCACCGTTAGCGGCGACTCCGGCGATGGTGTCGAACGACAGGTCTTTCAACTCGCCCGTCGCCTCGCGGAAACGCTCAAGCGCTTCGACCACGCCGCGCTCGTCCGGCAGTTCTTTCTGCGCGACCGTATCCACCCAGTGCAGGAAGCGCGTCAGCGCGGCCCCGTCACGGATGTGGGCGCGGCGGCTACCCTCGATCTCGACCTCGTTCTTGCAGGCGCGCGGGATGGCGCACGGGTCCATGGCGCGGACGATGGTGGCTCCCGCCTCTTCCAGCGCCTCGAAATAGAAGGCCGAGGAGATCGACGGGTCGATCACCACCTTCTGGCCCGACAGCGAAGCGAGGGCTTCAGGCAGGGCTTCGGGCGCTTCCAGCGTCACCTCATTGCCCAGCCATGCGGGCAGCCCCTCGGTCACCTTGGCCGGATCGAGGAAGACACGGGCCGAACCGTCGGCGCGCAGGATCGCCTGCCCCAGCGGCAGTGGCGAGCGGATCACGTCACCGCCACGGATGTTGAACAGCCATGCCAGCGATGATGGGGCGGTCAGCACGGCGGCGTCAGCGCCCTTGGCGGCGATGTCCTTGCCGATGCGGGCGCGCTTGGACGCGGCGCTCTCACCGGAGAATTCTTCGGGGTGCGGCACGACGGGTGCCTGCGGCTGGCTCGGGCGGTCGGTCCATGCCAGATCAATCGGATTGGCTTCGACCGCCTTCAGCGAACCGCCGGCCTTTTCAACCGCGGCACGCAGGCCTGCCAGCGCGTCGGGGCTGTGCAGACGCGGATCATAGCCGATCACCTGACCGGACTTCACATTGGCCGACAGCCAGTCGTTCAGGCCCGCCAGCGACTCACGCTCGAACAGGGCCTCATCGGTCTGGGCCTTGACCTGAACCGTATAGCGGCCATCGACGAAAACCGCCGCCTTGTCCGACAGCACCACGCCCGCGCCCGCCGATCCGGTAAAGCCCGTCACCCACGCCAGACGCTCATTGGCATCGGGCAGGTATTCGTTCTGATGCTCGTCCTCGTGCGGGACCAGCAGGCCATCAAGGCCCTGCCTTGCCATTTCCGCGCGCACCAGCGGCAGGTGCTTTGCGCCAAACGAAGGATCGGTGGTTTCGTCGAAATGCTGTCTCATGCCCCATGACTACGCCTGCCGACCGACAGGTTCCAGAGGCAGAACGACGCGTCGCCCAATAAAAAACGGGGGCCGAAGCCCCCGTTCCAGAACCTTAGGCCTTACGCAGTTGCAGGGCCGACCAGGCGTCGTGATGGATGGTCTGTTCCACCACGAAACCCAGCGGGCGATAGGCATCGAGGATGCGCTCTTCCTGCGTCTTGAGCAGGCCCGACAGGATGGCGACGCCGCCCTTCTTCAGCGACTGGGCGATTTCCGGAGCCAGTTCCACCAGCGGCGCAGCCAGAATATTGGCGAACACCAGATCATACGGCATGTGCTGGGCGACGCGGGCGTCGTTCAGGCCGCTGGCGAAATAGAACTCGCACTTGGCGTCGTTGATCTCGGCGTTTTCGTTGGCGATGCGGGCCGAGGCCTCGTCGATGTCGGTGCCGACGGCGATCGGCGTGCCGGTTTTGGCCGCAGCGATGGCCAGAACGCCCGTGCCGCAGCCGACGTCCAGAACCTTCTCAAAGGTCTCGCCCTTGCCCAGCAGGACATCGAACGCCTCAAGGCAGCCGACAGTCGTGCCGTGGTGGCCCGTACCGAAGGCGGCACCGGCGTCGATCTTCAGGGTCACGCGGCCCTCTGGAATCTTGCCCTGATCGTGCGCGCCGTAGACGAAGAAGCGACCGGCCTCGACCGGCGGCAGGCCCGACAGGCTCATCGCCAGCCAGTCCGCATCGGCCAGCTTTTCAACGATCACTTCCAGACCCTCGACGGCGCGCATATGGGCCTCGATGCCCTTGGCCTCCTCGTCGGTGGTGGGGAAGGCGTCGATGCGCCAGATGCCCTTGTCCTCATCCTCTTCGAGGATCGAATAGGTCGCGCCTTCCAGCAGGACGTCAGCGTCGATGGCGGCCGCCGCAGCCTCTGCAGGGGCGCGCAAACCGCGAGCAATCACTTGAAGAGCAGATTCCGACATTTCCAAAAACCAACGATATGATAACAACAGGAGATTAAAGCGGGTGGACTGAGTCCCGCCACTGATAGCCAAGGTTTGGGGATTACATGGCCAAAGCACCGACGGAAAAGCCCGCCACGCCCAAGGCGGCAGCAACCACTTCCAAGCCCAAAGCGGCTACGAAGTCGACCGCTTCTGCCGCAAAACCGGCTGCGGATGAAGCAAAAACTCCAAAGTCCAAGGCTGCGCCCAAGGCCGCCGCCGCAAAATCGGCAGCCCCCAAGGCCGCCGCAGCGCCGAAAAAGCCCGCTGAAAGCAAGGCCGCTGCGCCTAAGCCGACGGCCGCAAAGGCTCCCGCTGCCAAGAAAGCTGCAGCACCCAAGGCCGCTCCGGCCAAACCCGCAGCCCCCAAGGTGGCTGCAAAACCGGCTGCACCCAAGAAGCCCGCTGCGCCTAAGGCGGCTGCGCCCAGGGCCCGCACCACCGGCACCAAGTCTGCGGCGGCACCCAAGACCGAACTGGCTGCGACCGTAGAGGAAAAACCCGCAGCCCTGGTCGCTGCGCCCACGTCGGGCGACGGCGTCGATGGCAAGCCCACCCCGACCGAGGCCGCGGCTCCGGAGCCCAAGCTGGTCGCCACCGAAAACGAGCCGACGCCCGAGCCCAAGTCGCCCGCGACCGCACCGAGTGCTCCGGTCAAGAAGCCGGGCTTCTTCGCCCGCCTGTTCGGCCGTAAGTAAGGCGCGTTACGCCAACAAAAAGGGCCGGTAGCAATCCGCTACCGGCCCTTTTCTATTCCGTCTGCTGGAAAGATCAGTCCGCCAGATCTTCCGACAGGATGGCCATTTCGAACATGAACGAACCGGCTTCGTCTTCGTCTTCGAAGATCACGCCAATGAACTCGTCATCGACATAGACTTCGGCCGAGTCGGCAACCTTGCGAGCCTTAACCTTGATGCCACCGTGGTTGAAGGTGCGCTTCAGGTGGGTCTCGACGCGCTTGAGATCGGATTCTTTCACGGGGATGGCCTCGGTTTGAATGTTAGCGGCGGAACCTAAAGGGCAAGGGCGAGGATGAAAAGCCCGCATCGCGCCCGTCCACAGGCATCCGAGCGAACCGTGATTTAGATCACATAGTCATAGACCACATCCGCAAGGGTGTGATCCATGGTACGGGCCGGAGCCGCCTCGGTCGGGCAGTTGACCAGTCGTGCCGGAACGCCAGCCACGGTGCAGCCGCTCGGCACGGGTTTCAGAACCACCGAACCCGAGGCCACCTTGGCATAGTCGCCGATCTGGATATTGCCGAGAACCTTGGCCCCTGCCCCCAGCAGGACACCGCGCCCGATCTTGGGGTGACGGTCGCCGCGTTCGGCACCCGTCCCGCCCAGTGTGACGGCATGCAGCATCGACACCTCGTCGCCGACGACAGCCGTCTCGCCGATCACAATTCCGGTGCCGTGATCCACAAAGACGCCCGAACCGATCTTTGCGGCGGGGTGGATATCCACCTGAAACAGCTCGGAAATCCGGCTCTGGAAGTGGAAGGCCAGAGTGTCTCGGCCCTGCTCCCACAGCCAGTGCGCGACGCGCCACGACTGCAGGGCCTGATAGCCTTTGAAATAGAGGAAGGGTTGCAGCATCGACCGGATTGCCGGATCGCGCTCTTCCACGGCCAGCAGGTCGGCCTCGGCAGAGCGGACGATCGACGGATCGGCCTGCATGGCGGCCAGCGCCACCTCGCGCACCGTCATGGCTCCCAGTTCGGAATCGCCCAGCTTGCGCGCGATCTGGAAGCTGAGCGCGCCCGACAGATCATCGTGGGACAGGATGACCGAGTTCAACTGCGACGCCAGTTGCGGTTCGTCACGCGCGGCATCCTCTGCGGCACAGCGCAGCGAGGCCCAAACGTCTCTGGGGCTTCCAGTTACCGGCGATACGATTTCCAACTTGGCCATGCTTCGTCCTTCGTCAGCCTGTATCTTACGCCGCGCAGCCCCTCGATGCCAGTTTTGCGCGACATTCGACCTGGATCGGGTGGCAAAATGGCCCGCCTGCCGATCTTTATTGGAATAGGGATATGGCAACGAAGGCTGCGATTACCTAGCTGTGGGACATGACCGACGTATCCGCGCCCGAACTTTCCCTGCCCGTCCGCTCCGAAGAGCTCCTGAACCGCTTGGCCACCCGACGCTCGGCTCCGGCACAGCAGTTGGCCGCCCCCGCCCCGACAGGTGAAGAGCTCCAGACCCTGCTGACGCTGGCCCTTCGGACGCCGGATCACGGCAAGCTGACACCGTGGCGTCTGGTGGTGCTGGGCGCACAGACCCGCGCCGAGATCGTTGAAAAGCTGACGGCCATGACCCCGCGCCTGCCCGATCCGGTCAAGGGCAAGGCGGTGCTGAGCAAGCTGGCCAATCCGCCGCTGACGGTTCTGGTCGTCTCCTCGCCGGTGCAGGGCCACAAGGTTCCGGTCTGGGAACAGGAACTGTCGGCAGGCGCGGTGTGCATGAACATCGAACACGCGGCCAATGCTCTGGGCTATAACGCCAGCTGGATCACGGACTGGTACAGCTTTGACGCCGAGGCTCTGGCCCTGTTCGGCGTCAAGGAAGGCGAGAAGGTCGCGGGGTTTATCCATATCGGCACCCTGCCCGTCGCCCCGCTGGAGCGGCCCCGTCCCGCGGTTTCGGATCGGGTCGAAATCCTGCCCTGACGTTTCAAAAGGCCCGCCCGTCGCGGGCCTTTTTCTATGCTCATTCGCGGATTTCATCTTCCGGCGTCGGTCGGTGGACGATGGACACCAGCACCACCGTGACAATCATCAGCAGGAACCAGCTGCCGAATTTGGACACCGACACCATGTGCCAGCCCGCTGCCTGATCCGGATAGGTCCACGCCCGCCCGAACGTGGCAAGGTTCTCGGCCAGCCAGATAAACAGCGCGACCAGAAAATAGCCAAGCAGCAGCGGCATGGAACGCCGACGCCTGTCGGTGCGAAACCAGAACCGCCCCCGCCAGAAAATCAGCGCCGTCGCGGCAAACAACACATACCGCACATCCCACAGCCAGTGGTGGGCGAAGAAGTTCACATAGATCGCCCCCGCCAGCACCCACGTCTGCCACAGCGGCGGATAGTCCCTGACGCCGATGTGAAAGACGCGCTGGACCCGCGCGATATAGCTGCCGACCGCCGCATACATGAAGCCCGAGAACAGAGGCACCGCCCCGATCCGCAGCAGGCTGTCCTCGGGATAGATCCACGACCCGTGATAGGTCTTGAACAGCTCCATCACTGTTCCGGCGATGTGGAACAGGAATATGGTCTTGGCCTCATCGAGGGTCTCCAGCCGAAAGGCCAGCATCAGCCCCTGAATGACAACGGCCCCCACCACCAAAAAATCATAGCGGCTGATGACGCTATCCGCTGGCCAGCACAAATAAGTCAGCAGGATCAGCCCCAACAGCGCCCCGCCGAACAGACAGGCCCACGCCTGTTTGAACCCGAACCAGACGAACTCGAACAAACCCCTGCGAAGCGGCGAAACATCCGCCCACGCCTCGGCCCTAGCCAACAGGCGTCGGCCCCATGATTCCAGCGGTATGGTCTGTATCTGCGACATGGCCCGCACCCTCTCCCGCGCGCGCTACCACGGCCAGTGGAGTTGGTGTGGAGAAACGATGCAGACGCAAATGCCTTAAAAACAATCGAAGTCTGAATGGTTTCTGTCATGCCCCGTCGCAAAGCCGTTCAGCTTCGCAGGCCCATAAGGGGATCGCACCACAACGGAGCTACCCCAATGACCAAGTTCAACAACACCGCCGTCTTCACCGCCGCTCTGGCCGGTATGGTTGCCCTGTCGGCACCGCTGGCGGCATCGGCAGCACAGGTCCAACGCGGACCGGCCGACCGTGCACCTGCCGCGAACGAGCGTCATGTCACGCCGTCGCGCAATGCGCCGACCGTGAGCCGCCCGCAGCAAGCTCCGGCTGCCCGCCCTGTTGTCCGTCCGGCCCCGACTCCGTCGCACCGTCCGGCCGCCCGCCTGCAAACGGGGACCTATCGCGTGACCACCACGGTCAATGTGCGTGAACGGGCCTCGACGCAATCGCGCCGGGTTGGCCAAGTCCGCGCTGGCCGCACGGTTCAAGTCGACCGCGTTAGCGGCAACTGGCTGCACATCCGCAACCAGGGCTGGATCAGCGCCCAATACGCCGTCCGCCGCTAAGGCATGACGCAAAGGAAAAGGCGGCCACCGCGAGGTGACCGCCTTTTATGGTTCAGACTGTCGATGACCGCGAGGGCGATTACTCGCCGGCTTCGTCTTCGTCGTCGTTGTCTTCTTCCGCCGCATATTCCTCGGCGGTGACGTATTCCGGACCTTCTTCGTCCAGAACCCACAGGCCCATGAAGGACTCGTGTTCCGGCGTCAGGTCTTCGTCGATCACGTCACCCTTGTGGATGCTGATGCTGCTGTATTCGAACTCCAGCTTCAGATCGTCGGCCAGTCCGACCAGCTCGTCCGCCATACGACGGGTGTAGCCGATAACCTCGGCCTCGCTGCCGAACTCTTCGGTCAGGGTATCGACTTCGGCGTTTTCATCGCCTTGCGAGGCCGTGATCATCACGCTGGTATAGACGGACATGGGAATCTTTCCTTGAGGGATTTGACGGCCCCCATAGCCCGCCAAACAGGCCACAAGATGGCCTAGATGTCCTTGCGCCCGCGATAGTCACGCTTGGTGGCGCGATATTTCTTCTGCTGGACGATCTGGCGACGGCGTTCCGCATCGTGGGCGGCGCGTTCGGCCTTTTCCTTCTTGTTGTTCATTTCCTGCGTCAGCTTCTGGAAACTGTCCCAGCGTTCCGGCGACAGCGTCCCGTCCGCCAACGCCGCCCGCACGGCACAGCCCGGCTCGGTCGTGTGGCCACAGTTGCTGAAACGGCATTCCTGAACCAGCTGCTCGACGTCGTCGAACACCTCGCTGACGCCCTCATCGGTGTCGATCAGGCCGACTTCGCGGATACCGGGCGTGTCTACCAGCATCCCGCCATTGGGCAAGACGATCAGCTGGCGGTGACTGGTGGTGTGGCGGCCCTGATCGTCGGATTCGCGGATGGCGCGGGTGACCATCACATCCTCGGCCATCAGGGTATTTACCAGCGTGGACTTGCCCACGCCCGAAGAGCCGATCAGCACACAGGTCTGGCGCGGTTTGACCCACGACAACACCTGATCCAGCCCCGTCCCGTCCTTGGCCGAGACGGTGATCACCGGACAGTTGGCATCGAGCGCCGAAACCGCCGCGATCTGTTCGGACGGATCATCGACCAGATCGGCCTTGGTCAGCACAATCACCGGCTGGGCCCCGCTCTGGCGCGTTGCAGCCAGATAGCGTTCGATACGGCGCAGGTTCATGTCCGCATTCATCGAGGTGACGATGAAGGCGACATCGATATTGGCGGCGATGATCTGGGTCAGACGCGAGGCGTCCTCGATCGCGCGGCGCACAAACGAGGTCTGGCGCGGCAGGATGGTGTGGACCGTGCCCAGACCGTCCTTTTCATTGATCGACAGCGAGACCCAGTCGCCCACGCACGGCTGGCCCACATCGTCGGCCTCGTGCAGCAGGCGTCCGGCAGCGCGGGCGCGAACCTCGCCCTTGTCGGTCACCAGAATATAGCCACCCCGCTGTTGCAGGATGACGCGCGCGGGCATGTGCCCCTCGCGCGCCACGGCATCGAATGCTTCGGCAAAATGGTCGGACCAACCGTACTGCTCGATCATCGACGGGCGATCCGGTTAGACACAGCGACAACCAAGCGCGCGGCCCGCATCAACCGCGACCGCGATAGGTCGGCACGCCCTGTTCGGGGATCCACACGCCTTCCGGTGCCGGACCCGACTGCCAGAACACGTCGATCGGGATACCGCCGCGCGGATACCAATAGCCGCCGATACGCAGCCACTTCGGCTGCAACAGGTCGTTCAGGCGACGGCCGATGGAGACGGTGCAGTCCTCGTGGAAGGCGCCGTGGTTGCGGAACGAGGTCAGGTACAGCTTCAGCGACTTGGACTCGACCAGCCAGTCACCGGGCACATAGTCGATGACGATGTGGGCAAAGTCCGGCTGGCCCGTCACGGGGCACAGGCTGGTGAACTCGGGCGCGGTGAAGCGCGCGACATACATGGTGTCGTTGTGCGGGTTCGGGACCCGCTCCAGCACGGCCTCTTCGGGATTGGTCGGGGCCGCAATCTGCGTACCGAGCTGCGACAGGCCGTCTGTGTAGTGCGACATGGAATACCGTGGGTCTGTTTTGTGGCTTGCATCGATCCGGCGAACACGGCCGATCTTCGACGCAGGGGTGTTGGTGTTCACATAAGATGAGAAGCTTCCCGGTTCAAATCATTGCCGTGATCGGCATGATTTTCGAGCTGGTTCTGTCAGTGCGACCGACTAAGCGAGGTTGGCACCGTCGCGATTGCGGGCTTCACCAACATTTACAGAGCCACGCTTGCTCTGCGGTCGTCACTTTCAGCATGGTGCCTATCCATACGGAGGCCACCATGTTGGATTCAAAATCCAAGGCTATTCTTCTTGCAACGGCTGTCGTGACCGCTGCGGGCACAGTCTCGACGGCTGTCGCGCAAGATCAAGTGCGCCAACAGCCACTATCCGGGCAAGCTGCGGATCTGCATTACAACGCCATTCTGGAAACGCGCTCGCCGAGTGACATTCCCCGCTTCTCCGTCCCGCCTCGTCTGCCGGAATCCGCACGTCCGCAAAGAGCGGTTCGCGAAAACGTCAACGGAGCCGCAACTCTAATCTGCGGCGCATCGCCGGACGGGGTGATCCGAGCCTGTAATGTCGAAAGCGAGACGCCTGAGGGTTATGGTTTCGGAGAGGCCGCCAAGGTCGCGCTCTATTCCGCACGGCTGATCCCGCAAGAAAGCGGTGACCGCGTCTTCCGCATTCGACTGCCCATACGCACCCACTAAGGCCATAACCGCAAGGGCCAAGGATTACCCGCGCCGCCACATCCATGTTATCCGTAGCGAAACAAAACGCACCGGAGGACACCCATGGCCATTCCCGCTTCCCTGCAAAAGGGGCTGAAGCTGCCCGTGATCGCTTCGCCGATGTTTCTGGTGTCGGGGCCGGATCTGGTGGTCGAGGCGTGCAACAGCGGGATCATCGGCACCTTCCCGTCGCTGAACCAGCGCACGACCGAGGGTTATCGGGAGTGGCTGAAGGACATCAAGTCGCGGCTTAACCCCGATGCAGCGGCTTTTGGCGTCAACCACATCGTTCACAATACCAACGACCGCCTGATGGCCGACCTTGCCGTCACCATCGAGGAAGAGGTGCCGCTGGTCATCACCTCGCTGGGGGCCGTGGCCGATGTGGTAAAGGCGGTTCAGGGCTATGGCGGCAAGGTATTCCACGACATCGCCACCGTGCGCCATGCCCGAAAGGCTGCCGAGGCGGGCGTGGACGGCCTGATCCTTGTGGCAGGCGGCGCCGGTGGGCACGCAGGCATCATCAACCCCTTTGCCCTGATCAACGAGGTTCGCAGCTTCTTTGACGGGACCATCATTCTGGCGGGCGCAATATCCACCGGACAGGACGTCGCCGCCGCCCTGATGATGGGGGCCGACTTTGCCTATATGGGCACCCGCTTCATCAACACGACCGAGGCACAGGCCGACGCCGCCTATCAGCAGATGATCATCGACAGCGGCGCAACGGACATCGTCCATACGCCCGCCGTATCGGGCATTCCGGCGAACTTCATGACCAAGTCGCTGATCGAGAACGGGATCGATCCCAAGACCCTGCCCGAGCACAAGCTGGACATGGGCGCGGAAGCCAAGGCGTGGAAAACCGTCTGGTCAGCGGGTCACGGCGTCGGGGCCATCCACGACATCCTGCCGACCGCGCAGCTGGTGGACAGACTGTCGCAGGAGTTTTCGTCCGCATGCGCACAATTTGACACAAAGCGGCGATAGGCCAAAGTCCCGCCTTTCGAAAAGACGTACCGGAGTACCTATGCGCCTGACTGCCTCCCCCGCCCTTGTTCTGGCCGCGGGCCTGATGATCGGCCTGCCCTCGCTGGCACAGGCCCAGTCCGGTTCATGGGATTTTGCGGTCGGTGCCAATACGGACAACCGCTCCAAGGCGGCTTCCAAGTCCGAAGGTGATCCGTCCGTCTGGGGCGAGGCGATCTGGACCAATGACAGCGGCTTTTTCTACGCCGGTCCAGCCTTTGAAACGGTCAAGAGCCGTGGCTCCGACCTTGAGGTCGGTGTCAGCGCCGGTATCCGCCCGCAATGGGCCGGCTTCGATTTCGACCTGAACGCCGCCCACAAATGGCGTCTCGATTCCAATCCGGGCGTGGATGACGACGCGTGGGAGTTCACCGCCGACATGTCGCGCTCCATCGGTCCGGCCAGCGCCCGCCTGCGCGTACAGCACTCGCCCGATGGTGCCGGTCCGGTGAAGGAATGGACGTGGGTTGCCGCCCGCGCTGGCTGGGATTTCACGGACAAGCTGAACGCCAGCGCCGAAATCGGCTATCGCGACCAGAACGGCTCGACCTCCTATACCGGCTATAATGTCGGGGTGTCCTATGCCCTGACCCGCGCGCTGGAACTGGACCTGCGCTGGCACGGCACCGACGCTGACAGCAGCGACGAACAGTACAAAGACAAGCTGGTCGCAGGCATCGCCTACGCCTTCTAAACGCCTCTACGGAAAGAGCGACAGAACGCCGGTTTACAAAATCTAAGTAGTTTCAACAACTTGTAGCCCGTTTATGGCAAAGCTACCCCGCGCGCTTACATTGATACGCGGAGTATGTATGCGTCTGTCCTCTTCCCTGATTGCCCTGGCAATCGCCGCCACCACCCTCGTTCCGGCCGGCCTTGCCCACGCTCAATCGGGCACGATCAACTTTACCGTCGGCGCAGCATCCGATAACCGCCAGCGCGACATCTCCAAGTCCGAAGGCAAGGCTTACACCTGGGGCCACGCAACGTGGAACTCGGCTGCCAACGGTGTCTATGCACAGGCCGCCTATGAGACGCTGGACATGGGCGGTGCCGACCTCGGCCTGGCCGCCTTCACCGGCGTGCGCACCGAGTTCGCTGGCTTCAACGCCGATCTGCAGATCAGCTACAAGGCCCTGATCGACGCCAATGCCGGCTTCGATGGCGACACCTTTGAAACCAAGGTCGATCTGACCCGCACCGTCGGCAAGACTCGCACCCGCCTGCGCGCCGAGTACTCGCCGGACGGTCTGGGTGTCACCGAACAGTGGGTGTGGGTGTCGGCCTATGCCGCCTATCCGATCACCCGCAAGCTGTCGGTCTCGGGCGAGATCGGCTACCGCGATCAGGAAAACAACGTCGACTACACTGGTTATAATGCCGGTGTGACCTATGCCATCACGCCGAAGCTGGGCGTGGACGTGCGCTGGCACGGCACCGACGCCAACCTTCCGGTCGAGGCCCACAAGGACAGCGTCGTGGCTGGCCTTACCTACAGCTTCTGATCATGGAAAAGGGGGCCAACGGCCCCCTTTTTTATGCCTCGCGGCCCAGAGCCGTGAACACGGCGGCCATGTCGGCCCCTGTCGGTTGCTGGGCCAGCCTGAGCCCGAATTCCGGCAGGATCGCCAGAAGGTGATCGAAAATATCGGCTTGAATGGCTTCATAGTCCGCCCACGCCGTTGTCGACGTGAAGCAGTAAATTTCCAGCGGCAGCCCCATCTCTGTAGGGGCCATCTGCCGGACCAGTTGCGTCATATGCTGGCTGATGCGCGGATGGTTTTTAAGATAGTGCTGAACATAGGCGCGGAATGTGCCCAGATTGGTCGCTCGGCGCGTATTGACTGGGTCACGACCGCTCTCGATCAACTGGCGGTTCCAGTCATCCAGTTCCTGCGCCTTGGTCGCCAGATAGTCGTCGATCAGCATGATACGGCGCATTTTCTCGCGCTCTTCAGACGTTAGAAACCGCACGCTGTTCTGATCGATCAGCAGAGAACGCTTGATGCGACGGCCACCGCTTTCCTGCATCCCGCGCCAGTTCTTGTAGGGTTCGTTGATCAGTCTCCACGTGGGAATAGTGGTGATGGTCTTATCCCAGTTCTGAACCTTGACAGTATGAAGCGCGATGTCGATCACATCGCCATCTGCGCTCATCTGGGGCATCTCGATCCAGTCCCCTACCCGCAGCATGTCGTTAGAGTTCAACTGGACCGACGCTACCAGCGACAGAATGGTGTCCTTGAACACCAGCATCAGCACCGCCGCCAGCGCCCCCAGACCCGAGAGCAACAGCAGCGGCGACCGGTCGATCAGCGTTGCGATCACCAAAATGGTGGCAATGGCAAAGAAGACCAGCTTCACCACCTGCAAATAGCCCTTGATGCTCTTGCGGTGCGCGCGTTCGGTGCGGTTATAGAGGGCATTGGCCATGTCCAGCGCGCTGGCGATCGCCAGCACAACGGCCACAATCGTGAACGCCCCCACGACATTGCGGATCAGATTGGCCGCGACCGGTGCCAGATGCGGTACAGAGCCAATGCCGAACTGGATCACCAGCGAGGGGACAACCCGCGCCAGATTGCGCACCACAGGACGCAGCAGCACATCCAGATCATCCGTCTTCAGCCCGACGATCTTGAGCAGGACACGCGTCAGCAGACGCCTGACAACAAAGTCGGCAATAAAGGCAATCAGGGCGAGGATAAGGAGACCAACTGCCATTTCGGCAGCGGGATATTCGGCTAATCGGGCGCGCAGGGCGTCGTATTGCAGCATCCCTAAAGACTAGGGGCCGGAGTTCCTTTCGTGAACCCCGGCCCCTTGAAGCATCACACAGATGTCAGGATCAGGACAGGGCCTGATCCAGATCGGCGATCAGATCGTCGATATCCTCGACGCCCACCGACAGGCGGATCAGGCTGTCGGTCACGCCGCTGGCCTCGCGGACATCCTTGGGGATGGAGGCGTGGGTCATGATGGCCGGATGGTTCACGAGGCTTTCAACACCGCCCAGCGATTCCGCCAGCGTGAACACACGCACGCGCTCCAGAACGCGCTTGGTGCGTTCCAGATCGCCATCGATCACCACCGACACCATGCCGCCAAAACCGCCCGTCATCTGGGCCTTGGCCAGCTCATGCTGCGGGTGGCTTTCCAGCCCCGGATAGATGACCTTCTTCACGCCCTCGCGGGTTTCCAGCCACTGTGCCAGTTTCAGGGCATTGTCGCAGTGCGCCTTCATCCGAAGCGCCAGCGTTTTCAGGCCACGGTTCACAAGGAAGGCGTCGAACGGGCCCATCACGCCGCCGATGGAGTTTTGCAGGAACTTTAGTTCGGCCGCCATTTCCGGCGTCTTGGCGATCAGCACACCACCGACCACGTCAGAGTGGCCGTTCAGGTATTTCGTCGCCGAGTGCATGACGATGTCCGCGCCCAGCGACAGCGGCTGCTGGCAGTAGGGCGAGGCAAAGGTGTTATCGACCACGAGGATCAGGTTATGCGCCTTGGCGATCTTCGACAGAGCGGCGATGTCGGCCAGCTTCATCATCGGATTGGTCGGCGTTTCGACCCACAGCATGCGGGTCTTCTCGGTGATGGCCGCCTCGACCGCCGCCAGATCGCTCAGGTCCACATAGCTGAAGTCCAGCCCCATGGAGCGACGGCGCACACGCTCGAACAGGCGCCACGAGCCGCCGTACAGGTCATCGCCCGTGACGATGTGCGAACCAGCATCGAGAAGTTCCAGCGCCGTAGACGTCGCCGCCATGCCAGAGCCAAAACCAAAAGCCTGAACGCCGCCCTCAAGGTCCGCGATACAGGCCTCGAACGCCATGCGGGTCGGGTTCTTGCCGCGGGCGTACTCAAAGCCCTTGTTCACGCCCGGGCTTTCCTGCGCGAAGGTCGAGGTGGCGTAGATCGGCACCATCACCGCGCCGGTCGACGGGTCCGGCTCCTGTCCCGCATGGATGGCGCGGGTCGAAAAGCCCTGATGATTTTTCTTGTCAGTCATAAGCTTAACGGTTCAGGCTGAGGTGGTTGATAAGGTCGGCGCGGGTGATCAGGCCGACGAACTTTTCGCCGTCCAGCACGATGGCCACGCGATCACGGTCAAACAGCGGGATCAGGGCGTCGAGATCCTCGGTCACCTGAACCGTATCCAGATCACGGGTCATGGCGGTGTTCACCGTCTTGGCGAAACGTTCCTTGCGGGTGATCTCGTCGGTGTTCATCAGGTGCACGATGTCGCTTTCGTCGACGATGCCGACCAGACGACCGTCCTGAATGACCGGAAGCTGCGACACGTCGCTGCCGCGCATGCGCTTGAAGGCGGTGTCGATGGTGTCTTCCGGACCGACGACGACCACGTCACCCTTTTCGTATTTGCGGGTGATCAGGTCCGACAGGTTGCCCTTGATCTCGCGCTCGGTCAGGCCCTGATCGGCCAGCCAGGTGTCGTTATAGACCTTGGACAGATACTTGGCGCCGGTATCGCAGACGAAGGTGACGATGGTCTTGGGCTCGGTCTGCTCCTTGCACCAGCGCAGGGCGGCGGCGATCAGGCAGCCCGACGACGAGCCGGCCAGCACGCCTTCCTTCAGCAGCAGCTCGCGTGCTGTCGCGATCGATTCCGCATCGGGGATCGAATAGGCCTTGTCCACGAGGCTGATGTCGGCGGTGTCCGGCACAAAGTTTTGCCCGATACCCTCGACCGTATAGGAGCCGTCGGGGCCGGATTTGCCCTCGTTGACGATTCCCGCAAGGCCCGAGCCGACCGGGTCAGCCAGCAGAATTTCTGCCTTGGAGCCCTTAGACTTTAGATATCGTGCGATACCGGTGATCGTGCCGCCCGAGCCGATACCGGCCACGAAGGCGTCAATCTGGCCGCCGGTCTGTTCCCAGATCTCCGGTCCGGTCGATTTGAAGTGGGCTTCGGAGTTCGCGTCGTTGGCGAATTGATTGACGTAATAGGCACCCGGAATCTGCTGCGACAGGCGCTCGGCCATGTCGGTGTAATATTCGGGGTGGCCGTGCGGAACGTCCGAACGGGTCAGGCGAACATCGGCACCCATGGCGCGCAGATGCTGGATCTTTTCCTTCGACATCTTGTCAGGAATGACCAGCAAGACATTGTAACCCTTTTGTTTTCCGACCAGCGTCAGGGCCAGACCGGTGTTACCGGCGGTGGCTTCGACGATGGTGCCGCCCGGTTGCAGCAGGCCCGATTTCTCGGCGGCCTCGATCATGTTCAGGGCGATGCGGTCCTTGATAGAGCCGCCCGGATTCTGGCTTTCCAGCTTGATCAGCAGGCGACACTTGCCGGTGTCCAGCTTGGTCACCTCGACCATCGGCGTGTTGCCGATCAGGTCCAATAGCGACTTCGACGGTCGGGACAGAGAAGGCGTGTCGGTCAGCGACATGGGATTGTGCTCCAGATAGCGATTAAACCAGAGGCTGAGCCGAGCGAGCTTCGCGGTCAACTTGTGCAAGTTTTCACCTTTTCGTCGAAAAGCGCGTTATTGAGGGCGTAATGGCTAAAACTCCCAAGCGCCCGACCGCGGGCCTCCCCGATAAAGACACCCTCCTCGCCTTCCTGCGCGAAGCCGGAGAGGCCGAGAAATCCGACATCGCCCGTGCCTTTGGCCTGAAGGGCGTGGAACGGCGCATGCTGCGCGAAATGCTGCGCGAGCTGGAGGCCGAGGGCAAACTCGGCAAGCGCGGCCGCAAGGGCTTTGCCGAGGCCGGCACCCTGCCCCCCGTCGGCGTGGTCGATGTGGTGGCCCGCACCGACGACGGCGAGATGATTGTCCAGCTGGTCAAGGGCGACGCCGATGCGCCTCAGGCCGTGCTGGTGGCCGACAAGGACCGTCGCGGCCCGGCTCCAGCCATGGGTGACCGGCTGTTGGTGAAATTCAGCCGTGTGGCCGATGGCTATGAAGCCCGCATGGTCAAGAAGCTGGACTCCGAAGGCACCAAGATGCTGGGCGTGGTCCGCAAGGGCCACCGCGAGGTCCGCATCGAGCCGGTGGACAAGAAGGACAAGGAATTCCTCGTCATCCCCGCCGCTCTGGCCGAGGGATTGAAGGAAGGCGATCTGGTTCTGGCCGCCGCCGAGAAGCGCGAGGGCCGTTATGGTCCCAAGCGCGGCAAGGTGCTGGAACACATCGGCCGCGAGGACGATCCCCGCGCCGCCTCCATCATCGCCATCTATCAGAACAGCATCCCCGTCGGCTTCTCGCAGGCCGTCGAGGACGAGGCGAACAATCAGGAACTGCCGACCCTCAAGGGCCGCGAGGACCTGCGCCACATCCCCTTCGTCACCATCGACCCGCAGGACGCGCGCGACCACGACGACGCCGTCTATGCCGAGCGCGACACCGATGAAAAGAACCCCGACGGCTGGGTCGTCTGGGTCGCCATCGCCGATGTCGCCGCCTATGTGCGCCCGAACACCGCGCTGGACCGCGAGGCCCGCGCCAAGGGTAACTCGACCTACTTCCCCGACCGCGTGGAGCCCATGCTGCCGGAAGTGCTGTCGAACGGCCTGTGCAGCCTGAAACAGGGCGAGAACCGCGCCACCATGGCCGTGCGTATGGTGTTCGACAAAACCGGCAAGAAGATCGGCCACAAATTCACACGCGGCCTGATGCGGTCGCACGCCAAGCTGTCGTATGAGCAGGCACAGGCCGCCATTGACGGCCAGCCGGACGACACCACTGGCCCGATCATGGATACCATCCTGTATCCGCTGTGGAACGCCTATGCCTGTATGCTGAAGGGCCGCGAGCGCCGCGCCCCTCTGGCCATCGAGAGCCTTGAGCGCCGCGTGCAGATGTCGCCCGACGGCGGCATCAAGGCCATCCTGCCGCGCCAGTCGCTGGAAGCGCACCGCCTGATCGAAGAGATGATGGTGCAGGCCAACGTCTGCGCCGCCGAAACGCTGGAAAAGGCGCGCATTCCCCTGATCTACCGTGTCCACGAGACGCCCAGTCAGGAAAAGATCTTCAACCTGTCCGACTTCCTGCACACCATCGGCAAGAGCTGGGCCAAGGGCGAGGCCCCGACCACCAAGCGCTTCAACAAGCTGCTGGCCGAGATCAAGGACACCCCGCACGCCGAGGTCGTCAACGAAGTGGTCCTGCGCACCCAGATGCAGGCCTTCTATACGCCGTCGAACGTGGGCCACTTCGGCCTGAACCTCGACCGCTATGCCCACTTCACCTCGCCGATCCGACGCTATGCCGACCTTATGGTCCACCGTGGCCTGATCCGTGCGAACGGCTTTGGCGATGACGGCCTGACCGACCGCGAGATGGCCGAGCTGGAAGGTATCGCCGAACACATCACCGACACCGAGCGCCGCTCGATGGCGGCGGAACGTGCGGCGATGGACCGCTATATCGCCGCCTTCCTCGAGGACCGCGTGGGGGCCGTGTTCACGGGCCGCATCACGGGCGTCACCCGCTTTGGCCTGTTCGTGCGTCTGGATGAGACGGGTGCCGACGGACTGGTGCCGGTGTCGTCGCTGGGTGACGAATATTTCGTCCACGACGACCGCACGCATGCTCTGGTGGGTGAACGTTCGGGCAAGCGTTATCCGCTGGGCCTGAATGTCGAAGTGCTGCTGGCCGAGGCAACGCCGATCACGGGCGGTCTGGTGTTCCAGATGATGTCCGATCCGGCCCCGCGTGACCCGAACGCCGCCATGCCGCGTCTGGGCATGCGTGGCCGCAACCAGAAGGGCGGCAGCTTCAAGGGTAATGGCAAGGGCAAGTCCGCCCGCGCCCGTAACGGCGGCAAGCCTCTGGGCGGCCTGAAAGGCGTCCGTAAGGGCAAGCGTAAGTGAGCGAACCGTTCGACGCACAGATGGACCTGCGGGACGCCGCCAACGTCGGGAGCCGCCAGCGCCCCCGCGATGCGGCGACCCTGATCCTGACGCGCGGCGGACGGAACCTTGAAGTCCTG
Source organism: uncultured Brevundimonas sp. (assembly GCF_947305955.1). GTDB lineage: Bacteria > Pseudomonadota > Alphaproteobacteria > Caulobacterales > Caulobacteraceae > Brevundimonas. Next base: position 93,293 of record NZ_CAMZFB010000003.1, read on the forward strand.
ATGGGCCGACGCGCCGACAGCCATGTCTTTATGGCCAATAAATGGGTCTTTCCCGGTGGCCGTATCGACCCGTCCGACTTTCGCGCCGGATATACGGGCGATCTGAACAGCGAGACGGCACGGCGGCTGGAAAAGGAATTGCCCGCCCGCCGTGCCCGTGCGCTGGCCCTGACGGCCATCCGCGAGACGTTCGAGGAAACGGGCCTGATCCTTGGCCGCAGCGCCCCTGTGGCCTCGGTGGTCGGGCCGTGGCGGGAATACCGTCAGGCCGGTGCCCTTCCCGACCTGTCGTGCCTGACCTATATCGCCCGCGCCATCACGCCACCGGGCCGCACGCGCCGCTTTGACGCGCGGTTCTTCACCGCTCCGGTCGAAGCCCTGCGCGATCCGGACAATATCGTCAGCTCGGGCGAACTGGACGAAATCGCATGGCTGCCGATCAAGGACGCCATGGCGCTGGAACTGCCGTCCATCACCCGCTTCGTTCTGGGCGAGGCCTTGGAGCAGATGGAAAACCCGAACCGCCCTATCCCCTTCGTGCGGATGCTGCATGGCCAGCACCGCATCGAGCGGCGCGACTGACTCCATCGAAAAAGCCGCCGGATCATCTCCGGCGGCTTTTGATTGATCGGCTGTGGCTATCGCCTATTCGACAACCGGACGGGTCAGGTCGAACTCGACACGGAAGTGGCGGCCATTGGGACGGCGCAGTTCATAGACATAGGTCTGGGTCGGGTGGACTTCGACGGCCCAAATGTTGGTGTTGGACGCCGAGGAATCGTTTGCGGTGAACAGATCGATCGATTCCTGATCCACCGGAAACTCCTGACGCTTGGGCGAGCCGTTGTTGGCCGTCTCGCCGCCGTACCAGTGCAGGGTGTGGGCGGTGCCGTCAGGGTCACGGTGGTCGTGCTTCAGGCGCAGGCCGTTTTCGGTGCGGGTAATGAACCATGTGCGCGAATGGTCATCACCGACCCAGAAGGGAATGCGAATCTCGTTCGCCTCGCAGTCACGCACATGCATCAGCAGGCGTTTTCCGGCGAAATCACCGTCCGTCGGGCCGGGATTGATGACTTGGCCCTCGAATCTCTGGCCGCACAGCGTTTGCAGATTCGCGAAAAAAGCGTCCTGTTCCGGCACTGATTCCATAGCGGCGGTCGGTGAAGCGGTCGCTAAAACGCTGAAAACAGCGGCAGAAATGGCGAAAGCGGGTGCAATTTGGGTCAATTTCATGCTAAAAGCGTAGCTCATGACGGCGAGTGCTCAACGTGGCATTCCGCCCGTTGACTTTGGCGCGTGGCGGAGTATGTTCCGCGCCTTCCATTTCAAGCGGCTTTCGCCGTCGCAGAGGTTTATTCCGATGGCCAAACCGGCTTCGATCAAGATCCGTCTGAACTCCACCGCCGACACCGGCTTCTTCTATGTCACCAAGAAGAACGCCCGTACCATGACCGAAAAGATGGTCGTGAAGAAGTACGATCCGGTCGTGCGCAAGCACGTCGAGTTCAAAGAAGGCAAGATCAAGTAAGACCCTGCCCTGCGTGATGCAGGGCGGCTCTTTCAGCCTGATAACAAACGCCCGTCTGATTTTCAGGCGGGCGTTTTTCTATGTCCGGTATCCAGCCTGAGACGGATCAGGCGGCGCGCACCGCGACCTTATCGCGACCCAGCTTCTTGGCTTCATAGACGCCCTGATCGGCGCGCTTCAGCAGGCTCTCGGGCGTATCCCCCTCGACCGAGGCGGCGACGCCGACCGACACCGTGACGTTCAACTGCTCGCCCGTTGAGGCAATGCGGAACGGCACCTGACTGACATCGCGACGGATACGCTCGGCAATCCGCTGGGCATCTTCCAGCGACGTTCCCGGCATGACGACCACGAACTCCTCGCCACCCAGACGGCAAGGCAGATCGACCGCGCGCACCCTGGTGGCCACCCTCACGGCAAATTCGCGCAGGACCTCGTCGCCCGCATCGTGGCCAAAGCTGTCGTTGATGGCTTTGAAATGGTCCAGATCGAGGATCAGAACCGCAATCGAATCCCCGCCGTGGTTGGCCCGCGCCACCATCGAGCTGAGCTGGCTGGCCATGTAGCGACGGTTATGCAGGCCGGTCAGCACATCGGTGACCGCCGCTTCCAGATTGCGCTCCAGCCGCTCGCGCAGAAACTCGGCGTAACGCTTGCGGCGCACCTGCGTCACCGTACGCACGGCCAGTTCCTCGGGATCGACCGGCACGGTGACGATGTCGCTGGCCCCCAGTTCCAGCGCCTTGACCAGTCGCTGGCGGTCCTCGGCATCCACCACCGTCAGGATCGGCAGGTTGCGCGTATTCTCCCGCGCCCGCAGATGGGCCAGCAACCGCAGACCGTCAAAGCCCTTGGTCACCGTATTGATGATGATCAGGTCCACGCCGCTCATGGACGCGCCCAGGTCACGGCTGTCGGGCCGGATGTGAACGGGGCGATGCATCTTGCCCAGTTCGTACATCATACGCTGGGCCTGATCCTCGTTATCATCGACGATCAAGATACGCCCGCCCGTGCCGCGAAGTCGTTCCACGCCCGCATCGCCGATGCCGATGCGGTTGACGCTCTGTTCGCGCTCGCGCAGTTCGTCGATGACGATCATCAACCGTGTCAGGCTGCGCACCCGCGCCATCAAGATGATGTCGTCCAGAGGCTTGCTGAGGAAGTCGTCCGCCCCCGCTTCCAGCCCCTTTATACGGTCAGGCCGCCCGTCCAGCGCTGTGACCAGAACCACAGGGATGTGCCGGGTAGAGGGATCGTCCTTCAGCCGCTTGCACGTCTCGAACCCGTCCATATTGGGCATCATGACGTCGAGCAGGATCAGATCGGGCTGCTCGGCACGCGCTAGTTCGATGGCCGCCGCGCCGTCACGGCACGTCAACACATCATAATATTCAATGGTCAGCTTGGCCTCGAGCAGACGCACGTTGGTATCAACGTCGTCCACCACCAAAATGCGTGCGCTCATGCGCTAGCCTTCCAGATGCTGCCTGACAGTATCCAGAAAGGTCGAGACCGAGATGGGTTTGGAGATATAGGCCTCACAGCCGCCCTGTTTGATACGCTCTTCGTCGCCCTTCATAGCAAAGGCTGTGACCGCAATAACAGGAATATTGCTAAGTTCTTCATCATCCTTGATCCATTTCGTGACTTCCAGGCCGGAAATTTCCGGCAACTGGATATCCATAAGGATCAGATCGGGATGATGGGTGCGCGCAAGGTGAAGCGCCTGCATACCCTCGCGGGTTTGCAGGGTTTCGTAGCCCTGAGATTCAAGCAGATCATGAAAAAGCTTCATGTTCAGCTCGTTATCCTCGACGATGAGGACTGTCTTGGACATCCGACACCTTGGTTGTTGTAACCAATTCCCCGCCTCCTTCCCCCATTTGGGGTATAGGAGCCTCTCTAGGATCAGCTTGGCCGCACTGTCTTAAACTGACGTGAAGGACCGGAATTTTTCGAACCATGACCTCGGCTATCCAGTCCCTGTGCCGTGACTGCCTCTGGACCGGAGAGGCCCAAGCCCGCCGCTGTCCGGCGTGCGGCTCGCCGCGCATGGTCTGTCATGCCGAGCTGGGCCAGCTGACCATGGCCCATCTGGACTGCGATGCCTTCTACGCCTCGGTCGAAAAGCGCGATCGCCCCGAGCTGCGCGACAAGCCCGTCATCATCGGCGGTGGCAAGCGCGGGGTCGTCTCCACCGCCTGCTATGTCGCACGCCTTTATGGCGTCGGCAGCGCCATGCCGATGTTCAAGGCGCTGAAAGCTTGCCCCGAAGCGGTCGTCATCAAGCCCGACTTCGCCAAATACCAGCATGAAAGCGCCCGCATTTTCGGCGCGGTCGCAAAGCTGACCCCGCTGGTACAGACCCTGTCGCTGGACGAGGCGTGGATCGACCTGTCGGGGACCGAGCGTCTGAACGGTGGCTCGGCGGCATGGCAGTTGGCCCGCCTGCAAAAATGGATCGAGGACGAGGTTGGCCTGACCGTCTCCATCGGCCTCGCTCCCAACCGCTTTCTGGCGAAAATCGCGTCCGAACTGGACAAGCCGCGCGGTTTCTCGGTGATCGGCAAGGCCGAGGCCAAGGCGCTGCTGGCACCGCGTCCGGTCAAAATCCTGCCCGGCGTCGGGCCGGTGTTCAGCCAGCAGCTACGCTCGGACGGCTTTGCCACCGTGGGTGATCTGGCCAATGCCGATGTGAAGGACCTAATCCGTCGCTATGGCGAGAGCGGCCTGCGCCTGCACGAACTCAGCCACGCCCGCGACAGCCGCCCCGTGAACCCCGATCATGACCGTAGGGGCATGAGCGCCGAGACCACCTTCAACGAGGACCTGACGACGCAAGAAGCGCTGGAGGCCGAGTTGTGGCCGCTGTGCGAAAAGTTGGCCAGCAAGGCCCGCCGCGACGGCGTCTCCAGCCGCGTCATCGTGCTGAAGCTGCGCCGGACGGACTTCAAGATTATCACCCGCCGCATCACCCTGCCCGATCCGGTGCAGACGGCGCGGGCCCTGTTCAACGCGGGCCGCGACCTGCTGAAGCCTGAATTGGGTATACCCTACCGGCTGATCGGCATTGGCATGGCCGAGGTGGTCGATGCCCACGACGCCCCCGCCGGACTGTTCCAGACAGACGAAGCCCGCGCCCTGAAAACCGAAACCGCCATCGACGCGCTCAGGGCCAAATTCGGCTCCGATGCCGTCGTGGCCGGACGCGTGCTCAAGAAACCCTGATCGATTTCGATCAACTCGGGTGACGTAGGGGCAGACAGACACCCTGCCCCGCGCTAAATCCCTGTCCGACCCCCATTATCTGGAGATTGATATGAGCATCGAAGCCCGCCTTACCGAACTCGGCATCACCCTGCCGGAGCCCGCCAAGCCGGTTGCCTCCTATGTCTCCTATGTCCGCTCGGGCAACACCCTGACCATCTCGGGCCAGCTGTCGAACGATGCCAACGGCGGCATCAAGGGCACCGTCGGCGTCGACGTCACGCCGGAAGAGGCCCAGAAGGCCGCCCGCCTCTGCGGTCTGAACCTGATCGCCCAGATCAAGGCGGCTCTCGACGGCGATCTGGACCGCGTGGTCCGCATCGTGAAGCTGGGCGGCTTCGTGCAAGCTGGTCCGGACTTCGAAGCCATTCCGGGCGTTATCAACGGCACCTCGGACCTGATGGTCGAAGTGTTCGGCGATGCCGGCAAACACGCCCGCTCGGCTGTTGGCGTGTACAAGCTGCCGCTGGGCTTCGCCGTTGAAGTGGACGCTATCGTCGAGGTGAAGTGAGCCTGAAGCTTCAGGTTCACGGCGGGGTCGCCAGTGTCGGACGCGAGGCTTGGGACAGTCTCGCAGCTCCGACGGGCGACCCTTTCGTCACATACGATTTTCTGGATGCCTGCGAGGCGTCCGGCAGCGCCGTTCCCGAACAGGGATGGGCACCACGCCACCTGACTTTGCACGCCGAAGACGGCACCCCCGTAGGGGCCATGCCCCTCTATCTGAAGGGGCACAGTCAGGGCGAATATGTTTTCGACCATTCATGGGCCGACGCCTATCAACGGGCCGGTGGTCGCTATTATCCCAAACTGCTCTGCGCCATTCCCTTCACCCCCGCCACGGGGCCGCGCCTGTTGGTGGCGCTGAGTGCCGATCCCGACACCGTCCGTCAGGGACTGATCCAGGGGGCCGTCATGCTGTGCGAGCAGATGGGCCTGTCATCCCTGCACGTGAACTTTCCCACCGAGGCCGAATGGTCGCTGATGGGCCAGCACAGGCTGATGCAACGTCAGGACATCCAATTCATCTGGCGCAATCAGGGCTGGGCGACATTCGACGACTTCCTTGGTGCCCTGTCGGCCAGCCGCCGCAAGACCATCCGCCGCGAACGGCGCGAGGCGCAGGACGGACTGGATATCCGCATCCTGTCGGGCGATGAGATTACCGAAGCCCATTGGGACGCCTTCTTCGCCTTTTACATTGACACGGGCGACCGCAAATGGGGCCGCCCCTATCTGACGCGCGACTTCTTTACCCGCATCGGCCTGACCATGGCCGACAAGGTGGCGCTGGTCATGGCGTTCAATGGCGAAACGCCTGTCGCGGGCGCGATCAACTTCATCGGACGCGACGCCCTTTACGGTCGGCAGTGGGGCACCTTGATCGACAAGCCCTTCCTGCATTTCGAGCTTTGCTACTATCAGGCCATCGAATTCGCGCTGAAAAACGGCCTGTCGCGAGTCGAGGCGGGCGCGCAGGGCGACCACAAGATCGCGCGCGGCTACCTGCCCTCGCCCGTCTATTCGGCCCACTATATTTCCGATCCGGCACTGGCCGATCCGGTCGCGCGCTACCTGAAACAGGAAGGCCCCGCTGTCGCCGCCGAGCGCGACGCCATGACGCGGGAATTATCACCGTTCAGGCAGGCCTAATTCGTTAACAAACCGGAACCCTCGCCTCCGCCGAACGCTATTACGGGCTGTCCCCCTTTTTCTCCCCCCGAAGGAAACAACCCATGACTGATCAACGCATCGAAGGCGCATTTGACGAAGTCGAAGGCAAGGTGAAGAGCGGCCTTGGCAACCTGACCGGCGACACCAAGCTGAAGGTTGAAGGCGCTGCCAAGGAAGCGACTGGCCGTGCGAAAGCTGCCTATGGCCGCGTGATCGACGGTCTGGACGGTCTGGCTGACAAGGCTCCGGCCGACCTGCGCGAACCGGCCAAGAAGGGCATCGAGTTCGCCCGCAACAAGCCGCTTCTCACCACCGGCATCCTCGCCGGTGCCGCCATCCTGCTCAGCGGTCTGGGCCGCAAGCGCTAAGCGCGCCAACGACTGAAACCATCAAGCCGGGTCAGACAGTGTCTGGCCCGGCTTTTTGCCGGCTCATCCATTTTCAGCGGCCAGCGCGAAGAGACGGGCGACCTCGTCGTCCACCGATGCCGCATCCGGCAGCTCGACGACCGACACCAGTCGCTCCGACCAGCTTTCGCTACGCGCCGGAGCCTTCAATCGTCCAGATGCCTCAAGCGACAGCTTAAGCCCGAAAACCGCCCCGCCCGATTTCAGCGGCCGCATGGCGGCAAACTGCACCTTGCGGGAAAATGCGGTGTAGGTTTTGCGTTGGGTCTGGACCACATCCGGTATGGCGTCGGCCAGCCGCTCGACGGCCTCCAGAACCGCCACATCGCGCCACAGGTCCTTCCGCAAAGTCTCGGCATCATCCCAATGTCCGCCCTCCTCCGGGAAGGCGACATTTATGATCATCGATCCATAGTTCTGGCTGACACCATGATGGTCCTTCAGCCATTTCAAACGCGCTCTGTGGGTCGTCTCCGGACAGGCGCGCATGATGTCGGCCCACGCTTCAAGCGACTTGCCGGTCTTGACCGGAAGGCTGGCCGCGAGCGAGGCGAACCATTTGCGCTGCCGCTCGGTCATATCGCTTTTCATACGCGCCGCTCCTTACCCTAGACGAAGCATTGCGCCGCGCTCGGCTCAAAGAAAAGCCCGCTCCGAGGAGACGGAGCGGGCTGAACGTTTTGGGCGAAGAGACAGACCTTAGGCCGTTTCTTCTTCCTCTTCCTTGGAGGCAGCGCCGCCGCCAGCGGTGATGTCGAAGGCGATCTTGCCGTCCTTCAACTCAACCCTGACATGGCCACCTCGGCTGAGGTCGCCGAACAGGATGTCGTTGGCCAGCGGCTTTTTGATGTGTTCCTGAATGACGCGAGCCAGCGGACGTGCGCCATACAGTTCATCAAAGCCGTTCTTGGCCAGCCAATCCGCCGCATCATCCGAAAGCTCGATGGTGATGTTGCGGTCGGCCAGCTGGGCCTCCAGTTCGATGACGAACTTGTTGACCACCGAACGGATGGTGTCCGAAGCCAGCGGCTTGAACGCCACCACGGCATCCAGACGGTTGCGGAACTCGGGCGTGAACAGGCGCTGGATGGCCTTTTCGTCCTCGCCCTCGACCTTGGAGCGGCCAAAGCCGATGGCATTACGGGCATTGTCCGCCGCACCGGCGTTGGTCGTCATGATCAGGATGACATTGCGGAAGTCGACCTTCTTGCCCACCGCATCCGTCAGCGAGCCATTGTCCATGACCTGCAGCAGGATGTTGTAGATGTCGGGGTGCGCCTTCTCGATCTCGTCGAGCAGCACGACCGAGTGCGGGTGCTGGTCCACGGCATCGGTCAGCAGACCGCCCTGATCATGACCGACATAGCCCGGAGGCGCGCCGATCAGACGGCTGACCGTGTGGCGCTCCATATATTCGGACATGTCGAAGCGCTGCATCTCGATGCCGAGCGTGGCGGCGAGTTGCTTAGCGACTTCGGTCTTGCCGACGCCGGTCGGGCCACTGAACAGGAAGGAGCCGATCGGCTTGTTCGGATCACGCAGACCCGCCCGCGCCAGCTTCATCGCCGCCGAGACCTGTTCGATGGCGTCTTCCTGACCATAGACCACGCGCTTCAGATCGGCTTCCAGCTCGCGCAGGGCCTCGGTGTCGGACTTGGACACCGACTTGGGCGGGATGCGGGCCATCTTGGCGATGACGGCCTCGATCTCCTTGGTGCCCAAGGTCTTCTTGCGCTTGTTCTCCGGCAGCAGCATCTGCGAGGCACCGGCCTCGTCGATCACATCGATCGCCTTGTCCGGCAGCTTGCGGTCGGTGATGTAGCGGGCCGACAGGTCCACCGCCGCGCGGATGGCCGCATCGGTGAACTTCAGCTTGTGATGTTCCTCATAGGTGGACTTCAGCCCCTTGAGGATCTTCACCGTGTCTTCGATGGTCGGCTCGTTGACGTCGATCTTCTGGAAGCGACGGACCAGAGCGCGATCCTTTTCGAAGTGCTGGCGATATTCCTTGTAGGTGGTCGAGCCCATGCAACGCAGCGTGCCCGACGCCAGCGCCGGCTTCAGAAGGTTCGACGCATCCATTGCCCCGCCCGACGTCGCACCCGCACCGATGACGGTGTGGATTTCGTCGATGAACAGGACGGCGTTGTCGTGGTTCTCGAGTTCCTTGACCACCTGTTTCAGGCGCTCCTCGAAATCACCGCGATAGCGCGTTCCGGCCAGCAGCGAGCCCATGTCGAGCGAGAAGATGGTCGCGCCCTTCAGCACGTCCGGCACTTCATTGGCTTCGATCTTGCGGGCCAGCCCCTCGGCGATGGCGGTCTTGCCAACGCCCGGATCGCCGACCAGCAGCGGGTTGTTCTTGGTCCGGCGGCACAGGATCTGGATCGAGCGGTCGACCTCGGCCTGACGCCCGATCAGCGGGTCGATCCGGCCTTCGCGCGCCTTTTCATTCAGGTTGACGCAATAGGCTTCCAGCGCCTCGCTGCCCTGTTTGACGACCGAACCGTCTTCGGCCTCTTCAAGGCTGGTGGTGCCGCGCGCCGGACGGTTCTCGCTGGAACCGGGCTTCTTGGCGATGCCGTGGGCGATGAAGTTGACGGCGTCATAGCGGGTCATGTCCTGCTGTTGCAGGAAATAGGCCGCATGGCTTTCGCGCTCGGAGAAGATAGCGACCAGCACATTGGCCCCCGTCACCTCTTCGCGACCCGAAGACTGTACATGGATGACCGCGCGCTGGATCACGCGCTGGAAGCCAGCGGTCGGCTTGGCATCATCGCCATCGGCCGTCGCCAGCGCAGCCAGATCATTGTCGACATAATCGGCCAATGCACCACGAAGCGCCGTTAGGTCGACGTTACACGCCTCCATCACGGCAGCCGCGTCGCGGTCGTCGATCAAGGCCCAAAGCAGATGCTCCAGCGTCGCATATTCGTGCCTGCGCTGGTTGGCGTAGGTCACTGCGCGGTGGAGCGTCTCTTCGAGAGGACGGGAAAATGACGGCATGAAAGGCTCCTCTCAGTCCTTTTCCATGGTGCATTGAAGCGGGTGTTGATGACGACGCGCGGTCTCGCTCACCTGGGCGACCTTGGTTTCGGCCACTTCGTATGTGTAGACCCCGCACACCCCGACCCCGAACTGATGGACGTGCATCATGATGCGGGTCGCGTCTTCGCGGCTCTTGTGAAAGAACCGCTCAAGGACATAGACGACGAATTCCATCGGCGTGTAGTCGTCGTTCAGGATCAGCACTCGATAGAGCGAGGGCCGCTGAACCTTCGGCTTTGTCTCGGTGACGACGGCAGCTCCGGCACCATTTCCGGCACCCTGCCCCTGTTCACCTGACCGCTTGATTGGCATTCGAAGTCCGTCTGTTAGTCGTTGTTACTCGAAGATAGGTGATGATGCCCTGATTTGAAGCCTCGTCCAGTCAACGATGATGTGACCCAGCTTAAGCGTAAAAGCGTTACTGCTCTGCTTAACCCCGACAACAGCGTTCGGTTTCAAATACAGCCAAGCCTATTGCGCGCCCTCCCATACGGCAGACAAAGAAAAGCCCCGCCGCGGATCGCGACGGGGCCTTCTGACAGTCGAACGCTATGGGAGGTTAGCGGGCCGACTGGAAACCTTCGACAACGGCGCTGACGCGCGAGTTGATCGGCTGGAAGCTATCCTTGACCGAGGCGGTCAGGGTTTCAGCGGTCTTGTTCAGGTGGGCCAGATAGGCTTCGGTCGACGACTTGGCCCATGCGGTCTGCAGTTCCAGCAGTTCCTGCACCGAACGGGCTTGGCTCAACGATTGCGCGGCTTGGACGTTGTCTTCCCAGGTCTTCTTGCCATAGGCCAGAACCTGTTGGGACAGGGCTTCGGCCCCCTTCTGGGCGGCGGCAGCGCTCTCGACCACAGCTTCAAGGTTCTTCTTGCCGTGGGCGTTCAGCTCGGTGAACGAGCTCATCGAACGCTCGACGCCGTCCTTGAAAGCCTTGGCGCTGGCGTTCTGGATGGTTTCGGCTTGGGCCTTGGCCTTGGCAGTGGCTTGTTCGACAGTCTTCTTCACGGTTTCGGTCGCTTCGGTCATCTCTAAGATCTCCAACGTCGCATCGGGGGGGGGTTAACGCGCGCGGGACGGTCCCGCTAAAAGAACAGCGATACCTATTTCGCACATGCGAGATCGGAAATCAAGGATTTTGTGCGCCGCAACATAAGATGTCAAAACCGGCAAAACGGGGGTACCCTCAACCGGAATGGCGGGTTAAGAAGATCACTCGCGCCATAGGTTGACGGCTTGTTAACTGTGTCGAAAGACCTGTCGGTGATGGTGCAAACTTGTCGCGCGCTTCGACCTTCCCCCACACGAAGCGCCACAGTGAAGAGGCTTAAGTGCTGCCGATGAAAACTACCGCTCTTCGTAAGCCGTTCCTGTTCACCGCACTGCTCGCCTGTTCGGCGCTGGTTCCGACTGTCGGTGCCAAGCCGCCGGTTGCACAGACGGGTGACAACTCCAAATACGCCGCCATCGTGCTGGATGCCTCCAGCGGCGAAGTCCTCTTCTCGCGCTTTGCCGACGAGACCCGCCGTCCGGCCTCCATCACCAAGGTGATGACCCTCTACCTGACCTATGAAGCGCTGGAAGAAGGCCGCGTGAAGCTGACGGACCAACTGGTCGTGTCGCCGCGTGCCGCTTCGCAGCCGCCTTCGAAACTGGGCCTCGCCGCCGGTCAGACCATCAGCCTCGATGACGCCATGCGCGCGACCGCCGTCCGCAGCGCCAATGACATGGCCGTCGCCATTGCCGAACACATTGCCGGTAACGAGGCCGAGTTCACGGCCCGCATGACCGCCAAGGCCCGCGAGCTGGGTATGCGCAACACGCGCTTCACCACCGCCAACGGCCTGCCCGACACCCGCCAGCACACGACCGCCAGCGACCTGGCGATCCTGAGCCGCGCCGTGATGCGCGACTATCCGCAATACTATCGCTATCTCGGCCTGCACGACTGGTACTACAACGGTCGCGACTACCGGAACACCAACGGCCTGCTGGCCACGGGCCGCGGCTATGACGGTATCAAGACCGGCTTCACCAATGCCTCGGGCTATAACCTTGCCGCCTCGGCGGTGCGCAACAACAAGCGCATCATCACCGTGGTCATGGGTGGCCGCTCGACCGCCAGCCGCAACGCCCATGTGGCCGAGCTGACCGACACAGGTTTCGACCTGCTGCAACGCAAGTCACGCGGTGAGCATTTTGCGTCGAACCAGGCCTTCTTCGAAGCCCAGGGCTTCGGCATTCCGGCCCAACCGGTTCAATATGCGTCCGAAGGTGAAGGTCGCCCCTACACCGCCGTAGAGGCCACCCACGTCTCGGCACCGTCCACGGTCCCGACCCCGACCGAGGTGACCCCGCCGCCGTCGGCCCGCCGACCGGAGCGCCGCAACACCGCCTCCACTCCGGCTGCCCCCAGCGGTCGCTGGAGCGTTCAGGTCGGTGCTTTCCGCGAGGAAACCGTGGCCCGCAGCTGGCTGGACGACGTCAGCCGCCGCTTCCGTAGCGAACTGTCGAACGCCCGCAAGGACGTTCAGTCGGCCAATGGCTGGTATCGTTCACGCTTCACAGGCATGACCGAGGATAAGGCCAAGGCGGCTTGCGAAACGCTCGCCGCCCGCCGCGTCACCTGCATGGTGATCCAGCCCTCCTGATCCGGCCCTTAGGCTAGAAACGTCACCCGACCGGGGGCGGCCCGCGCAATCGCGCACAGGTCTTCGGTCGGACGCAGGATCATGCCGTGCAGGGTCAACTGCGCGCCATCGGCCAGATTGCTTGCAATTTTGATGAGATCTTCGGTCGGGCGCACATCCGCATGCAGCACCAGCCCGCCTCCAGCCTTGGCGATCTCGCAAAGGTCCTCGATTGAACGTGTCTTCATTTCGGTGAATCCCCCATCACTGGAGCGGGACAATAAGCATCGCTCCGCAGATAACGATAGCAGTAAATTGCGAGTTCCAAACTATTCGGACTTCAGCGAAATTTAGACGCCCGCCCGCTCTGGAACATGTGCCCGTTCCGCTGTTAGTCTGATCGCAAATCTGAGGAGCCTTCCATGAGCCTTCACGGCACGTACGACACCGAAAACGTCTTTGCCAAAATCCTGCGCGGCCAAATCCCGAGCGTGCCGGTTTGGGAAGATGACGACGTCTACGTCTTCATGGACGCCTTCCCGCAAAGCGAGGGCCATACCCTGGTCATCTCCAAGACCTCGCAGGCCCGCAACATCCTCGAGATCGAGGCCGAGGCTCTGGCCAAGATCACGGCGGCAGTCCAGCGCACCGCCCGCGCCGTCGATAAGGCCCTCTCGCCCGACGGCATGATCGTGACCCAGTTCAACGGTGCCCCCGCCGGACAGACAGTATTCCACCTGCATTTCCACATCATCCCGCGCTGGGAAGGCAAGGCCATGGCCGGTCACGGGCAGTCCAGCATGGCTGACATCGAAGCCCTGAAAGCGACTGCCGAGCGTATCCGTAACGCTCTGGACTGATCATCCCTCACGCCCCCTATTGCGTCTGACAGATTCTGTCCGCATAAGGCGGGCCGCGCCGGCGTAGCACAGCGGTAGTGCAGCGGTTTTGTAAACCGAAGGTCGGGGGTTCGATCCCCTCCGCCGGCACCATTTTTCTTCAGTGTTTTCAATAGCTGCGTCTGTTGAACAGTCTGATGCACAGCTGGATTAAATGGGATCTAGTTGGACGAAATCTGGCAGACAGTTCCGAAATAGTCCCGAAGGCACTTCTTTCGATATTCCTGCATTTTGACAAAAGCCCGCGCCGGTACATGGCGCGGGCTTTTGTCGTTCCCAGCGTACCTCACGCGATGACGCGCCTATCTCGGAACCTTGTTTCCGAAGCGTGACTTTATTGACCGAACGTCGGCCGGACCGCCTCCCTCGGACAATTCAGGACGCCCATGACAACGCACACGGAATACGAAGTGGCCGTGATCGGTGCCGGCCCCGCCGGACTAACCGCTGCACTCTATCTCGCCCGCTACCATCGCAAGGTCGTTGTCATCCACGATGGTAACAGCCGCGCCCTGCGCATTCCCCTCACCCACAATGCCCCAGGATTTCCGGATGGCGTAAACGGTATCGATCTGGTGGACCGCATGACCGAACACGCACGCGAGTTCGGTGCCAAGTTCGTGGAGGAACGGGTCGAGACCGTCCGCAAGCAGGACAAAGGCTTTGTCATTCAGGTCCAGAACGGCGGGCAATGGCATGTCCGTGGCGTCGTCCTCGCCACCGGTATCCTGTTGAACGAGGTCGACCTGCCCCGCCCGATTCATGAACAGGCCATCAAGGACGATGTCCTGCGCTATTGCGCCATCTGTGACGGCTATGAGCACACCGCCAAACGCATCGGCGTGATCGGTTGCGACAGCAACGGCGCGGGCGAAGCCCTGTTCCTCAGTCGCTATTCATCGGACATCACCCTGATGCCACTCAGCTTTTCAGAGCTTGAGCCGAATGAGATCGAGGCGCTGGATCGCGAGGGCATCACGGTCAAACACGGCGCGCTCGACCGGATCATCCCCTACTCCGACAGGATCGAGGTCAAACTATCGGATCAGGATGCGCTGGAGTTCGACGTCATCTATCCTGCGCTCGGCTGTTCCCCACGGGCAGAGTTGGCGGCGGCGCTGGGGATTGAACTCACGGAATCGGGCTGCGTACCGGACAGGTTCGTGACCGGCCCCGACATTGCGGGCTTCTATGCGGCGGGCGATGTCGTTGACGGGCTGGACCAGATCAGCGTCGCCATGGGCCACGGCGCGCTGGCCGCCACCAGGTTGCATAACTGGCTGCGTGCGCAGGATGGCGAGGCTCTTCCCTAAGGTAGCGCTAGAGTTGAAAGCGGCATGGCCCTATAGGCCAGTGGCTCTGCCACGAGGTCCCATCCATGCCCTTCATCACCTTCATCCAGCCCGACGGCTCCGAACAGGTCGTCGATGCCGACAGCGGTGCTAGCCTGATGGCCTATGCCACCCGCGACGGCGTGCCGGGGATCGAGGCTGAGTGCGGTGGGGCTATGTCGTGTGCCACCTGCCACGTCCACGTCCTGCCCGAATGGCAGGCCGTCACCGGCCCCGCCTCGGACATGGAACGCGGTATGCTGGACTGGCGCGACAACTACGCCCCCGCCGCCAGCCGCCTCTCCTGCCAGATCATCCTGACCGACGAGATGGACGGCATGAAGGTGGCGGTGCCGGCGGAAGATTGAGCCGATTGCGGCGTTACCGGGTGCCCGCTAGGCTACGCCTTCAGGAGGGCTTCATCATGAAAATCAAACACCTTGTGGTTGCGCTCACGGCGGCACTCACGCTAGCCGCTCCACTGGATGCCAAGGCTGATCCCGACATCCAGATTTACCGCGAGTCAAAGATCGACGAAATCAAGAACGAGCTGATCAGACTCTACATCAGCGGCGTCGAGAACGGTTTCAAATGGGCAAATGCCTCGGCCGAGCTCACTCACGGCGTCAAGCTTTACTGCGCCCCTCCCGAACTGGCCCTGACTGAAGACCAGATCGTGTCCATTCTCGATCGGTACATCGAGAAGGAGTCTCCAGAAGACTCCGATCCTCTCGGTATGATCCTTATGTTCGCCCTCATGGACGTATTCCCCTGCAACTAAGCTGACAGGGAGGTTGCGATCAGGCCACGACCGCGCTCTTGATCGGTGCCGTTTCGTCGGCGAGGATTTCGGGGTTGATGGCCAGAGCCTTGCCGATGGCCTGTTTGCCGAACATGAAGGACTGGGCCGCGTTGACGGCTTCGACGCAGACGATTCTGTCGCCTTTCAGGTGGAAGACCGCGAAGTTGCCGGTGTCGGGATCGCCGCGCACCACCTGACCATCGGAGCCGAATGGCAGGCCCGCAATCTGGAGCTTGGCGTCGTATTGGTCCGACCAGAACCACGGCACCTCATGCACGGGTTGCGGGCGGCCCGTGATGGCGCTTGCGGCCTGTTTCGCCTGTTCCAGAGCATTGGGCACACTCTCCAGACGGAACATCATGTCTTCATAGTGCGGCAGCGGGCGGCGGGTCACATCGCCCACGGCAAAGACGTTGGCATCGCTGGTGCGGGCGTCGAGGTCGACGATGATGCCGTCATTGCATTCCAGTCCGGCCTCGCGGGCCAGATGGTCATTGGCGATGGCACCGATGCCTACCAGCACCGCATCCGCTTCCAGTACCTGACCGTCGCCCAGAGTGACCGTGTGGGCCGACACCGCCGTCACCTCGACATTGGTGCGGATGTCGACGCCCTCTTCGGAATGGCGACGGGTGTAGAAGGCCGAAAGGGTCGGCGAAGCCACGCGTTGCAGCACGCGGTCCATACGCTCCAGGATAACCGCAGACGCACCCAGCGCCCGCGCCGAGGCCGCAGCCTCCAGCCCGACATAGCCGCCGCCGATCACCACCAGCTTGCGCCCCTGTCCCAACGCCGCCTTCAGACGCTCGGCGTCCACCGTCG